>JBEEJJ010000064.1:0-6377 GCA_041169265.1 Actinomycetota bacterium
TCGACCCTGCAGCAGGAAGCGTCGCGCAAGTTGCGTATGTCGGCAAAACAGACGATGGACACCGCGCAGTCGCTCTATCAAGACGGTTACATCACATATATGCGAACCGACTCTCCGACCCTTTCTCAGCAGGCGATTCAGGCTGCCAGAAGCCAAGCGGCAGCCATGTTTGGCAGCGAAATGGTCGCAGCTAGCCCGCGCATTTACACCGGCAAGTCCAAGAACGCTCAAGAGGCACACGAGGCGATTCGCCCAGCCGGTGAGGTGTTCCGCACGCCTTCGGAAGTCGCATCCCAGCTATCTGGAAGAGCGTTCGACCTTTATGAACTGATTTGGCGCCGTACCGTCGCCTCGCAGATGCAAGACGCAAAGGTGTCGACCACGACCGCAAAGATCAAGGTCGCTCCGGTCATCGGCAACGCCCTCGAGTTCTCGGCTTCGGGAACCGTGGTGACTTTCCGAGGCTTCCTCGCTGCCTATGAAGAGGGCCACGACGAGTCGAGAAACGAAGAAGACAACGATGAACGCGAGTCCAAGCTGCCTAACCTGGCGGTTGGCCAAAAGCTGAGCATCGACGAGATCTTTGCAAAAGACCACTCGACCAGTCCTCCGCCGCGTTACACCGAGGCGAGCTTGGTCAAGGCACTTGAAGAAGACGGCATCGGGCGACCTTCGACCTATGCCAACATCATGTCGACCATCCAGAACAAGGGATATGTGACCAAGCGCGGTCAGGCCTTAGTTCCAGAGTGGATCGCCTTTACGGTCACCCGATTCCTCGAAGAAAACTTCGGCAAGCTGATCGACTACGAGTTCACCGCATCCATGGAGGAAGACCTCGACCGCATCGCCGATGGCGAGCTCAACTACCTCGACTGGCTCAAGCACTTCTACTTCGGTGGCGATGACCTCGACGGATTGCTCTACACGGCAACCCACATCCTCGACCAAGACCCACGCGCCATCAACTCGATGCCGATCACCGATCAGATCACGCTTCGCACCGGCCAATACGGCCCGTACCTCGAGATCTTTGGTGAACCAAACGCCGATGGTGCCGACGAAAACGGACGACGCATCGTGAACATCCCCGAGGGCCTCGCACCCGACGAACTCACGCCGCAGAAGGCCCAGGAGCTGGTCGATGCGCCGGTTGTGACCGACAAGGTGCTTGGAGTCGACCCCGAGACCGGCTTCGAAGTGCTCTTTAAGGATGGCCGCTACGGCCCATACGTCGTGTTGGATGACCCGAGTGCCACCAAGCCAAAGACCGGGTCGCTCTTTAAAACCATGGATCCGCACCAAATCGACCTCGAAACCGCACTGAGCCTGCTTGCGCTGCCGCGCAAAGTCGGAGTCGACCCGGAATCGGGACTGGACATCATGGTGCAAAACGGCAAGTTTGGTCCATACCTGACCAAAGGTAAGGAATCGCGCTCGCTCGGCAGTGAAGACCAAATCTTCACCATCACGCTCGAAGAAGCGCTCGAACTTTATGCCCAGCCAAAGTATGGCGGTCGCCGGACCGCCGCGACACCGCTTCGCGAGTTCGGTGAAGACCCAGCGAGCAAGGGCCAGGTGACCATCAAGACCGGTCAGTTTGGCGCATACGTCAGCGACACCTTTGTGAACGCCACGATTCCCAAAGATGACAACATCGAAGACATGACCGCGGATCGCGCGTTCGAGCTGCTCGCCATTCGCCGTGAGAAGCTCGGACTCGAACCGGGTGAGGCTCCGGCTAAGGCGGGCAAGGGTCGACGCACGGCAACGACCGCGCGAGTGGTTAAACGCGGAGCCACGAGAAAGAAGTAACGTGGCTGGTCTATTCATTTCGTTCGAAGGCATCGATGGTGTCGGCAAGTCGACTCAAGCCGACCTGCTCGAAGAGTTTCTCGCCGACCAGGGCAAGACCGTTGTTCGCACTCTCGAACCCGGTGGCACCGAACTCGGGCACGAGATTCGCCAACTCCTGCTGCACAGCGGGCACGTTGCCCCTCGAGCCGAGGCGCTTCTCTATGCGGCCGATCGGGGTCACCACGTCGCCACGAAGATCCGACCTGCGCTCGCTGAAGGAAGTGTCGTCATCACCGACCGCTATCTAGACTCATCCGTTGCCTACCAGGGTGCTGGTCGAGTGCTCGGCGCAGACGAAGTTCGAAACCTGTCGATCTGGGCAACCGAGGGGCTGTTGCCGGCTCTAACCGTGCTGCTAGACCTAGATGCCGAAACCGCCGTCGCGCGTCGTGCCAAAACCGGGTCTGCGCCTGACCGACTCGAGCGCGAGAAGGTCGAGTTCTTCGAAAAAGTTCGTTCTTGCTATCTCGAGCTGGCCGCTGCGGAGGCCGAACGCTTCCTGGTGATTGACGCAACCGAGACAATCGAGGGCATCCAGCTGCGCATCCGTGACCGGGTTGCACAACTTTTGTCCGAGGCGTGAGCCAAATGAAAAACCACCAACCGGTTTTTAACGAACTATTCGGCCAGCCAGAGGCTCTTGACCTGATCGAATCCGCAGTTCGAAATCGCGACGAGGGCGTATTTCACTCTTGGCTGATCACCGGCCCGCCAGGATCAGGGCGATCTAACCTGGCAATCGCTTTTGCGGCTGCGCTCCAGTGCAAAACTCAGGGATGCGGCACCTGCCAGTCCTGCGTTCTCGCACAGGCAGGCACGCACCCCGACATCACTGTGCTCTCGACCGAGAAAGTTCAGATCACGATCGCCGAGATTCGCGAGCTTGTGGCCAGTTCGGTTATGGGCGCATCCATGGGTGGCTATCGGGTGATGATCATCGAAGACGCCGACCGGATGACCCAAACGGCATCGAACGTTTTGCTCAAGGCACTCGAAGAGCCACCCACCGGAACGCTCTGGATTCTCTGCGCGCCATCAGAGGTCGACATGCTTCCGACCATCAGGTCACGCGTTCGCCGTGTCGGATTGAAAGTGCCAGCGGTTGAAGACGTTGCCAACCTCCTTGTAGAGCGCAATGGAATCGAACCGAAACTTGCTCTTCAGGTGGCTGCCGAATCGCAAAGCCACGTGGGCATGGCGCTTCGGCTCGCAACGAGTGCCGACGCAAGAACGCGGCGTAAGGAGACTCTCAAAGCAGCCACCCAAATTCGCACCGTCACCGATGCTGTGCGTGCTTGTGATCGCTGGATGGAACTTGCCCAAAAAGACGCCGACGCGCTCACCAAGGAGCGCGACCTCGAAGAGAAGGCCGCACTCATGGCTGCCATGGGACTGACCGAGAACGACCCGGTTCCACCCTCGCTTCGCACCGAGTTGAAACGGCTCGAAGAGGCTCAAAAGAGTCGCGCAAAGCGGAGCCTCAGAGACGGGCTCGACCGCATCCTGGTAGATTTGCTCGCACTTTATCGTGACGTTTTGACCGTACAGCTGGCTGCCAATACTCGTCTGGTAAATCAAGATCTCGAAGCTGAAATTCGCGGTCTGGCCGCCGAGACCAAGCCGGAGCAAACAATCGCAAAGTTGGAAGCCATTGAACTGGCTCGCGTGCGCATCGATAGGAATGTTCGCGACGTGATGGTGCTTGATTCACTTGCGGTGTCGTTGCAAGTGCGAAAGGACTAAGGATGCGCAAGTTGGGTCGAAAGATGGCCGCTGTTCTGGCGACCCTTAGCCTCGTGCTGGTAGCTGGCTGTTCCGCGCTTTCAGGCGCTCGGGAACTGGAGCCGGGCGTCGACCAGTCATACGCAGCGTTCTACACCCAGCCTGTGAGTTGGTCATCCTGTGGAGATTTTGACTGTGCCAACATCACCGTTCCGATGGACTGGTCTGACCCTGGCGGCAAAACAATCGAAATCGCTGCCATTAGGCACATGGCGACCGACCCAATCGGAAACCTGGTAGTGAACCCTGGTGGTCCTGGGGCATCCGGTGTCGATTTCGTGCGCGACAACCTCGAAGGAATCGGCTCGACCGCCATGCGCGAGCGCTATAACATCGTCGGGTTCGATCCCCGAGGCACTGGGGCAAGTTCACCGGTGAAATGTCTAGAACCGAAAGGGCTCGACGAGTTTCTCTATGGCGTGAGTCCCTATGAAAGTGGCTCGGCCGAAGACCTAGCTTGGTCGCGAGCTTCAATCAAAAAGTTCGTCGACGGATGTACAGAGAACACCGGTGATGTGCTCGGTCACCTCGACACTCAATCGGCAGCCAAAGACATGGATGTGCTGCGCTCCTACTTGCTAGATGACAAGCTCGATTACCTCGGCTACTCATACGGAACCATGCTTGGGGCGACCTACGCGACTCTGTTTCCGGAGCGGGTCGGAAGATTCGTGCTAGACGGAGCAACGAATCCAAGCGTCTCAGATGCCGACAAGTCGTTCAATCAACTCGTGGGCTTTGAACGTGCGCTTCACAACTACGCTGCCGACTGCGTGAAGCAATCAGATTGCCCACTCGACGGCCCAACCGACCTCGCACTCAAACAAATCAAGGCCTGGCTGCTCGATGTAGAAGAAAACCCGGTGCCGACCTCGAGCGGCCGTGAGTTGAATATTGCCGCGGCTGTGACTGCGCTAATTCTTGCGATGTATTCCGAGGATTATTGGCAGTATCTGACTCAGGGGTTGAACGAGGTCAAGGACGGTTCGGGGGACACTCTGCTTCGAATGGCCGATTTCTATAACGACCGCAACGAAGACGGAACCTATGGCACAAACATTCTTGAGGCAAACATTGCCATCTCGTGTCTAGACAGCCGCCAGCCATCAGACATGAAGTCGATGAAAGCCCAGAACGCAAGGCTTGAAAAGGTCGGCAAGGTTTTTGGTCGTTATTGGCAATACGGCGCGCTCACTTGCGAAAAGTGGCCCTATCCCGTGGTGACTCCTCCGGCTGATTATGCGGCTGCGGGGGCTCCCACAATCGTGGTGATTGGCACCACCGGCGACCCAGCGACACCGTTCGAGCAGGCAATGGCACTGGCTCACGACATTTTGGCTGACGGTTTCTTGATCACTTATGAGGGCGAGGGGCACACCGCATATGGTCGTTCGAACTCCTGCGTTGACGACACCGTCGACAACTTCTTGATCGACGGCAAGCTGCCTGAGAAAGAGCCGGTCTGCTAGTTGACTAATCATTCGGGCCAGGTTTGGCCCAAAAATAACCGCGTTCAGGAGTATTTTTCGGTCAAGTTTCGCAGGCTGCTGTCCGGCGCACCCGACGGTGTGCCACCCTGGCTTGAGATAATCGCCGAAGGCGAAACGGGCGGCTTGTTCGTGCCGACCGATGCCCCGT
Source organism: Actinomycetota bacterium (assembly GCA_041169265.1). GTDB lineage: Bacteria > Actinomycetota > Actinomycetes > Actinomycetales > Microbacteriaceae > Rhodoluna. Next base: position 5,278 of record JBEEJJ010000064.1, read on the forward strand.
GGATCGTGCACCGGGACTTCGGTACGCTCGTGGGTGGCATCCGTGCGCTCTTGATGCAGGCATTGCATCCCGGCTCTTTGGCGGGCGTAGCTCAACATTCTCGATACGAATCCGACGCCCTGGGTCGCCTCAGTGGCACCATCCGCTGGCTCACCGTGACCACCTTCGGCTCACACGCCGCGGTCGCTGGAGAAGCCGCCAGGGTGAACCGGCTGCACGATCGTGTTTCGGGAAGCTATGAGGCTGGTGGATCGCAGGTTGCCTACCGAGCAGCCGATCAAGACCTTTTGCTGTGGGTGCATCTAGCCTTCACCGATTCGTTTTTAGCCGCCCACAATCGTTACACCGCAAACCCCGTGGATGCTGACGCCTATGTCGAACAGTGGGGCAGGTCGGTAGCGCCGCTCGGACTAAGCAATGTGCCGAAAAGCTATGCCGAACTCAAGGATCAGCTCGCAAGCTTCGATCGAGTCCTCAGATGTGATGCCACCACCAAGAATGTCATCGGCTTCATCAAAAACGTAAAACTGCCTTGGTACGCCCGCCCCATCTATCGGGTGCTTTGGCTGGCGGCCGTGGCAAGTCTCGACGCGAGTTATCGGCAACTTCTGCAACTGCCAGAACCGCCGGGGTGGGTCACGCCTTTCACCAAGTGGATGTTGCGAGCGATTCGCACCGTGATTGGCCCCGAAAGCCCGATAGAAGACGGTGCTCTTCGTCGTTTGCAGCGTCTGGGCTAAACTTGTCAGGTCGCTTTAGCGACATCGCCACCCTAGCTCAGTCGGTAGAGCAGCTCCCTCGTAAAGAGCAGGTCAGGAGTTCGATTCTCCTGGGTGGCTCGTGTTCAGTGATTTGTCGCGAAGAAGCCAAATCCGAGTGCTCCGGCCACTCGCGGCGAATGCCCTCGCTCAGTTCGGGGTTCAGCCCGCAAGCTTTCGTCTAATCAACTTCGGTTACAACTGCACCTACAAGGTGGTCGACCAATCAGGTCAAGCTTTCGCCCTTCGCATCAATCTGAGTTCGAAAAAGTCGTCGAGCAATCTGCGTGCCGAGGTGCAGTGGCTGCGAGCGCTAACCGAGCAGACCGATTTGCGCGTGCC
>JBEEJJ010000065.1:0-6335 GCA_041169265.1 Actinomycetota bacterium
GCGAACGAATCCTCGATGCTCTTGATCTGAGCTTCTTTGGTCCAGCCGGCAAACATGTAGCCGAAGTTGAAGGTCTGGTTGTATTCATCCGGACGAACCCAGCGAGCCATGCGCTCGAGCGGCCCCGAGATCCAAGCCTCGGCAGCCATCGCGCGGTCGTTATAGGAGTCGATGATTTTGCGCCAGCGGCGGTTGATTTCGTGAACCTCGGGCTGACCCCAATACGGATTCGCTACCTCGAGCTCCTCGATGGTCATGTCGCCCTCGGCCTTCACGCCGCCCATCTCGGTTGAGAACTGCTTGGTGTTTGGCAGACCGTCGCGCTTGATCATGCCGTGGGCGACGTCGATGCGGAAACCGTCGACTCCGCGATCGAGCCAGAAGCGCAAGACGTTGTCGAACTCATCGCGAACGCGTGGGTTCTTCCAGTTGAGGTCTGGCTGAGACGAATCGAAGATGTGGAGGTACCACTGACCTTTTTTGCCGTTCGGCTCGGTCACCCTCGTCCATTGGCTGCCACCGAAGACCGAAGGCCAGTTGTTTGGAGCCTTGTTCTTGAACAGGCCGCGACCCTCTCTGAAGATGTACATGTCGCGTTCGGGCGAGCCCTTGCCCGCTTTGAGAGCAGCCTGGAACCACTCGTGCTGGTCAGAGGTGTGGTTGGGAACGAGGTCAACGATGATGCGAAGTCCGAGAGAGTGCGCGCGGGCAAGTAGCGCATCAAAGTCGGCGAGCGTGCCGAATAGCGGGTCGATGTCTTTGTAGTCACTGACGTCGTAGCCGGCATCTTTTTGTGGCGACTTGAAAAACGGTGAGAACCAGATGGCGTCGATTCCGAGCTCTTGAAGCGATTCGAGTCGTGCTGTGACACCCTGCAGGTCACCCATGCCGTCGCCGTTTCCGTCGGCAAAGGATCGGGGGTAGATCTGATAAATGACAGCCGTGCGCCACCATTCGGCGTCGGCCTTGGACACATACAAAACGTCTGGTTTGGTCATGGTGATTAGCGTAATCGGCTAACCACCGCAACGAACTTGGCGACGCTGAAATCTTTCGCGAAACACATGCAAAATTTCACGGATTCGGTGGGCGAGTGGCGATTGTTTCGTTCTGTTTAGCAAACGCTAACTGTTTATTGGGCGAGCGAGACGCCTCGGATCCCAGTAAATGACGTGAAAGAAACTCGCGTTATTCATTCGTGACAATAACGTTATCTAAAACGCCCTTTCTGGCTTGCTCGTGAACGTCTGTCGGGTGTTTGATTATTGAGACTTGATTGCAAGTCCTTCATCGACTAGTCAACTGAAAGGTTACAAATGAAGATTCGCAAAGCCGGTGCTGTTGCACTTGCTGGAGTTACCGCAGCCGCCCTCCTGGGTGTCAGCGTTCCAGCAACCGCAGCTGTACCAACCATCACTGTCTGGGTAGACCAGGGCACCAAGGACGCCATTGGCGGCGCTCTTCTTGCTTACGACGGAAAAGACAAGACCCTAGCTATCAACGTTGTAGTTAAGGACTTCGGAACTCTCCGTAAGGCTGCTATCCAGGCCATCCCACGCGGAACCGGACCTGACATCCTTGCTGGTGCTCACGACTGGACCGGTGCTCTGCTTTCCGCAGGTGTCATCGCTCCTGTTTCGTTGGGTGCTCTCAACGGCAAGTTCTCGTCCGCTGCTAAGTCGGGCTTCTCGGTTTACGGCAAGCTCTACGGCGTACCAGGCTGGACTGAGAACACCGCTCTGATCTGGAACAAGAACAAGCTGACCAAGGCTCCTGCAACCACTGCAGAGTTCAAGGCAGCCATCGCTGCAGGCAAGGTCGGTATGCACATCGACATCGCCGGTGGCGGTAACGACCCTTACCACATGTCGGCATTCGCTACCTCGTTCGGTCTTGACCAGTACGAGCGCAGCAACGGCAGCTGGACCTCGACCCTTGGTTACACCAACGACTACTCGAACGGTGGCCTTACCAAGTACGTGAACTGGCTAAACGGCGACGGTAAGAAGATCGTTTACAAGGACTGGAACACCAACGCTTACAACTTCCAGAGCCCAAACAGCCCAGTTGCCATCATGGTTTCTGGTCCATGGGGAGCTGGCACCGTTGTGAACGACACCCACAAGGTTGGTGACGACACCCCTGCCAAGCTGACCGCAGCAAAGGTTGGTGTTGCATCGATCCCATCGATCGGTGGCAAGACCGTTCACCAGTTCTCTGGTGTGCGCGGTTACTGGCTATCGTCGAAGGTCCCAGCAGCCAAGAAGGTTGCAGCAGGTAAGGTTCTTGCAGCTCTTGCAGGCAAGGACATCCAGCTCGCATCGTTCACCACCGAAGCCAAGTCGCCTGCTAACAGCGACGCACTTGCTAAGGTGACCGACGCCTGGATCAAGGGCTTTGGTACTGCAGGTAAGAACGCTTACCCAATGCCATCGTTCTCCTTCCAGGACGGCACTTGGACCGCTATCGGTAAGGCTGAAGGCGCAATCCTCAAGGGCGGCGACGCTCTGACCGGAAAGACTCCACTGGAGTTCTTCGAGGCATCGATTGCTGCACAGCAAGCTGTTATCGACGGCTAATAGCTGATCAAGCAAACAAAGGTTCGCGGCTCTCGTTTCGGGAGCCGCGAATCTTTTGCCCAAACCAAAAACGACGTGACCGGCTCACCCGAAATTTGAGGGTGACCCCACGCTGAAATGGCCCGCAACTCGTGAAAAAACCTAAACGCTAACGATTAGGTTTCAAACATTCAAAACTGCGGTTGCCAGCCTTAAAAAGGCAAATAGACTACACAAGATAGTTTGCTGAAAAGAGAGTTTCATTTCATGGCAAGAAAAACAGACGACCTAGCTACGGCCAAGGAAAACCCAATCAAGAGTGCCGCCATTCTTCGCGCCCGTCGCAAGATGGTTGACGATGGAGGAACCCCTAGCCTTCGAGGAACGATCGTCAAGATCATCCTGCTAGGAATGGTCGATGCCGCGGCATTGTTCGTGGCGCTGCTTCTAATCGCTCAACACCAGTGGGTTTACTTCTGGAGCGTTGTTGTGGTCACCGTGATCCTCAACTGGATCTACCTTCGACGTGGCGGTCTTCCAGCAAAGTATCTAGCGCCGGGTGTTCTCTTTTTGCTCTGCTTCTCGTTCTCGGTTGTTATCTACTCGGGTTTCATCGCCTTCACCAACTACGGTGGCCAGCACAATGGCTCCAAAGAAGACGCCATCGAATCCGTAAATCTCGGTGCCATCGTTACCGACACAAACGCCCCATGGATGGACGTCAGCATCCTCGAGGACTCCAACAAGAAGTACTACTTCTTGGCTAGCGACAACATGTCTGAACTTGCCGAGGATGGGGTAACTCCTGTTCCTCACTATTACCTCGGTGGCGAAGACTTCAATGACCCTGCAACCGGATGGCACGAGATCACCGGTGATGAGCTCAACAAGGTCACCACTGGCCCGGGCATGATGGGCTATGACATCGCACTGGAATACGAAGGTTTCAAGACTCTCAGCGTTGACGAAATCACTCAGCAGAGTGCAAAGTTTGCAACCATTCAGGTTCCACTCGGTGCCGACAAGTTCAAAGATGGATTCATGGCTCTCGACCCGAGTGCGTCTGGAGTTCAGCGAACCTTCTACGACGCCGTCTACGACGCAAAGGCCGACACGTTCACTCGACTCAGTGACGGCAAGCTCTTTCCGGCGGACAACTCGGTTGGATTCTTCATCGCTGAAGACGGCGAGCGTCTGAACGACACCGGTTGGCAGGCGTTCGTTGGCATGAAGAACTTCAACACCATTTTCGGAAACGAAAATCTTCGAGCCCCACTGCTGAAGATCTTCTCGTGGACCGTGATCTTCGCTGTTGCATCCGTGCTGTCGACCTTCGTCCTCGGTCTGGCACTCGCCCTGCTCTTCAACGATGAGCGCATCCGCGGAAAGAAGATCTACCGTGCAATCATGATTCTTCCTTATGCGTTCCCAGGCTTCCTTTCGGCCTACGTGTGGAAGGGTATGTTCAGCTTCGAATACGGTTTCATCAACTACAACATCCTTGGTTTTGAACCTGGCAAGGGTATTCCGTGGCTTGCCGAAGAAGGCGCTGCGAAGTGGGCGATTCTGCTCTGTAACCTGTGGCTCGGCTTCCCATACATGTTCTTGATCACCACCGGTGCTCTGCAGGCCATTCCAGCCGAGCTCACCGAGTCGGCGGTAATCGACGGTGCCAGCCCATGGCAGCAGCTTCGACTCATCAAGCTGCCGCTTCTGCTGGTCTCGCTAACCCCGCTGTTGATTTCGTCGTTCGCGTTCAACTTCAACAACTTCACGATTATCTATCTGATAACAGGAGGTGGGCCGAGCGGCGACCCTTCACTAGGGGTCGACGTCGGTGGAACCGACATCTTGATTTCGTTCGTCTATAAGATCGCGTTCTCGAGTTCTCAGGGTGCCGACTACGGTCTGGCTAGCGCCTTCTCGATCTTGATCTTCTTTATCGTCGGTGGCCTTTCGATGATCGGCTTCCGTCGCACCCGATTCCTAGAGGAAGTGGCTGAGTAATGAGCAACGCAACTGTCGAAGAGTACACACGCAAGATTGGCAAGCGACGCATGTCGCCTGCTCGCTGGTTCCTCTCGTTGGGATGGAAGCACATCGTCGGCCTAGCCGTTTGTGTCTATGCGATCTTCCCAATCCTCTACATTTTGTCGGTGGCGTTCTCAGACAACGCAGACATCAACTCGGGCTTGTTCTCGTCATTCACCCTGGCAAACTTCGAAAAGTTGTTTGCCGGTGACGACCCAGACCGTCCGTTTGTGCAGTGGATCATCAACACCGTTTGGATTGCATCGGTTTCGTCGATCGGTTCGGTGTTCCTTTCGGCCCTAGCCGCCTACTCGTTCTCGCGTCAGCGATTCCGTGGTCGTCGCTCTGGTCTGCTCACCCTGATCCTGCTGCAGATGTTCCCATCGGTTCTTGGTCTCGTGGCTATCTATGCGATTCTTTCGGAGCTTTACAAGTATGTTCCTGCCCTCGGTTTGAACAGCCCCTGGGGTCTGATCTTGGTTTACCTCGGTGGCTCGCTCGGTGGTGGAACCTACCTGATGTATGGATTCTTCAACACCGTGCCGAAAGAAATCGATGAGGCGGCCAAGATCGATGGTGCGACGCACACTCAGATCTACTTCCAGATCATCCTTCGTTTGGTTTCGCCGATTCTCGCGGTGCAGATGCTGCTCTCGTTCATCGGTATCTCGAGCGACTTCATCCTCGCTTCGATTGTTATGAACAAGCCCGACCAGTTCACCCTCGCGGTTGGTCTTGGTCTGTTCATCGACCAGCCTTATTCGAAGAACTGGGCCATGTTCTGTGCCGGTGCCGTGGTTGCTGCGACTCCGATCGTTGCTTTGTTCATGGGTCTGCAGCGTTACATCGTTTCGGGTCTTACCGGCGGTGCGGTCAAGGGTTAGCGCCCTCGCTTCGCCTGTCCTGATGGTTCGCCCGGATGGGCAGAAAGTGGCATACCAAAATGACTGATCTGGCAAAGCTGCCTATCGCCCTGCAACCTCACCACGACGGTTCGGCGCTCTATGTGCCAAACCAGAAACCCAAGTTGCTCGAGAAGGTCAAGGTGCGCATCCGTGTGCACGAGGCCATCGGCAAGGTCAAAGAGGTGCGGGTGCGCTTCAGCGAAAGCGGCGAGGCGTTTCCGACCCCACCAGCCAAGGTGCTTCGCCGTGACGGCGGCTGGACCTGGTATGAGGCGACAATCGTCATGCACAACCCCAAGATGCACTATCGCTTCTTGATCGTGCTGAAGTCGGGCGAAACCGTTTGGTACAACACCCAGGGTCTCTCGACTCTGATTCCGGCCGACATTCTCGACTTCCGAATCAACACTTTCTCGAGCGCTCCCGACTGGGGCAAGAACGCCGTGATGTATCAGATCTTCCCAGACCGTTTTGCTCGCTCGGCTCAGGCCGACAAGCACAAAGCCCCGGATTGGGCCGTGCCGCAGAAGTGGGCCGACCCGGTGATGCTCGACGGACGCGACCGTTCGCAACAGTTCTATGGCGGTGACCTTTGGGGTGTGATCGAACACCTCGACCACCTCAAGAAACTCGGCGTGAACTTGGTTTATCTGACCCCGATGTTCCCCGGGCGTTCGAACCACCGCTATGACGCATCCTCGTTCGACCAGATCGACCCGTTGCTCGGCGGAAACAAGGCATTCGCGGCCCTCGTCGAGGCGGCTCACAAGCGCGGTATGCGGGTGATCGGAGACCTGACCACCAACCACTCCGGCATCGGCCACGAGTGGTTCAAGTCGGC
>JBEEJJ010000066.1:0-6590 GCA_041169265.1 Actinomycetota bacterium
TGTCAAACAACGGCCGAGTAGACATAATCGCAGCGCCAATGTCTTTCGCTGGTTCTCTAGGTCGGACGCTGAACTGGCTCTGGAACGGCAAAGAACTCTGGTTCAAACTGGCCATTGGTTGGTGGGCAGTTATGTTCGTCGTGATGATGTGGTGGATGTGTATTTTTCTGTGGTACTGCGTATTTGGCATTTTCCTGGTGCCATACCGCCTAGTAAGACGCGGCGCGAGAAAACAAAAGATTGAAGAAAGAAGGCACAAAGAGATGCTTGAGGCTATTCGAAAATCAAATTCCAACTAAAGATTTATGGAGTTTTTGGTAAGCGGGTGTCACCCAAGGTGACACCCGCTTTTTTGTGGCCCCGATAGGAATCGAACCTACGACACAAGGTTTAGGAAACCTCTGCTCTATCCACTGAGCTTACCGCCCCGTGGCTAGCCTCCGAGCCCAGAGCCCGCTTGAAAGTTAGTCTTTAGGCGTGGAGCACAACGCAGAACGAAAAATCAACTGGGATAACTGGTTGCGTGAGATCCGCGCAATCGGCTTCGCAAACCCACTGTTGAACTTCGAGCCGAACTCGATCGGTCAAATCGATCTCGAGCGTGCTCATCCCAGTGGATTGGCTCAACTGAGTTCGAGTCGCAACGCTGTGCTCTCGAATCTGTTTCGAGACCCTCTGGCATTCTCGCGTTCATATTCGGCCGCTCGTCGGATTCGCTCCCGCGCCGACTTTTTAGACACTCAGTTCGGGGTGCACGCTCTCGGCTTGGCTGCTGGTTTGGTGAATCTGGAGCACGATGGTTTCGACCTTTCCCTGCCCATAGTGCTGTGGGAAGCCGAGTTGGACCGCAAGACCGACGACTTTGAGATTCGTTTGGTGGGCAAACCGAGGGTGAATCCTGGTTTGATGGACGCCATTGAAGATGCCTACGGGGTCAAGTTGGACCCGCAAGTCATTCTCTCGAGTTTTACCCCCGGTGCCGATTTTGTGCCCCTGTCGATGCTCGAATACATCGCTTCTCGAGTTGGTGCAGCCGCGAGGCTCGAGACGCGCAGAATTCTCGCTATTGGAAATTTCGCCTGCGAGCCAATCGAGCTATACCGTGACGTCGATCGACACGAGTCGAAGCTGCTCCGAAGCATTTCTGGTCTCGAAGAGCCGCAAGCAGAGACAAGCTCGTGGTCTGATTCTCACCCGATAGACCTGGTGAGTGATGCCGACTCGGTGCAGCAGCGCGTAGTTGCCATGGCTGCCAGCGGCCGATCGTTTGCCGTCGAGACGCTGCCCGGTTGTGGATACACGCAGACCGTAGTTAACGTGATTGCTGCCCTGGCTAGCGAAGGCAAGTCGGTTCTTGTAGTTGCTCCGCGACGACAAACGCTGCACGAACTCGCTGATCGGTTCGCGAGTCTCGGGCTGGGCGGTCTTGCCGTGCGAGAGAGTCACACTTGGTTCGACCTGATCGCCGCGATTGGGCGCCATGAGAAGACCCACGATTCCAACCTTGCACTCGCAAAGGTGCGACGTGAAGCAGCAACGGTAGACATCGAAAACTATTTGCAGCTCTTGGGCAAGCGTGATGAAAAAGTGCAACTGACCGTTTCTGAAGCGCTCGTCGCCTTGGCCAAGTTGAGCCTTGTTCCGCGCGCGCCAGAAACGAGCGCTCGAATTGCGCCTTCGCTAATCGACCGACACCGAAACCGCACCGAGGCTATGGGGCTTCTCCTCGAAGCTCAGGAACTCGGAGAATTCGATCATGCGCCTTCCGACTCGGCCTGGTTCCAGGCTCGATTTGAAGACGAGCGCCAAGCCGAGCAAGCGGTCTCACTCGCTACCCGCCTCGACACCGAGGGGTTCGCTGCTTTTCAGTCACAACTCGATGCCGTCACCGCTCAGGTGAACTTCAAGCCTGCAACTTCGGTCGAAGACTGGGGTGCATACCTCAGGCTTCTCTCTGGCATTCGCGAAACGCTCGGCAGGTTCGTCCCAGAAGTTTTTCAGAGGCCGATTGAAGACTTAATCATCGCCACCGGTCCCCGGACGGCTCAATCGGAAATGTCGGGGTCTAACCGTCGCCGTCTGAAGAAACTAGCGAAAGAATATCTTCGTCCAGGCATGCATGTGACCGACATTCACGAAGCCTTGCTTGCCGTGCAAGAGCAGCGTGAGCAGTGGTCGCGGTTCTGTGTTGATGATTCACAGCCGCAAGTGCCGAGCGGCATTAGCGACCTGCTCGTGGCCTACCAGGCTTTTGTTTCAGATTTGGCAAGGTTGCAAAGCCATCAGGATGATGACCCCAAGTTCAAGCCACTAGTGAAGCTTGCTTTGAGCGATCTCAGGTCGACCCTGCACTCGATGGCCAACGACTTAGCGCCTCTCTCCGAATTGGAACGCCGCAACGCCATCCGCACCAAGTTGAAAGAGGCAGGACTCGCACCTCTGGCCCGAAACCTTGCCCAGCTAAAGGTGAAACGCGAACACATCTCCCTTGAACTAGAGCTCGCGTGGTGGCAATCAGCGCTCGAATACCTTGTCGCTCGAGATTCGTCGGTGATGCGCTACACGGCCGAGCAGATAGACACGATCGAAGAAGACTTCACCTTGGCCGATTCCGAGGTTGTTCGCCAGGGTGCACCCGCGCTCGCCGCGAAACTGGCCGAGAAGTGGCGGGCATTGCTCGCGAGCAACCCAGACCAGGCTGGAGCGCTAAAGGCGATGCTTCGTTCGAAGTCAGCTGCGTTCGCATCCCTATATGAAGCGGCCCCAGACTTTGCTTCACTTTTGCTTCAAGTCGTGATGCTTTCTCCATATCAGGTGCCGTCCAAGTTGCCCAAAAACAAACGGTTCGACACCTTGCTCGTGCTTGATGCAGCCGGTTCGACCGTGTCAGAAAATCTTGCTGCGCTCAGTCGCGCGAATCAGGTGATTGCCTTCGGAGACGATGCGATTGCTGCGCCCGATGGCTTCGAAATGGAATGGCATGAGACACCACTGGTGCGAGAGGATTCACCGAAGTCGGTGTTCGATGAGGTGAAGTCGATTTTCGGCGGGGAGACTCTTCGAAAGTCGTGGCGCCCGAATGGGCAGACTCTAGGTTCGGTGATCAACCGTGAGTTTTATCAGAACCGCATCGACTTCGCTCCGACGGCCGGTGAGTTCTTGGGCCAGAGCAACCTCAGACTTGAGATTTTGAAATCTGGAATCGGTTCGACCACCAAGGGGGTGGCTGCAATTGAGAGCCCCGACGTCGAAGTCGAAAGAGTGGTCGCTCTAGTTTTGGATCACGCAAAGGATGCTCAGCAAGAGTCCCTGCTGGTGGTCACCGCCTCGAAACTTCACTCCGAAAGAATCGAAAGCGCTCTCTCGAAAGCCTTAAAGCATCACACCGAACTTGAAGAGTGGTTCGACTCACACGGTCGCGAGAAATTCGAAGTCACCTCGATCGGCTCGCTTTCGCACCGCGTTGCCGACCACATCATTTTCTCGGTCGGCTTCGGAGTCGATTCGGCCGACAAAGCTCCCGCTTCGCTTGGTGACTTAAGCGCCACCGCAGGTCGCCGCTACCTTGCAAACATGCTGGTTAGTGCTCGAAATCGAATCACTGTGGTCAGTTGCCTAACTCCCGAGAGTTTCGACTCTGAAACTGGACATAGCGCCCAAGGATTGCTGGCTCAGGTCTTGGCTAGCGGCCCTGCTCACGCTCTCGATGAGACTGACACCGACCCGCTTCTTGAAGATCTTTCACTGAGGCTAAAGAAGTTGGGTGCGCGTGCACTTTTGAATTATGGCGATGCGATTCCGCTAGCCGTTTCTTATGCGAATAAAGCGGCAGTAGTTCTTCCCGACTGGAACCTTGCCGGTGAGGGACTCACCGAACGGCTGCGTCTGAGACCAGCATTGCTTCGTGCAATGGGCTGGAAGGTAATCCGAGTTCACACGTTTGAGTTATTTGCCGACCCTGCTGCATTGGCAATTCGAATCGGAGAGTCTCTAGGAATGCAGCTAACAAAGCGTCCTCAACCGTTGTTTGACCAGCCCGCTTTTGATGACAGTCCTGAGGCTTGGGGAGAGCGCTCCGAGACCAACGATGCAAGGCTACAGTCAGACAAACCGCCGCACTGGGGATAGTTTTAGCTTTCGCTTGAAGTTGGTTTTGCCGAATCCGTGCGATAAAACCCAGACCCTTTGAACGTCACTCCGACGTTTCCATAAACCTTGCCTAGTTCACCTTCGCACTTTGGGCACTTGGTGAGCGCGGCGTCGTTTATCGACTGTTGCACATCAAATGCATGTCCGCACGACTTGCAGGCGTAAGAGTAAGTGGGCATCAGTTTCCTCGGGTTCTACTCCGATTTTAACCCCTGCCGATTTCATGCATGAACGAGCAAGTGGCCACATGGGTTACCCTTCGGTCGTGTTCCTCCTGTGGGAGCTCTTCGACGAGTTCGTCGTCATGCACCAGGGCAATCACCGGGATGCTGCGCGGTATGTCTTTGAGCGCTCGATCGTAAAAGCCCTTGCCTTTGCCCAAGCGATTTCCTTGCGCATCAACCGCGAGTGCTGGAACGATGATCGCCTCAACCTGTAACGGTTCGGCTTTTCCGATCGGCTCGAGTATTCCGAACTCGCCTTCGTCCAGCTCATCCCAATCGAACAAGACCCACTCGAGATCGTCGCCGCTGACTCGGGGAACCAAAACCTGAATGCCCACCTCTTCACAAACGCCAAGGAGAAGGTCGGTGCACGGCTCGTCGTCTAGGGCAACATAGGCGGCGATTTTTCTGATGCCTTGGTCGGCCAAAAACAGCACGAGGTGCTCATCGTGCTGGTCTTCGCAGTGGTGGCCAGGTTGCTCTGCGCGACGTGCATCGAGAATCTGTTTGCGCAGCTGTTTTTTCTCGAGCTGCGCTGGTGAGTTGGTCATCCACTAATCTTGCCAGCATGGCTCACTCATTTGTTCTAACCCACGGCGAAGTTCGGCTTCGCGTGGTCAAGATGCGTGACGCCAAGGTTCTCGAGCGTTTGATTCTGGGCAACCGCACGTGGCTTCGGCCTTGGGAGGCGACAAACCCTGCCGCACCCAACTCGTTCGATGTGCGTTCGATGGTGCGTGGCCTGATCCGCCAGCTTGACGACCTCAGTGGTATTCCGTTTGTGATCGAAATCGACGGGCAAGTGGTTGGTCAACTCAATGTTGCGAATGTTTTGTTCGGCTCGGTTAGCTCTGCGGTAATCGGCTATTGGGTAGTTCCAGAAGTTGCTGGCAGGGGAGTAACGCCCACCGCGGTTTCCCTGGCAACCGACTATTTATTTAGCAATCTGGGTCTGCACCGAGTGGAGATCGACATTCGACCAGAAAACGCGGCGAGCATCCGTGTCGTTCAGAAATTGGGATTTCGCTATGAAGGTTTGAAGGAGCGCTACATCCACATCAACGGAGCCTGGCGTGACCATTACGTATTTGCTCTGACCCAAGAAGAAGTGCCGGGCGGAGTTTTAAACCGTTGGCTGCGTCGACAAGTGCCAAAGATGAGCTATCCGTTTGAGCAAAAATCGAACACACCGAGCGAGTTGCCGACGGTGAATTAATTCGCCACATATCTTTGAAGTTATGAACCTAACTTCGATGTCCGGCGGGCTAATGTTGCTCGCATTGGCTGCGGTTTGGTTCGCGGTTTTCATTCCTTCCTGGGCTACTCGCAGCAACGAAAAAGACTCTCAACGTTCGCGCGTTCGAGAACTCAAGGATGCGTTGAAGTCGACTGGCGAAAATGGTCGCGCTACCGCAAAAGTCGCGGTTCAATCGTCGAGGCTGCTCGCCCTTCGCTCGACCTTACTAACCCTGTTCGTTGCCTCGATCGCAGTTCTGACCTGGAGCGTTTCTACTTGGACAAACGAGATCATCACCATTGCGGTTGCTGGAGGTTCAGTCCTAGTGGCGTTCTCATCGCTTGCTGCCGTGCGTGCGGTTAACCTTCGTTATCGCGCCAAGCTTGCCCAGGGGAGAACCATTCGCAAGACCAAGCGCATCTACCCATCCCTGTTCAATCCAAACAAGGACGCTAACATCACCGTCTCTGAAAATAAGACCGGATGGACAGCCTCTAGGGTGCCAGACCAGCTTTACCGAGGATCCCAAGGAACTCTTATCGAGCAGAACTTCGCCGAGGTAGTCGAGTTGCCAACCGCGAAACAACCAGCGCTCGACAGTCAAACTCTTGATGAAATTTTGAGACGCCGTCGTTCCAACGGCTAATGACCATAGAACAACCATCGGCTAACCGCTAAACTTATCTCGATCCCCCAAATTTCCTAGGAGAATTTTTCATGAGCATCCTCGATCGCATCAAAAAGATCTGGACCAAGAATGCACCTGCCGTTACTGCAGCTGCAAAAGAAGTAAGCGCTGACATTGCTGCTGAAGCGGCCGAAGTTATTGCAGAGGTAACCGCCGCAGCTGAGAAGGCCGCCAAGGACACTGGCAAGCAGGTCGGACGAGCAGCAAAGGATGCCGAGAAGGCTGTTGCAAGCACTGCCAAGGTTGTAGAGAAGAAGGTTGCGTCGACAGCCAAGGTTGTCGAGAAGAAGGC
>JBEEJJ010000067.1:0-6286 GCA_041169265.1 Actinomycetota bacterium
TAGCGATAACGGTGGGCTCGCCACCTTCCAGCACGCTAACCGCGCTGTTGGTGGTGCCGAGGTCAATACCTACTGCACGTGCCATGTTTGTTTCTCCTTTTATATGTCCGGCCCCTCAGACCCGCGACACTTGGTTTCTTTTTTTGGTTCAGCCCAAAGTTGAGCCTCACTGACTCAAGTTTGCGACGCGTTTTTTGCTTTGTCAAGTTAATTTGCTGAAAGTTGAGTGTGAATGACTCAACTTTGACCGGCGGATGCACAAACTCGAGTTTTTGGCCGTGCGAAGCCTGCGCATCCCTGCAAATGACAAAAAGGCAACGATTGGCGAAACATCGACGGAATGCCTGCCGCTCGGGCGTGCACGGGTCTAGTGTGAAGCCATGACTAACAACGCAGTTAAGCCAAAGTGGGGCAGCAAAACCTGGGCATGGATGCTCTGGGACTGGGCCGAACAGCCTTATCCAACGATCATTCAGACCTTCATCTTCGCCACCTACATCACCTCGAGTTATTTCGGTGACGACCAGGATGCGCTGGCCAGCCAACTCGGTCTCGCGGGTGCCGTGGCCGGCATCCTTGTTGCTTTGATGGCACCAGTCTTCGGAGCTCGCACCGACCGCGCCGGGCACCGCAAGCGCTGGCTGCTGATCAACTCTGCCATTCTCATTGGCCTCATGGTCGCCTCATACTTCGTTGAACCGAGCCCCGCCTTCTTCATGTTCGGCATCGCGCTCTATGCGATCGGTTCGGTCGTGCAAGAGACCGCGTTCGTCAACTACTACGCGATGCTCAAGCAGGTCGCCACACCTCAGAACGTCGGGCGGGTTTCGGGCATGGCCTGGGGCCTCGGCTATGCCGGTGGAATCTTGCTGTTGTTGGTCTCGCTGTTCGGCTTCGTTTTGCCAGAAACCCCGCTCTTCGGAGTCTCGACCGACAACGCCGAGAACATCCGCATTCTGTTCTTGTTCTCTGCCGTTTGGATGGCGGTGTTCACGATTCCGCTGATGCTTCTGGTGCCAGAGGTCGAAGCAACCCCCGGAGCTGCCAAGGAATCGATCGCAAGTTCCTACCGCCGACTGTTCAAGCAGGTTGGCGAACTTCGTCGTCGTTCACCGGATGCACTGCGCTTCTTGATCGCATCGGCCGTCTATCGCGATGGTCTCGCCGGCGTGTTCACGTTCGGTGCCATCCTCGGCTCGGTCGCATTCGGCTTTAGCCAGACCGGAGTGATTTTGTTCGGTATCGCCGCAAACGTTGTGGCCGGCATTGGTGCCGCTCTCGGCGGCATCTTGGATGACCGCATCGGCACCAAGCGAACCATCGTCGGTTCTCTGGTCGGTCTGCTGGTGGCAGGCACCGCGGTGTTCGCGTTCGCGAGCGCCGGACCAATCACCTATTGGATTGGCGGCCTGGCGCTTTGCCTCTTTGTCGGCCCAGCACAGGCTTCGAGCCGCACCTTCGTGGCTCGCTTTACACCGCTAGGTCGCGAGGGTGAGGTCTTCGGTCTATACCAGACCACCGGCCGTGCCGCCTCGTTCTTGAGCCCAGCGCTCTGGTCGCTCTCGCTGACCTTGGCTGCAAGTGCAGGAATTCAGAACACCTCGATTTACGGCATCCTCGGAATCATGGTGGTTTTGCTGGTCGGTCTGGTCATGCTTCTTCGCGTGCACCCAGCGCCGGTCATGCACAACGACTAGTCGGCGCACTGCTACCAGTCGGCGCGCAAATCGCTAGTCCGCCCGCTGCGACAGCCCGTGCACGCGCAGGGCTAGGTGCGCGTAGGTCATGTCGGCCCAGCTGAACCACTCCCGCGTGAACTCGTTCGGGTCGTCGACGTTGACCGACTCGTGGTTGCGACCGGTGCCGCCATCGATCGACTCGAGCAACTCGAGGCAAGCGGCCGACTCGTCATAGCTCCAGGCGGTTAGCCCCTGAATCGCGAGCGCTAGCGGCCAGATGTGACGAGCCGGAGTGTGCACGCTAGCGAGCCCGGTGGCGAACTTTCCACTCACATACATCGGGTTGTGCCGGCTCAGAATCCAGTTGCGGGTTTGCAGGTATCGGCGGTCACCGAGTCCACACCATCCCAGATAAGGCAGCGCGAGCAGGCTCGGCACGTTCGGGTCGTCCCACTCGAGCGAGTTACCGAGGCCGTCGACCTCGTAGGCATACTTCTTGTCGGGGCCTTGCCCGACGATCGCATGCTTCTTGATGGCGCGACGAACCGACTTGGCGAGCTTGCGGCTGCGCTTGGCTAGGTCGCGTTTGCCGAACTCGAGTGCTGCATCCGAAAGCCATTCGAGCACCACGACGAGGTGCGCATTCGCAGGGATGAGGAACGGCAGTTTGCAGCCGTCATCGCTCGGTCTGAAGCCAGACCAAATCAAACCGGTGTTGGCAAAAGGTGCGCCAAAGCCCTCGTGTGAAAGCTGATCGTGGGCGGGGTTGCCGGGGCGAACGAATCGGTAGGTTTCACGGTCGTGCTGCTGTTCACGCTCAAGCAGATCGAGACACGCTTCGGTGGCAAGCCAGAAGGTTTGGTCGAGGTGCTCGCCGAAGCCCGCAACCCGATAGAGCCTGAGCGCGAGGTCGAAGAACGCGGCGATCGAATCGAGTTCGAACTTGCGCTCAAACACCCACGGGCTTTGGTCTTCGAAGTCGCGATGCCAACAGTTGCCGTTCGCTTCGATGTTGAAGGCGTTCGCGTAGGGGTCGATGAGAAGGTATTTCGCCTGACGTTGCGAAACTGCCGCGATGATTCGCTCCGACTCCCCCGTGCTGCCGGTGGCCGCCAAGAGTGGGCGAAGTTGCCAGGTGGAGTCGCGAATCCACATGGCAGGAATGTCACCGGTGGCAACAAAAATCGTGTAGTCGGGCAGACGGGTCATCGCGTCTTCAAACAAAGTCGCAAAGGATGTGCGAACGCGGTCGACCGTATCGGCGTCGGCCTTGGCCTCGAGGCGTTCGAGCAAACGCGAAACGTCTGACGGAAACTCGATCATCTAGGGCTCGAGGTTAGCGACTAGTCGTGCTGTTCGAGCGGCTCGTTGCCAACATCCGTGCGATAGAAGTTGAGATACGAGCGGCTCGCGGTTGGACCACGCTGGCCTTGGTAGCGCGAGTTGTATTTGGCGCTGCCATAAGGAGTTTCGCTCGGGCTCGAGAGCTGGAAGAAGCAGAGCTGGCCCACCTTCATGCCCGGCCAAAGTTTGATCGGCAAGTTGCTCACGTTAGCGAGCTCGAGTGTGACGTGACCGGTGAAGCCTGGGTCGACGAAACCTGCGGTGGAGTGGGTGAGCAGTCCGAGGCGACCGAGCGAAGACTTGCCTTCGAGGCGGGCCGCGATGTTGTCTGGCAGGGTGACGAACTCATAGGTCGAGCCGAGCACGAACTCGCCAGGGTGCAAGATGAATGCCTCGTCGGCGGCAACCTCAACCAAGCGGGTGAGGTCGCTCTGGTTCTCGGCTGGGTCGATGTAGGCGTATTTGTGGTTGTCGAAAAGTCTGAAGAAGCGGTCAAGTCGAACGTCGAAGGATGAAGGCTGCAACAGCCCCATTTCGAGTGGCTCGAGGCCGATGCGGCCGGCTTCAATTTCTGCGCGGATATCGCGGTCTGACATAAGCATGCGTCTAGGTTACCGCTTAGATTTGGAGCATGAACGCAGACACAACGCTTGCCGCCTTTCTCGAATACTCCGACCGACTTGCGGCGAATGCCGAGGCCGACCCGAACGCTATCGGCCTGATTTTTCTAGGATCCGCAGCCGACCATTCGCGGGTCGATGAGTGGTCTGACCACGACTTCTTCTGGATGGTCAAAACGGGTTTCGGCGAGCAATACCGCCAAGACTTGAGCTGGATTCCAGACATCGAACAGGCCGTGCTGCATCCGCGTGAGACCGACCATGGACTCAAGGTGGTGTTCGCCGACGGGCGCGTTTTGGAGTTCGCCGTTTTCGAGGATGCCGAACTCGAGCTCGCCTCGGTCAACTCTTGGGCTGCCGTGGTCGACAAGACCGACCTAACCGCACGGCTCGAGGCCATCGAGGCTCGCTCGCGCACTTCGGCAGCGAAGCCGTTCGACCGCGCCAAAGAGTTTGAACTATTTCTCGCGCTGATTTTGATCGGCACCGGTCGCCACCGACGAGGTGAAACGCTGATCGCCGGGCAGTTCATCCGGTCGTATGCTCTGCGCAACCTGCTCGGGTTGATACGTGACGCGCACGCACCCGTGCCCGGCACCGAAAGCAAGCAAGACAACCTAGATCGGTTTAGGCGCTTCGAGCTTCAATACCCGTCGATGGGACGACGCATCGAGAACGCGTTGCAGAAAGACTTGGATGCGGCGGCTCGCGACTTGGTCGACATCGCCGAGGGTCTGCGCCCACTGAGTGACCGAGAGGCCGCACAGGTCGCAGCCGTTCGCAAGCGCCTCGGTTGGAGCTAGGGGCTTGGTTGGAACTAGAGGCTCGGTGCGAGCTAGTGGCTCAAGAGCCTAGTTAGCGCGAGCCTCGATGAACACGATTTCGCCGATGTCGGCGGTTTCACCATCCGTTGCTTCAAGCCCGTCATAGAGCTGTTTCTCGCGCACATAGAGCACGGCCATCTTGCCCGGCGCTAGCTTGGCCGAGCCTTTCCATTTGGTTTGCATGTCGGCGCTGAGGTGCCCGGTGATCTTGATTTTGAAGTAGTCGAAAACCAGGGTCTTGCCGTCGAACTCGATGATGGTGACGCCGAGCTTCGAGATTGCCTTGGGATTCGCGCTCGAACCTTTGACGATCGAACCCGAGACTCCGCCGTTGCCGTTCATAGGGCCGCCGAGTCCGTTGACTCCACCGACGTTCGCGATTCCACCGGTGACCTCTTGGTTCGGGTCGTTCATCAGCTGTTGACTGCCGGTGCCAGGGCCTGGCTTGCCCGACTTGGTGTTCACGGTGTTGAAACTGCCAACCACGATCTGAATCGAAAAGCCGAGCAGCGCCAGAGGCAGCAACACCGTCATGGCAATGCCGAGACGCTTGCGCGCCTTGCTTTTGCGCCACTCTTGTCGGTTCACCGTTGCTCCGTCGTTGATGGGGGTTGTGGTTTCGAGCCTAGTGCTCGAGCCCCGCCCGTCGATAAATCGCCTTCGCCCACTTCGGCGCCCACCAGTTCGCCTTGCCGAACAGGCGCATCAAAGCCGGCACCAAAAGCGCGCGGATGACGGTCGCATCGAGCAACACCGCGAAGGCGATGCCTAGACCCATCATCTTCATGATGCTCACGCCGCTGATGATGAACGAGATGAACGAGACACCGAGCACCAGCGCGGCCGCCGTGATGATTCGTCCCGATTTTTGGAGCCCCATCGCCACGGATTCGGTGGTGTCGAGCCCGGCGTCGTGCTGCTCTTTGATGCGGCTGAGCAAGAAGAGTTCGTAGTCCATCGATAGGCCGAAGGTGAGAACAGCGATGAGCACCAGGCTCGAGGTGTCGATCGTGCCCGTAGTTTGAAAGTCACCGAGGAAGAACTGCAGGTGGCCACCGATGAATACCCAAGACAAGAAGCCGATCGTTGCACCGAGCGACAAGAAGTTCAGCAGCACGGCCTTGAGCGGCAAGATGAACGACCCTGTGAACAAGAACAGCAGGATGAGCGTGGCAAGCACGATCCAAGCGATGGCGAATGGCAGCCCCTGTTCGATGCCGAGTAGCGAGTCGGTATAGACCGCCGCGCTGCCGCCGATCCAGACGCGGTCAAACGCCGACAGGTCCATCGTGCGAAGGCGTTTTGTCAATTCGAGACCCTCGGTGCCACGCGACTCAACGTTGTGAATCGCAACGATCCGGTCGTAGTCGCCTGCTTGATAAACGGTCGGGTCTGCCGGTGTGTGCGGATAAAGCAACTCGCCGTCTAGAAACGTGCCGACCCCGGTGCGCACCTGTTCGACGTTATCGTCGAGGCTGAGCTCCTTGGCATAGGTTTCGATTTCGGCGTCGGTTGCACCGGTCATCAAGATTTCGACCGGGCTGGCCTCGCGACCCTCAAAACGATCGCGAATCACGTTGGTGGCAAGCACCACTCGGTTGTCGCGTGGCAGCACTCGGTCATCCACCTGACCGAACTGAACGCCGTTGCCCAGAGCCATTAGTGAACCGAGAGCCAGCAGCGAAACCAGCACGACGCGAATCGGTTTGTTCATTACCGAGCGAGCGATGTCGGCCCAAATGCCGTCGTCGGTGTGCTTGATTGCACCCTTATAGACGGTGAACTTGTTGACGCGGTCGCCGAGCAAGTGAAGAGCGGC
>JBEEJJ010000068.1:0-6744 GCA_041169265.1 Actinomycetota bacterium
CTGAACGCAGTCGCTTACGCGATTGGGCACGAAGAGTTCGACCATCACGACGCGCTCGCCGATTCGGATGCCTGCGCGAGAATCATCATCCACGCAGCGGCTAGGCATGAGGTAGAAGATTTAGAGAGCCTGGCTAAGGCAACTCGACACGAGATTAAGAAGCTCTAGTCGTTCTGCGGGAAGCCGAGGTTGATTCCTCCGTGGCTAGGGTCAAGCCATCGCTGGGTGACCGCCTTGGTCTTGGTATAGAAACGAATACCGTCTGCGCCGTGAGCCTTGAGGTCGCCGAAGATGCTTGCCTTGTCGCCGCCAAACGAGAATGTTGCAACCGGAACCGGGATGGGCACGTTGATGCCGATCATCCCGACCTCGACTTCGCGCTGAAAACGCCGGGCAGCACCCCCATCATTGGTGAAAATCGCAGTTCCGTTGCCGAATTCACTGGCGTTGATCAAAGCGACCCCCGCTTCATAACTTGGCACACGGATGACCGAGAGAACTGGGCCGAAAATCTCGTCTAGGTAGGCCTTAGAAGTGGTTGGAACTTTGTCGATGAGGGTTGGTCCAAGCCAGAAACCGTTGGAGTCGCCATCGGGTTGCACGTTTCGCCCATCGACCACAACGTGCGCGCCGTCGGCAGCGGCAATGTCTATATAAGAAGCGACCTTGTCGCGGTGCCAGCGCATCGCCAACCGGTTCAACGACCACAAGCGCACTGATCGCCATGCAGCGCTCGCCTGCTGAACCGAAGCCCGCATTGATCGCAGCATCTGCAGCTAGGTCTAGGTCAGCATCCGGAAGCACCAGCATGTGGTTCTTCGCTCCGCCGAGCGACTGAACACGCTTTCCTGCCGCAGTCGCCTTCTCGTAAACATAGCGAGCAATCGGCGTCGAGCCGACAAATGAAACCGCACGGATGTTCGGATGCTCGAGCAAACCGTCGACTGCTGCCTTGTCGCCGTGAAGCACATTGAATACGCCGTTCGGAAGTCCGGCTTCGGCGAGAAGCTCCGCAATCCAAATCGCGGCGCTCGGATCTTTCTCGCTCGGCTTGAGCACAACCGTGTTGCCAGTCGCCAGGGCGATTGGGAAGAACCACATCGGCACCATCGCCGGAAAGTTGAACGGGCTGATGATTGCCACCGGACCGAGCGGTTGGCGAAGGCTAAACACATCAACACCGGTCGAAACCTGCTCGCTATGCTCACCTTTAGCGAGGTGGGGCGCACCGAGGGCGAACTCGACCACTTCTTGACCACGGGTTACCTCGCCCAGTGCGTCAGAAAGCACCTTGCCGTGTTCCTCTGTGATGATCGCCGCCAACTCAGGCTTTCGGGCGTTCAGGAGTTCACGGAACTTGAAAAGTATTTGCTGGCGATTGGCCCAAGACATGTCTCGCCAGCCCGGAAACGCTCTCGTTGCCGCCTCAACGGTCGTCTGGACATCCGCACTGTTGGCGAGGACCACTCGCTTAGTGACAACGCCGAGTGCCGGATCAAAGACTCCCTGCGACCGTTCGCTCGAAAGCGCGGTAGAAACTCCGTCGACGTGATGCAGAATCGTGTGCATATGGCGAGTCTATTGGGGCTTTTACGACTCTTTTGAGACGGATTGAAAAAATGTCGGCACCACCTGATAACTTGCCCCCATGGAAATCATTTATCTGGCTCTCGGTCTACTAGTTGGCACCCTCATCGGTTGGCTTATCGCCAAACTTCTTAAAAAGAGCGCACCGGTTAGCGAAAACGCAATAGAAACCGCAGCGATGCTTGCGGCAAAGACCGAAGCCGTGACGCGGCTTGAGACCCAGGTCGCCGAGCTAAAGGCCCAAGCCGACAAGGATGCACAAAACAACCTTCTCGCGGCTGAAATCAAGCCCGTCAAAGAGTCGCTGGCGGCTATGACCCAGACGGTTGCCGATCTGCAACGTCAACGCACAGCTCAAGTTGGCGAACTGCAGGAACAGATTCGCAGTGTCGTGGAGTCAAACGAAAACATCCGCAAAGAGGCGGCTGCTTTATCTCAAGCAATGTCATCCAACAGTGTGCGAGGCGTATGGGGCGAAGCTCAACTTCGTCGATTGGTCGAACTCGCCGGGCTGCTAAAGCATGCCGATTTCGACGAGCAAGCCACGATTTCCACAGGTGAAAGCTCCGGACGAGCCGACATGATCATTCGTCTCCCAGGAGGCAAGTCGTTGGCCATCGACTCCAAGGTGCCATTCAACTCATATCAGGCTGCTTCAGCTATCTCAGAGCTAGCCACCGGAGAGGAAGCGCTTCGTCGAAAGAAGCTACTCGAAGAACACGTAAAGGCGATGAAGGGTCACATCGACGCTTTGTCTACCCGCAGTTACTGGACCGGACTCGAAGCTAGCCCCGATTTCGTGATTGCCTTCGTGCCTAGCGAGTCATTGCTTTCGGCGGCTCTCGATCTCGACAACACGCTGCTCGAATACGCTTTCAAAAAGAACGTCGCACTGGCGTCGCCGGTGAGCTTGTTCTCGGTGCTGAAGACAATCAACTACATCTGGCGACAGAACGCCGACGAGGGTTCGCTTCGCACGATGATCGCACTAGGAAAAGAACTTTATGAGCGCGTTGGCAAGGTGACAGAACTGGCTGACAAACTCGGGCGTTCTATCGGAACCACCGTCAAGGATTACAACGCCTTTGTCTCTAGCTTCGAGCGCCGCATGCTCGTAACCGCTCGAAAACTCAACGACCTAGACGAGAACGAACTCTCGACAAGCGAACTACCCCAGCCCAAAGAGATAGAAAGTTCGCCCGATAACTTCACCGCAAGCGAGGCGATTATCGAGGCTGAAATCGTCGAAGACGGGCCAGATTCCGAGACAAAAAAGTAACACTTCCGTTAGCGCATAGAACCGTTTGATAAAAGGGTGCTTGGTTATACTTTTACGGAGCGCCGACGAAGAAGTCTGCCGAAGACAGCCAGCCATTGAGAGCTGAAATCAAACAGAAGTCTTAGGAGACCCCTATGCCAGGAACAAACGCGGGCTCGCCCATCGTCACCCTGACGCCGGCACCAACTCTTGACCGCACCTATTTCGTGCACAACTTGCACTCCGGTGGCGTCAACCGTGCCGACGAAGTTCGCGAAGAACTTGCCGGCAAAGGCATCAACGTCTCGCGTGGTCTACACCTGGCCGGAATCGAAGCCCCAGGTGTAGTTCCAATCGGAAATTCCGACCCCGGTGTGCTCGCGCGTACCGGCAGCGATGGCATCCTCATCCCCCTATGGGTTGACGGCACTCTTCGCGTTTCGACCACAATCGTCGAGCACGAAGGACCGACCACCAAGGTCAACGAATCTCCTCGTCCACTGAGCGAGCAGGACTGGAACGCTGTGATGGACCTGACCGAGCGCACCGTTCGCGAAAACGGTGCGAAGTGGCTGGTCATCGCGGGAGCACTGCCTGTGATCAAATCGACCGGCAAATTTGTCGACCTAGAGCCGATGTTCGAGCGCATGCACTCATTGGGCGTTCGCGTGGCTCTCGACACCTCGGGCGAACCACTCAACTACTGGGCGCGCCGCGGCCTAGCTAGCATCATCAAGCCAAACGCCGAAGAGTTAGCGTCGGCCGTCGGCCGCACCCTCACAACCGTGGGAGACGTTATCGACGCCGCTCGCGAACTATGTGAGCACGGAATCGAAACTGTTTTGGCCAGCCTGGGCGCTGACGGAATGATTGCCGTTACACGCGACCGCGAATGGGCTGCCCGAACCCCACCGGTTCGTGTCATCAACACCGTGGGTGCCGGCGATGCGACGATGGCCGGATTCCTATCGGCCGTAGTGTCAAACCCAATCGCCGATGGAGCCGACGACTTCGGACTCGGCTACAACGTTCCTCTGGGAGTGTCTACGGCAGTTCAGTGGGGGGCAGTAGCCGTGACTCAGCCCACGTCTGGGCTATCGAGCATCGACGATCTACCTCCGGCGATTCTCAACGAGGCTCCAGACCGTTCGGCTGCGCTCGAAGAGCCAGCACTTCTCAAGTAAAGAGACCAACAGCAACCCGGCTGAACGCCCTCGGGACTAGCCGACTCGGCAGTCTCAGCGGCGCAGTTGAACCAATCGGCGACCTGAGATTTGCGAGTCGAGCACGAAAACTTCAACCTGAGCAACGCCATCCGCGCCAATTTTTACCTCATCGGCAAGAATCCCCGGAGTCACGCCGGCCAACACGAAAACGTTGCGTCCAGGCTTGACCAAATCATCGAGTTCGAGTTTCTCGGTCGGTGAATAACCGCATTCGATGGCCGCGCGAACCTCTTGCTCGTCACGCGTTGCCAGCCTGCCCTGCATGAATCCGCCAAGCACCTGAACCGCCACGGCTGCCAGGACTCCCTCGGGGTTGCCACCGATGCCGATCATCATGTCGATGCCCGATCCTGGGGTTGCCGCCGCAACGGCCATAGCCACATCACCCTCGTCGAACCGATGCCACTGTGCGCCGGTAGCCACCACCTGCTCGATGAGTTCTGCGTTCATTCGCTTATAAATCACAGCGACCACCAGCTCAGATACCGGCTTGCCAAGTGCCGCAGCAAGCCTCGAGATGTTCTCAGCCACCGGCAAGTCGAGATCGACTACTCCCCTGCCTGCCGCACCGCAAACCAGCTTGTGCATGAAATAAACGTCTGGGCAGTTCATCATCGAATCAAACTCGGATGCGGCTACCACTGCCACCGCACCAGGTACACCTTCGGCTGCAAGCCTGGTGCCATCGATCGGGTCTACGGCGATGTCCCAGTCGAGTGACTCGCCACGACCAAGCACTTCGCCATTGAAAAGCATCGGAGCTTCATCCTTAGCGCCCTCTCCGATCACCACGATCCCACCGAAATCGAAGGAGTTGAAGCTGGCTCTCATGGCATCCACTGCCAGCCTGTCGACTTCCATCTTGTCGCCAGAACCGACCATGGGATACGCAGCCACCGCCGCGGCCACGCACGCGTCAATCAACTCAAGAGTGGGGCTCGAAAATTCGTCGAGCGGGTTTTGAGGGGAGTTCTCGAAAGCGCTTTGGGACATGCAAACCACGAGCCTTTCGGTGGCTGAACGACGGGGATTGAACCGCCTTTATTGGTAACATCATAGGTATCCCAACGTTGCTCAAGGAGTAAGCCATGCCCGTAGCCAGCCCAGATCAATACCTAGAGATGCTTGACCGCGCCAAAAACGGTGGCTTCGCTTATCCGGCGATCAACGTTTCGTCGTCGCAGACTCTCAACGCCGCACTTGCTGGCCTTCAGGCTGCTGGCTCAGACGGCATCATTCAGGTCACCACCGGTGGAGGCGACTATTGGTCTGGTCCGACGGTCAAGAACATGGCATCGGGTGCAGCGGCGATGGCCGCGTTTGCACGCGAAGTCGCCAAGAACTATGGAATCACCGTGGCTCTGCACACCGACCACTGCGCCAAGGACCAGCTCGACAAGTTCGTTCGTCCACTGATCGCGATTTCGCAGGAGCGCGTTCGCGCCGGACAAGACCCGCTATTCAACTCGCACATGTGGGATGGCTCGGCCGTTCCAATGGCTGAGAACCTCGTCATCGCTCAGGAAATGCTCAAGCTCACCAACGGCATCGGTGCCGTTCTAGAAATCGAAGTCGGCGTTGTCGGCGGCGAAGAAGATGGCGTCGAAGGAGGCATGGGCGAACACCTCTACACGACCCCGGACGACGGACTCATGACCGCAGAGGCCCTCGGTCTTGGCGAGAACGGCCGCTACATGGTTGCTCTCACCTTCGGAAACGTTCACGGCGTTTACAAGCCGGGCAACGTCAAGCTTCGCCCAGAATTGCTCGGTGACATCCAGGCGGTTGTCGGCGCTAAGTATGGCAAGGACAAGCCTTTCGACCTCGTATTCCACGGCGGTTCGGGATCGACTCCAGAAGAAATCGCAGAGGCAGTCAGCCACGGTGTCATAAAGATGAACATCGACACCGACCTTCAGTATGCTTTCACTCGCCCAATCGCCGGACACATGTTTGCAAACTTCGACGGCGTTCTCAAGGTCGATGGCGAGGTTGGCAACAAGAAGGCCTACGACCCACGTGCGTGGGGCAAGATCGGCGAGGCTGGCATGTCGGCACGCGTTGTCGAGGCGGCGCAAGAGCTGGGCTCGGCCGGAAAGTCGATGAGCCTCTAGGCTGTCAACATGAGCACTGAGAGAAGCCCGTTCTATGAGAACGGGCTTCCTCGATTTAAAGGTGACTATCTCGCTGGCGAAATGCACGGCTTCTGGGAGTTTTTTCGCAAAGACGGGTCACTTATGCGCTCAGGATCATTTGACCGTGGCGTTCAGGTTGGGGTTTGGAAGACATTCGATCGCAACGGTGCCTTGGTGAAAGAGACGAACTTCAAATAGCACGGCGGATGAGCGGCAAATGCCTGCCAGCTTGTGGCCGCTGACTGCCCGTGAGTCTTGCTAGTCGCGACTGCTCGTACTAGTCGCGCTTGCTCTTGTTGCTCACGTCTGCGCCGGCTGCCTTGAGGTCTTTGCGAAGCTCCTTGGGTAGTGAGAACTGAACATCTTCTTCGGCGGTGGTTACGTTGCGCACATCTCCGAAGCCGCGAGCAGCCAGGTAGTCGAGAACCTCTTCTACTAGCTCCTCAGGAACCGAAGCTCCCGACGAAACACCCACGGTCTCAACACCCTCAAACCATGCCTCGTCGATCTCGCTTGCAAAGTCGACGCGGTAGGCAGC
>JBEEJJ010000069.1:0-6083 GCA_041169265.1 Actinomycetota bacterium
ACCTCGGCTACCTGGTGCTTTGTGCGGTCGCGGCTGAGGCACTCCATAAGGCGTCGCAGCACCAAATCGCGGTTTGATTCGAGAACCATGTCGATAAAGTCCACAACGATGATTCCACCGATGTCGCGAAGACGAAGCTGTCGAACGATCTCTTCGGCTGCCTCCAAGTTGTTCTTGGTTACGGTCTCCTCGAGGTTTCCACCAGAGCCTACGAACTTTCCGGTGTTGACGTCGACCACGGTCATCGCCTCTGTGCGGTCGATCACAAGAGATCCGCCAGAAGGCAGGTAAACCTTGCGATCGAGGGCCTTGGCGATCTGTTCACCGATGCGGTATTCGTCGAAGACGTCTTTCGAGCCCTCGTACTTTTCCACGCGCTCGAGCAAGTCTGGCGCAACAGCCGCCAGATAGTTGTTGATTGTCTCGGCAGCGTCGTCTCCGCTGATGACCATCTTTTGGAAGTCTTCGTTGAAGACATCTCGAACAATCTTGATTAGAAGATCCGGTTCGGAGTGAAGCAAAAGTGGTGCCTGAGACTTTTGAACCTTGGACTGGATGTCGTCCCACTGCTTTTGCAAGCGCTCAACGTCGAGGGTCAACTGCTCCTCTGTGGCACCTTCGGCCGCGGTGCGAACGATTACTCCCGCATCCTCGGGCAAAACTTCTTTGAGAATCTTCTTCAAACGCGTGCGTTCGCTGTCAGGAAGTTTGCGCGAGATACCGTTCATCGAACCATTTGGCACGTAGACGAGATAGCGACCTGGAAGCGAGATTTGCGAGGTGAGGCGTGCGCCCTTTTGACCAACAGGGTCTTTGGTGACCTGTACCAACACGGTGTCGCCAGACTTCAGGGCTAATTCGATTCGCTTTGGCTGGTTGCCGGTTTCAGCCAGCTCCCAGTCGACCTCACCGCTGTAAAGCACTGCGTTGCGGCCACGGCCGATGTCAACGAACGCAGCCTCCATGCTGGGAAGCACGTTCTGCACCTTGCCGAGATAGACGTTGCCAATCAGCGACGCCTCGGATGACTTGGCGACGTAGTGCTCAACGAGAACCTTGTCTTCGAGGACACCTAACTGAATTTTGCCGTCCTTCGAGCGAACGACCATGGTGCGATCCACCGCTTCGCGACGGGCAAGGAACTCACTCTCGGTGATGACGGAACGGCGACGGCCAGCATCGCGACCATCACGACGACGCTGCTTCTTTGCCTCGAGGCGAGTTGAGCCCTTTACACGCTGTGGTTCGTTGCTTGGAGCCTTTGGTTCGCGCGGGGTGCGCACCTTGACCACAACGTTCTCTGGAAGACCGTCGGTCTTGATGTCGTCACCGGCACGTCGTCGGCTACGGCGACGAAGGTGAGACTCGCCATCCTCTGGGGCATCGATGATCTTGCCGCGCTTTGGGTCGATTACCGGAGTGGGCAGATCAGGAGCCTGGAAGATTAGCGAAGTCGCCGATGGAGCAAGAGGCGCAGAAGGCGCTTCGGATGCAGCACTTTCGGCTTTCTTTCCGCGAGGTGACTTGGCAGGCTTAGCGGCCGCATCACCCTTGCGTGAACGCTTCGGGGAACCAGCTTCTGCAGGGGCTAGCGATTCTGCTAGGGCTTGGGAGGCCGCATCCTGGTTGACAGGTTTAGCTTTCGAACGAGGGCGTGTTTTCGGTGCTGTTTCGGTCGTTTCAGTTACGTCGTTGACGTCAATTTCGTTTTTCTTCACCATTTCTGGTGCACTCCAAGCTGCCTTGGACTGTGCCACACAACAGCCCTTAGGCTTCAAATCTCAGTGTCGGGCTCCTCTTGGAACCGACCAAATCTAATCAAGTCGAGTTATCTAATCCAGCGGTCGCTGCCCGATGGGTCTTAGCGCGATACCGTGTGTGAACTCGAAAAACTTCGTCGCTTCCGGTGTGGCCGGAGCAACTAGTTCAAGTATTACACCAAAGCCTGCCAAATGTCACGAACCGCGACATGCGATACTTGGAGCGTGAGCGAAGCAAAGACGATCGAAACGGTTGACTCCCCAAGTCGCAGCGTGGCAATCACCATGATCTGGACCGGCATCCTGGGATGGCTGGCTTCGTTCAGCCTCGTTCTGGAACGCATTCACGTAGCTGCCGACCCGAATGCCACCCTGTCTTGTGACATCAACCCATTCATCTCGTGCAAGTCGGTGATGCTCACCGCGCAGGCAAAGCTGTTCGGCTTTCCAAACCCGATCATCGGACTGGCGGCTTTCTTTGCGCCGATCCTGATTGGCTTCGCGATTTTTGCCGGCGCTCGATTCGCGGCGTGGTTCTGGAGACTCTTTACGGTCGGCATCTCGATGGGTTTCATCTTCGTCTTATGGCTTTTCACCCAAAGCACGTTTGTCATTCACGTGCTATGCCCCTACTGCATGGTCGCCTGGGCAGCCATGATTCCGCTGTTTTGGAAGGTTTTCCTATGGGCAGCGGCGGAAGGAATTGTTGCCGTACCTGTGCGTTCGGTGGGGTTCTTCGTTCGCGCCGCAGATAACGCCTGGATGTTCACCCTAGTCACAGAGTTCCTAGCGGTTCTTACGATCATCCTGTCGTTTTGGAGCCTTTGGCCAATACTGTTCCGCTAGAACCAGAGACCCAGTTCTCTCGAAGCCGATTCGGTTGAGTCGGAGCCGTGAACCAAGTTCTGAACTACCTTCGTGCCCCACTCGCGGCCGAGATCGCCTCGGATGGTGCCTGGAGCAGCGGATGTTGGATTCGTAGCCCCAGCAAGCGAGCGGAACCCATCAATCACATTGTGACCTTCTAGGCGAATGGCAACCACGTCGCCAGAAAGCATGAACTCGACCAGCGGCTCGAAGAATGGCTTGCCCACGTGTTCTGCGTAGTGTTCCTCAAGCAGTGCTCGCGAAGGTGCAAGCTTCTTTAGGTCGGCTACGACGTAGCCCTTCGCCTCACAACGACGAATCACCTCGCCGATCAGATTTCGCTTTACGCCATCTGGCTTGATAAGAACCAAGGTCTGTTGCAACTCACTCATCTACTTCTCCTCTGAATCGGTTTCGATACGGAAAACTTCGGGTTGGCCATCCGGGTTATTTGGATCAATGCCGTTAGCTTTTTGCCAGGCTACTCGAGCTGCATCTATTGTCGAACCTGCCAACATGGCCCAAATCCACAAGCTCAAGAAAATTATCGAGAGCACGATGTAGAAGACTCCCACGCCATTGATAGTGGCAATAAAGATGCTCAGACCCAAAAGAGCCGCCTGGTAGATCCAGCCGATTAGATAGCCACCGCGTCGACCAAGAATTCCTGGCAAGACGATCGCGATAACCGCGAGGGTCAGACCCACTCCCCAAACCGTCGGAGCGTCGCCGAATTGCATGCCAAAGGCGACCAATGTGCCGAAGAACACGACGAAAGATTGAAATGCGAGCAGCATCGAGCCCAGTGTTCTCTGAGTGGACCTATTCTTCATCTTCATCATCCTTTTGAATCAACTTAA
This sequence comes from Actinomycetota bacterium, assembly GCA_041169265.1. Classification (GTDB taxonomy): domain Bacteria; phylum Actinomycetota; class Actinomycetes; order Actinomycetales; family Microbacteriaceae; genus Rhodoluna. Next base: position 3,488 of record JBEEJJ010000069.1, read on the forward strand.
GCAGGTCGCCCGCCATGCTGACGCTACCGGTGATGACGATAGCACCATCTTGTTCAACTGATTCGCGAGCCTGGTGGAGTGCAGATTCGAGGTTGTGCGCAACCGAAACGCGTTCAAAAAACTCGGATGCGATATCAGCAAGCACCTCAGGCTCGAGGGCACGTGGCGAAGTGGACCTGGTCAAGATGACCTCGTCGAAAGACCCGCGCAGAGCCTCCAGTAGCCCGTGAGCATCCTTGTCGCCGAGCACCCCGATGATGCCGATGGCCTTTGGTGCCCCGAAATACTCATCGAGAGCGTTTGCTAGTGACTCCGCCCCATTCGGGTTGTGAGCGGCATCGATGACGGTTAGCGGCTTTCGGTCGACAACCTGTAAACGCCCTGGAGAACTGGCGTCAGCGACTGCGATGCGAAGGATCTCATCGTGAATCGGCGACTCACCCCCGCCAAGGAAGCTCTCGACGGCAGCGATAGCCAAGGCGAGGTTGTCGGCCTGGTATGAACCGAAAAGAGGGAGGAACAAATCGTTGTAGGTTCCAGCAAGCCCCTTGATAGTGATTCGTTGGCCATTGCCATCAACGCTCTTACGGACCACAGCGAAGTCATCACCCAATACTCTGAGTGATTCCGCAGTGCTCTTTGCCTTGGCCGAAATTACTTCGAGGGCTTCGGCGGTTTGGATGCTCGACACGACGAGCGCGTCCTGCTTGATAATTCCAGACTTGGTTTTGGCGATCTCCGCGATCGTGTTCCCTAAGCGCTCCATGTGGTCGAGGGCAACCGGAGTGAATACCGCAACATCGCCGTCGGCAACATTTGTCGAGTCCCACTCGCCGCCCATGCCCACTTCGAGCACCAAAACATCGACCGGTGCGTCGGCAAAAACGGCAAATCCAAGCACGGCCAGCGCTTCGAAAAAGGTGAGCTTGGTGTCGCCGGCCGCCTCGAGCTCGGCGTCAACCATTTCGAGAATCGGAGAAATGTCGTTCCAAACCTCGAAGAGCACCTCGTTGCTCACCGGTTCGCCGTCAATCGACATTCGCTCATTCAGGTGAACAAGATGCGGGCTCGTGAATCGACCGGTGCGAAGGCCATGCTCTCGCAAGATTCGCTCTATGAAACGAGTAGTCGAGGTCTTTCCGTTAGTGCCGGTCACATGAATGACTCGATAAGCCTTTTGCGGGTCACCCAACAGCTCAACGGCACGACGAGTTGGTTCGAGACGTGGCCTCAACTTGTTTTCCGGGATGCGCGCGAGCAGTGCGTCCTCTACGGATTTGGCTTTTTTGGCCCAGAGTTTGTCGTTCAAAGCTTGACTACCGAGATTCGAACAGATTCGGAGTCGCCAACGGCTACGGCACCTGACGCATCGCCAAGCTCGACGTCAAGCTCGAGAGCGAGAGTTTCGGCCATGACCAGTTCTTTGTGTGCAGCGATGGCTTGAAGAACTACCTGCGAGCCGAGCAAGGAAAGGCGGATGCGGTCGCTGACGTCGAGCCCTGCATCCTTGCGAGCCTGCTGGATCTGACGAATGACGTCGCGGGCGAGCCCCTCTGCGATCAATTCGTCGTTGAGTCTGCCATCGAGAATAAGGAATCCACCCGACGGCAAGATGCCAATCAAATCGGTTGGTTGTTCGCCCTCGTTGCCCCCGGTGAAATCAGCAACGAGATCAATTTCGTACTCACCCTCGAGGAGCTCGACTCCCCCAGCAACCACCGCGTTTTCGACCTGCGACCAGTCACCGGCCTTGGCAGCCTGGATGACCGCTTGAACATTCTTGCCCAGTCTTGGCCCGGCGGCGCGAGCGTTCACGGTGAGACGCTTGACGACACCGAACTCGGTGGCACTGTCGATAGCGAGTTCGACGATTTCAACGGACTTTACGTTCAGCTCGTCCTTGAGAAGATCGGCAAACTGCAGCATCGAAGCGGAACCCGTCGCAACGACGACCAGCTTCGACAGCGGAAGACGCACTCGAAGACCTGCAGCCTTGCGGAGGCTTTGTGCCACCGAGGATGCGGCGCGCACCTCATCCATGGCAGCTACAAGTTCTGGATCGGCGGTAAACAGGTTGGCGTCTGGATAGCTCTGCAGGTGAACCGAGCGTTCGCCGGTGAGACCGCGCCAGACTTCTTCGGTAACCATCGGAAGCAGCGGTGCAGCAACTCGACAGACCGTCTCGAGCACTGTGAATAGCGTGTCGAAGGCCTCGACCGACCCTTCCCAGAAGCGGTCGCGAGAACGCCTGACGTACCAGTTGGTCAGCACATCGGCGAAGTCGCGCAGACGTGAAGACGCCGAGTATGAGTCGTATTTGTTCATGTCGGCCTCTACAGCAACCACAAGATCGCGGGTCTTGGCCAGCAGGTAGCGGTCAAGCACATCGGTGCTTGAATGGCTGATCTTGGCTTCATACCCAGCAGCGTTCGCATAGAGCGAGAAGAAGTAGTAGGTGTTCCAGAGCGGGAGCAGGAACTGCCTGACGCCTTCCCTAATGCCCTGCTCGGTCACGATCAGGTTTCCGCCGCGCAGAATCGGGCTTGCCAGCAAGAACCAGCGCATGGCGTCGGCTCCATCGCGGTCGAACACCTCG
>JBEEJJ010000070.1:0-5909 GCA_041169265.1 Actinomycetota bacterium
CCGATTCCGCTGTAACCAAATCTTGAGTTGTCGCCTGCTAACAAGTTGGTTCGTGCGACAATTGACGAATGTTACGTTGGCTCACCGCAGGCGAATCGCACGGACCCGAACTGGTCGCAGTGCTAGAAGGCCTGCCTGCAGGAATCGAAATTACCACCGCTGAGGTTCAAGACGCACTAGCTCGTCGTCGCCTCGGCTATGGACGCGGCGCCCGCATGAAGTTTGAGCAAGATGAAGTAAGTCTTAGCGGTGGCGTGCGCCACGGTCTCACAATGGGTGGCCCAGTTGCTATCACCATTGCGAACACCGAGTGGCCGAAGTGGCAGCAGATCATGTCTGCCGATCCTGTAGCGGCAGAAGAGCTCAGCGGTGCACGCGCCGAGGCTCTCACAAGACCACGTCCTGGCCACGCCGACTTCACTGGGATGCAGAAGTATGGTTTCCTCGATAGCCGCCCTGTTCTCGAGCGCGCCAGTGCACGCGAAACGGCAGCCCGCGTTGCTCTCGGCTCCGTAGCATCTGCGTTTTTGAAACAACTGGGTATCGAGCTCATCACCCACACGGTGGCGATCGGCCCGGTGAGCGTTCCAGAACTCGCGGAGCTTCCGCGCCCATCCGCCGTTGATGAGTTGGACGAAAACCCAGTGCGTTGCTGGCATCCCGAGACCGCGGCTGCGATGGTGGCCGAGATTGATCAATGCCACAAGGATGGAGACACTCTTGGCGGCGTCGTAGAGACTCTCGTTTATGGACTTCCACCGGGCCTCGGCTCATTCGTTCACTGGGATCGACGCCTCGACTCGCAACTGGCTGGCGCTCTCATGGGTATCCAAGCCATCAAAGGTGTCGAAGTGGGAGATGGTTTCGTGACCGCTACCCGTCGCGGAAGCCAAGCACATGACGAAATCGTCAAAGACGAGGCCGGGGTTGCCCACAGAACAACCGATCGCGCCGGTGGCATCGAAGGCGGAATGTCGAACGGCGAAATTCTTCGAGTTAGAGCCGCGATGAAACCAATCTCAACGGTGCCAAAGGCTTTGGCGACGATCGACGTTGCAACCGGAGAGGCTGCCAAGGCTCACCACCAGCGTTCAGATGTATGCGCAGTGCCTGCCGCGGGAATTGTTGCCGAAGCGATGGTCGCTCTCGTCATAGCGAACGCTGTTCTTGAAAAATTCGGTGGAGACTCGGTTGCAGAAACCGAGCGAAACCTCAAGGCCTACCTCGCAGCGATCCCAGAGGTGCTAGCCAGCACCAACACCGATGTCTAGCCAAACCGCCATCGTTCTGGTTGGTCCGATGGGAGTCGGCAAGACCACGATTGGCAAAAAACTCGCAAAGAAGCTCGATCGCTCGTTTGTCGATTCCGACGTGCTGTTTACCAAGTCCCACGGAGAGATTTCCAAGTTTTTCGAAACACATGGTGAGGCGAGTTTTCGAGAAATCGAATCGGACATTGTTATTTCTCAGTTGGGCGAGCCGGTCGTATTGGCTACCGGTGGCGGTGCCGTCTTGAACGAAAGAACCCGTCAGGCTTTTGCCATCGCCAAAGTGATCTACCTGTCGACCGACGGTAAACACATCGGCTCGAGACTACGCAATGGCAATCGGCCTTTGCTGAAAAACGGAGTTAGTGACTGGCGGGCAATCTATGAGGCACGCCGCAGTCTCTATGAACAAGTCGCCGACATTACGATTGACACATCGAGTGCGAGCCTGCAGACGACCATCGAAGCCATCACAGAAGAGTTGAAGAAGTTTGACTGAAACGACAATCATTCGCGTCGAGGGTGTTGATGCATACGACATTCACGTCGGGCGTGCTCTGCTCGAAACCGTGGTCTCAGTCGTTCCCGAAAAAGTGCAAAAAGTCCTTGTGGTCCACCAGACCGCACTTTCGGCAAGCGCTGAGGTTCTGTCTGATGCACTAAAGGCCGGAGGATTTGAGGTCATCCAGGCGAGCATCCCAGATGGTGAAGAAGCGAAGCGCGTTGAAGTTGCGGCTTGGTGCTGGGGGCTGATGGGGCAAGCCGATTTCACTCGCACCGATGCAGTTGTCGGCTTTGGCGGGGGAGCCGCAACCGACTTAGCCGGCTTCGTGGCTGCCACTTGGCTACGGGGAGTCGCACTGGTTCAAGTGCCCACGACACTTTTGGGCATGGTTGACGCTGCCATCGGGGGCAAGACTGGCATCAACACGGCCGAGGGCAAGAATCTTGTCGGTGCGTTCTATGCCCCTTCGTCGGTGGTTTGTGACCTCGACACCCTAGAAACCTTGCCGCGCAATGAACTACTCGCCGGGTTTGGTGAGGTCGTCAAATATGGCTTTATTCAGGATGAGCGAATCCTCGAACTGCTCGAAACTCAACTCGAAGCTGCGACCGACGTGCACAGCGAAGTCTTTCGCGAGATCGTCGAGCGCTGCATCGCAATCAAGGCGCGAGTGGTTTCTTCTGACTTCAAAGAAGCCGGTCTTCGCGAGATTTTGAACTACGGGCACACGCTCGGGCACGCCGTCGAGCTCGCCGAGCGCTATGCCTGGCGTCACGGGGCAGCGATTTCGGTAGGCATGATGTTCGTTGCCGAACTTGCCAGACTTGCTGGACGATTGCCCGAGTCGGTCGTCGACCGGCACCGCAGCATTCTCGAATCGCTTGGTTTGCCGACGACGTATCGCGGTGACAAATGGGATCAGCTTCTCGGGGCGATGCAGCGTGACAAGAAATCTCGGGCCGGAACCCTGCGCTTCGTGGTTCTAGATGATGTTGGCAAGCCAACCATCATGACGGCCCCAACGCCGGAGATGCTCTTCGCCGCCTACCAAGAGATTGTTCAGTAGAGCCGATACCCTAGAACAATGGCAAACGTTCTCGTTCTCAATGGCCCAAATCTCGGGCGACTCGGTTCACGCGAACCAGACATCTATGGAAGCCTCGACTATGCAGGTCTGGTCGCCAAGCTCGAGGAGTCCGCATCGTCGCTTGGGATTAGCGTGGATGTTCGCCAAAGCGACAGCGAAAGTGAGTTGATCGGCTGGTTGCACGAGGCGGTCGACTCGAAGCTGGATGTCGTAATAAACCCAGCCGCTTTCACCCATTACTCCTATGCACTGGCCGACGCGGCCGCTCTCGTTGGCAAGGCAGGATTGAAGCTGATCGAGGTTCACATCAGCAACCCGCACGCACGCGAAGAGTTTCGACACAAATCCGTGATCAGCGCTGTGGCGACCGGCGTCATCGCGGGATTCGGTGTCGAGTCCTACGTGCTAGCGCTCAAAGCACTCGCCTAGGGTAAACTTGCTCAGGTTGACCTCAAGCGGGTCGAAAACTTTTCAAACAACGTAAGGCACAATCGTGGCAACTTCCAACGACCTAAAGAACGGTCTAGTCCTAAACATCGACGGTCAACTTTGGACCGTAATCGAGTTCCAGCACGTGAAGCCGGGCAAGGGTCCTGCATTCGTTCGCACCAAGCTCAAGAACGTGCTCAGCGGCAAGGTGGTTGACAAGACCTTCAACGCCGGTGTCAAGGTCGAGACCGCAAACGTCGACAAGCGCGACATGAGCTACCTATACAACGACGGTGAAGGCTTTGTCTTCATGGACAAAGACAACTACGACCAGGTGACCTTGTCGGCAGAAATCGTTGGCGATGCAGTCAACTACATGCTCGAAAACCAGGATGCCGTAGTCGCGATGTACGAAGGCAACCCGATCTACGTTGAACTGCCAGCTTCGGTTGTGCTCGAAGTCACCTATACCGAGCCAGGCCTGCAAGGTGACCGCTCGTCCGGCGGCACCAAGCCCGCCACCGTTGAAACCGGTCTGCAGATTCAAGTTCCGCTGTTCCTCGAGCAGGGAACCAAGGTCAAGATTGACACCCGCACCGGTGACTACCTCGGTCGAGTAAACGACTAAGTTGAGCTCAAGAACAAAGTCTCGCAAACGTGCGGTCGACGCACTTTTCGCCGCCGATGTGCGTGACAGTGCCGCCCTCGACATGCTCGATGATGCCCTAAAGCAGAATCAAGACCGTCAAAACCAAGACGAGATTTTCGGCTACGCCCGCCAAATCGTCGCTGGTGTCTCCGAGCACATCGACGAAATCGATGCCTATCTAATGGCCTACAGCCAAGGCTGGGCGATTGATCGCATGCCAGCACTAGATCGAACCATCATGAGGGTTGCCGTCTGGGAGATAGTTTTCAACGACGAGGTTCCCGATGCCGTTGCTGTCGACGAAGCCGTCGAACTCGCAAAAGAGTACTCAACCGATGATTCACCTGGCTTCATCAACGGTTTGCTCAACAAAGTTTGCTCGACGAAGCGTGCCCTTTAGGGTTTCCGCTTCGTTCTGCTACACTAAACCAAACATCCTTTAAAGGCCGTCCTGTGAGGCGGAGAAGGAGGTGGGCGTGGAAACACGCACCGTTCTCAGCGCAAGCGACATCGATCGCGCGGTTACCCGCATCGCTCACGAAATTCTCGAATCAAACCACGGCGTAAGCGACCTCGTCATTCTCGGCATCCCAACTAGGGGTGCCGTTTTGGCCAAGAGGATCGTTTCGGTCATCACCCGGAACGAAAACGTTGAGGAATCGCAGTTGCTTGGTCAGCTCGATATCACCATGTACCGAGACGATCTTTCGATGAACCCAACCCGCGCTGTTGGAGTCACCCACATTCCAAACGGCGGTGTCGATGGCAAGGTGGTCGTGCTAGTTGACGACGTTCTGTTCAGCGGACGCACCATACGAGCCGCTCTTGATGCTCTGAATGATTTCGGACGACCCAAGGCGGTACGTCTTGCAGTCTTGGTAGACCGTGGGCACCGAGAACTGCCAATCCGAGCCGACTTTGTCGGCAAGAACCTACCTACCGCCCGCGAGGAGCGCATACGCGTGCACCTCACCGAGTCAGACGAACAGAACCAGGTGGTGATCGAGGGATGAAACACCTTCTGAGTGCAAACGACCTTACGCGCGAATCGGCAATCGAGATTCTCGACACTGCCATCGAGATGGCCGGCGTGAACGATCGCGACATCAAGAAACTTCCAACCCTCCGCGGAAAGACCGTTGTAAACCTGTTCTTCGAAGACTCCACGAGAACCCGAATCTCCTTCGAGGTGGCAGCCAAGCGCCTTTCGGCCGATGTGATCAACTTTGCCGCCAAGGGTTCATCTGTGAGCAAGGGGGAGAGCCTGAAAGACACCGCCCAAACGCTCGAGGCCATGGGCGCTGACGCCGTAGTGATTCGTCACTACGCTTCGGGAGCCGCCCACACCCTCGCACACAGCGACTGGGTGAACGGTTCGGTTATCAACGCTGGTGACGGCACTCATGAGCACCCGAGCCAAGCCTTGCTCGACGCCTACACCTTGCGCGCTGCCGTCAACCAGGATGCGGCCGGCGCTGGTCTAGATGGGCTATCCGTGGCAATCGTCGGAGACATTGCACACTCGCGAGTAGCCAGGTCGAACCTAACTCTTCTGAAGACCCTCGGTGCCAAGGTTCATCTAGTTGCGCCAGCAACTCTTTTGCCTAAGGCGCTCACCGAGAAGGCGGACTCTTACTCGTATTCGCTCGACGAAACGATCGACGAGGTCAAGCTCGACGCGATCATGATGTTGCGGGTGCAGAGCGAACGTATGAATGCCTCCTTCTTTCCATCCGAGCGCGAGTATGCACGAATCTGGGGACTGAACCAGGAGCGTTTGGCGAGACTTGGCAAAGACACATTCATCATGCATCCAGGACCGATGAACCGCGGTCTTGAAATCGATGCCAGATCGGCAGACTCCGATCGATCCCTGATTCTCGATCAGGTTGCCAATGGCGTGAGCGTGCGAATGGCAATCATGTATCACCTGCTAGCCGGAGGAACCGAATAATGACTAAGTTCACACTC
>JBEEJJ010000071.1:0-5905 GCA_041169265.1 Actinomycetota bacterium
GGTGAAATCACCGGTGTCGCCAGCGGCATCTACGAGCTCGACGCCATGACCCACGGGTTGCACGGTGGCCAACTGGTCATCCTCGCCGCTCGTCCCGGTGTTGGAAAGTCGACGTTTGCCCTCGACATCGCTCGAAATGCTGCGATCAACCACAAACAACCGGTTCTGTTCTTCTCGCTCGAAATGGGACGAGCCGAAATCGCCATGCGTCTGCTGTCGGCCGAGAGCGACATCTACCTGCAGTCGATGCGCAAAGGAACCATGTCGCGCGACGACTGGAAGAAGATGGCAAGCGTTCGCGGCAACATCAGCGATGCTCCGCTCTTCATCGACGACAGCCCAAACCTGACGCTGGTCGAGATTCGGGCCAAGGCTCGTCGTTTGGCAAAGCAGCTCGGACTCAAGTTAATCGTGCTTGACTACCTGCAACTTCTCTCTTCTGGCAAGAAGGTTGAAAACCGCCAGCAAGAAGTGTCGGAGTTCTCCAGGTCCCTCAAGCTTTTGGCCAAGGAGTTGGGCATTCCCGTAATCGCCATTTCGCAGCTGAACCGTGGTGCCGTTGATAAGGCCGACAAGAAGCCAGAGCTCTTTCACCTACGTGAGTCGGGTTCGCTCGAGCAAGACGCCGACGTGGTCTTCCTTCTTCACCGTGAAGACATGGGGCAAAAAGACCACGAGCGTGCCGGTGAGGCAGATATCATCGTTGCAAAGCAGCGAAACGGACCCACCGGAACCGTGGTGGTTTTGTTCCAAGGCCAATACTCCAAGTTCGTCAACATTCAGAAGAACGCTTGAGAAAAACACTCATATTGCGCGCAGCCACGGCAGCCGTCGTGGCGCTCGCGATCACCTTTATCCAGGCACACAACGCGTTCGTCGGCCTCATCGCCGTTCTCGCATTCTCGACCGGAATTCTTGCGGCTGAAATCTGGGAAGCCATCGCTGGTCAAGATCGCCAAGTGCGTGGCACTGTCATTCGCATTGCGGCCGGCAGCGTGATCGTATCGGGGCTGGTCGGAACCTCTGATCTTTTTCTCTTGACCGTGATGTCTATGAACGTGGTTTTCTTCGGCTACGCCTTTTTGGTTATCGAAATTTTCAGGGCCGTGCGAGTTGGATTCAAGAGCCGCGAAGGGCGCGACCACGTGGTTGTAGCGTCCATCCACTTCTTGATGACAGCACTGTTTGTCTGCAGCCTTGCGGGCTTCATTGAGCTCGGTGAGGTGCCGGCGGTCGGTTTCTTCGGCGGATACGCTGCCATCTTGGCCGTGCTGTGGGGGCTTCGCGCTTTCGACCCCAAGCAGCCAAGTTAGGCTTGTTACATGGCATCCAAAAGCAAACTCGGTGTTCGCGTCTACCTAACCCTGTCGGCTATCGCCGGCCTACTCGTCGGAGTCGTTTGGTATGGCGGTGTGCGCCGCACCGAAGATGCACTAATCGCCGGCGGACTAACCTTCATTGTTGTTTTGGTGTTTATTGCCACCATGGCGCTGATGGTCAAAGACGACGAGTCATCGCCAGACGAGCCACGTCTCAAGTAGTGGCTCGCGCAGCATCCCCGCAATAGCTGCCAGCTAAGCCAGCCACAAAACCCTATTCGCCGAAGCGCTCCGCCAAGTTCTGAGCCAGGCCGACATAGGTGTTTGGCTTGAGTGCGATGAGACGGTTCTTGGCTTCGTCCGAGATGTCCAACCCTTGGATGAACTCGATCAGTTCTTCGTGTCCGATTCGCTTGCCGCGGGTGAGTTCCTTGAGCAGTGCATACGGGTCGCTGATTTCTGAACGACCGGCGGCGACCTCGGCACGAATCACAGTTTGAATCGCCTCGCCGAGCACCTCCCAGTTGTCGAGCAGATCGGTTTCGAGAACGGCAACCGAAAGTTCAACTTCACCGAGTCCGCGGGTCACGTTGTCTAGAGCGAGCATCGAGTGACCGAGGCCTAGACCGATGTTGCGCTGAGACGAAGAGTCGGTCAGGTCGCGCTGCATGCGCGAGGTGACCAGGGTGGCCGCAAGCGAATCGAGAATCGCGCTCGAAAGCTCGAGGTTCGACTCGGCGTTCTCAAAACGAATCGGGTTGACCTTGTGCGGCATGGTCGACGAACCGGCTGCGCCAGCCTGCGGAATCTGCTTGAAGTAGCCGAGCGAGATGTAGGTCCAGAAGTCGGTGCAGAGGTTGTGCAGGATGCGATTGAAATGCGAAACCGCGGCATAGAGCTCGGCCTGCCAGTCGTGCGATTCGATCTGGGTGGTGAGTGGATTCCAGGTGAGCCCGAGTCCGGTGACGAACTCGCGCGACTCCTTGATCCAGTCGACGTCTGGGGCTGCGACCACGTGAGCCGAGAAGGTTCCGGTAGCGCCCGAAAACTTGCCCAGGTACTCGGTCTTTTCGATGCGCTCGATCTGACGACGAAGACGGTGAACGAAAACCTGAAGTTCCTTGCCCATGGTGGTTGGCGTGGCCGGCTGCCCGTGTGTTCTAGAAAGCATCGGCACCGCAACATACTTGCGAGCCAGCTCGGTTAGCTTTGCCAGAAGGGCTTCTGCCTTGGGCAGCCAAACCTCGTTCATCGCATCGCGCACGGTTAGTGCATAAGAGAGGTTGTTGATGTCTTCGCTGGTGCAGGCAAAGTGCGTGAGTTCGAGAAGGTCGTCGCGGTCAGCCTGCGACAGCTTTCCACGGATGAAATACTCAACGGCCTTCACGTCGTGCTTGGTCGTAGCTTCGGTGCGGGCCAGGGTCTCGACGTCGGCATCCGAGAAGTTTGTAACGATCGCGCGAAGGGCCTCGATTTCGGGTAGCAGGATCGGCTTGCCGGTCTGGAGCAAATCGCGGTTAGCTAGGTGAATCAGCCACTCGATTTCTACTTTGATACGTGCACGGTTCAGTCCGGCCTCGCTGAGGTGGTCGCCGAGTTCGGACACGGCGGCGCGATAGCGTCCATCAAGCGGCGAAATGGGTTGCACGGAAAGTTTGCTCACAAGTCCATATTGCCAGACGGGCGGTAGTGCGGGTTTGGGTGGTGGCAGTTATCCACCGATTTCGGTTTTGCTCACCAACGCGGATGCTGCGCACGAGATTCTCGTTGCATGCAAAGTTTGATGTTCGCTCTAGACGACTTGAGGTTGCTCGCACAGACCGCCGCCCCAGACCCGGCACTTTGGAGTGGCGACGCCGCCCGCGCCTATGCCGCGCAGGTCGAACAGTTGGTCGGTGACCTTGCTGCGTTGCAAGTTCAGATTGCACACCTGCCGTCATTTCGTCTCGACTTTGTGGGTGCGGGTGCGGGTGTGCTCGGGGCCGGCGCATGACGCTCGTCAGTTACGGCGGCGACCCGAGGGTGGTCGCGTCGCGTGCCGAGATCGAGCGCGCACGTTCGGTGTTGCAGATCGTGCAGCAGCGCCTGGCGGGCGAACTAGAACTACAAGATTTTCTAGTCGATCCGATTCAGCGAGCAGCGCTCGCGATGCACATCCCAGGGTTGCTTTGGCGAATCGAGCGGATCCAGTGGGCGTGCTCGGCAGCCGCCGACTCTTACCTTTCGACCGAGGCACGAATCACAAACCGCATCCACTGGGTGACCGAGCAACTTGCGCAGCACCCGTTGTTGCTGGGCTTGTTGCCGCCGGTCGTGCGCTCGCGCATCCCAGCGGTTTTGATTGCGTCGGTTGTGGCCGGTTCGTTTTTCAACGGAAAGGTCGCCAGGGTGCTCGCACGCGAAACGGTCGATGTCTACCCCGCGCTGGTTGGCTTTCGAGCGAGCGACGGCGACTCGGGTCGCGCTGGCGCAGCCAAGCTGATGCAGCAGGTTGGTCCACTGGCAGTGCTCGGGGCTAAAAACGCTCAAGTGCAGTCGGTGGGGGCGTGGGGCATGCGTTCGGCTCCGGCTGGCATCGGCGAGATCGCCGCTCGAGTGGCTCAGACCCACACCACCGAGCGACCGCAGGTGACCATAGAGCGTTACAGCGACGGCAAGCGAACGCTGCTCATGGTTTATGTGCCCGGGATGCGCAGCCTCAACCCGCTCGACCAAAGCGACCCGTTCGGGGTCGCCGGCAGCGTGCACGAACTGGCCGACGCGAAACACGCGTCTTGTCAGCTCGCCGTCGAGAACGCGCTCGAGAAAGCCGGGGTGCGACCGAGCGACCAAATCGTTGTGGCCGGATACTCGCAGGGCGGAATGGTGGCGGCAGAGCTTGCCGCAAGTCGACCCGATCAAGTTGTTGGTGTCGTCACTCTCGGGTCGCCGATTGCTCAGGTCGAGCTGCCTGCCGACATACCGGTGCTAGCAATCGAACACAGCAATGATGTGGTGCCAGCGCTGTCGGGCAAGGTGAATCCGCTGACCGAAAACCTAGTCACCGTGGCGAGAGAGATTCCATCACCGCACGGCTCGGACGCGCTCGCAGCACACGACCTCCAGGCCTATGAGCGCACGGCTCAACTGGTCGACAGCGATGGTTCGACGGGAATCACAAGAATTCGCGGGTTGCTGATGTCGAGATTCGAGGGGCTGCGCCTCGTCGAGACGCAAACCTTCGACTATGAGAAGTGAGGCCTAGAGAATGCGCAGAGCTTTGAAGATCGCGCGGGCGAAAAACGCTGCGACGCTCATGATCAATGCACCCAGGATGGCCCAGCCAAGCGACTCCACGTTCAAGCCCTCGGTGGTGAAGCCATCGATGCTGAACACGTTTCCGCCAACTAGCTGGCTCAACCATGCAACAAAGAGCAACAGTGCACCGTTGATGACGAGCGAGATCAGACCAAAAGTCAAGATGTATAGCGGCAGCGCGAGCACCTTCACGACCGGGGCGATCAGCGAGTTCACCAGCCCGAAAATCAAGCCAACCAGCAGGAACGACAAGATTTGGCTCCAGATGTCGCTGCCACCATAGGGGGTCAGGTGAATTGCTGGAACCAGCAGGGTCACGGCCCAAAGGCCGAGGGCATTAATAACTGTGCCGACTAGAAATCGTTTCATGAAACGATTCTCGCACCCAGCGACTAAATTGAACACGTGACTCCCGAAGACTCCCGCAACGTGCCGATGGTGCAACTGCTGTCGCCCGACGGCGAATACGGGGTCGCGAAGCAGTGGTCCGAATACGCGCAATACATCGACAAGCTAACCGAGGCCGACTTCCTCAAGTTCTATCGCGACATGGCGCGCATGCGTCGTTTCGACAAAGAGGCCGAGGCGCTTCAGCGCCAGGGGCAACTCGGCTTGTGGATCCCCGCTGTCGGCCAAGAGGCCGCGCAAATCGGTTCGGGTTATGGAGTCGGGCACAACGACCACATCTTTCCGTCTTATCGTGAGCACGGCGTAGCCATCACCCACGGAATCGACCTGATGTCGATTCTCAAGATGCTTCGCGGTGTCAACCACGGTGGCTGGAACCCAGAGGAAACGCGCTTCCACCTCTATGCCATCGTGCTCGGCAGCCAGGTGCTGCACGCCACGGGCTATGCCATGGGCGTCAAGATGGACGGCAAGGTCGGCAACGGCGACATCGAGAACGACCTTGCCGTGATTTCATACTTCGGCGACGGAGCAACCGCAGAGGGTGACATCAGCGAGTCGTTCCTATTCGCTGCCATCAACCACTCTCCAATCGTCTTCTTCTGCCAAAACAACCAGTGGGCAATCTCGTCGCCGGTGACCAGTCAGACCAAGGTTCCGCTTTACCAGCGCGGTGCGGGATTCGGTGTGCCGGGCATCCGCATCGACGGAAACGACATTCTTGCCTCATACGCGGTCACCGCCAAACACATGGATGAAGCGCGCGAAGGTGCCGGGCCGTTCCTGATCGAGGCGCTTACCTACCGCATGGGTGCACACACGACATCGGATGACCCGACCAAATACCGCGAAGCCTCCGAGGTCGAATATTGGAAGGCGCG
>JBEEJJ010000072.1:0-7494 GCA_041169265.1 Actinomycetota bacterium
GACCGTGAACTCAAGGTTTGGGAAAACCTGATGACCTACGGTCGTTTCTTCGGCCTCAAAAACTCGTGGCTCAAGGTCAAGATCGACGAACTGCTCGAGTTTGCCCAGCTCGAAGATAAGCGCAATGCCAAGACCGACGATCTTTCGGGAGGTATGAAGCGCCGTCTGACCATCGCTCGCGGTTTGGTCAACGAGCCCGAGATTCTGATGCTCGACGAGCCGACCACCGGACTCGACCCGCAGGCTCGCCACATTCTTTGGGACCGCTTGTTCCGCCTAAAAGAAAACGGCGTGACGCTGGTTATCACCACCCACTACATGGACGAGGCCGAGCAGCTTTGCGACCGACTCATCGTGATGGACAAGGGCAAGATCATGGCCGAGGGTTCGCCAGCCAACCTAATCAAGGAGTACTCCAGCAAGGAGGTGCTCGAGGTTCGCTTCGGCAGCGCAAACAACAAAGAGATCGCCACCCAGATCGAAGGCATCGGCGAGCGTCTCGAGGTGCTTCCCGACCGCATCCTGGTTTATACCGACAACGGCGAGGGCGCTCTCGAGAGCATCCTGGCCAAGGGGTTGCACCCGGTCACCACTCTCGTGCGTCGCTCGAGCCTCGAAGACGTGTTCTTGCGCCTAACCGGACGAAGCCTGGCCGACTAATGAGCGTCGTCGAACGCACCTGGCAAGGTGCCGCAAAACTCGTAGATCCGGCGAAACCGATTCGCTGGGGCTCTTTCTATGTTGCCGAGTTCCGCATCAAGGGCATGTTGAAGTGGTGGGATGCGCTCATCGCGTTCGGCCTCGGCAACCCGGTTCTCTACTTACTGTCGATCGGCATCGGTATCGGCGCACTGGTGGACAAGGGATCGGGTGGCACCGGCATCGACGGTGTTCCCTATCTCACCTTCCTAGCTCCAGCCCTGCTGGCGACCGCCGCCATCCAAGGCGCGATGGACGAAGTGACCTTTCCGACCATCGAAGGTTTCGTTTGGAACAAGACCTTCTATTCGATCAACGCAACCGCGATAAGCGCTCGCCAGATCGTGCATGGTGTGATGCTCGCCGCCATGGCCCGATGCTTCATTCAGGTCGGGCTCTACGAGTTGATTTTGGTTGCGTTCGGGGCAATCCCACTCGCCAGCTTGCCGGTGCTCACGGTGGCAAGTGCGCTCGCGGGCTTCGGCTTTGCTGCGGTGATGCTCTCGGTGACGGTGTTCATTAAAGATGACGACGGCTTCTTCGCCATCGTCGGACGCTTCGTGCTTACTCCGATGTTCATGTTCTCGGGCACCTACTTTCCGCTAACCACCTTGCCGATTTATCTGCAGTGGATCGGCTGGATTTCGCCGGTCTGGCACTCGACCGACCTAGGTCGTGCGTTGAGCTATGGCGCGGATGTGCCGCTCTGGCTTCAGTTGGTGCACGTTGCGGTGCCATTGGGTCTCGGTGCGATCGGCTTGCTGACCGCGTATCCACAGTTTGAAAAGAGGCTGAGCGAATGAGCCTGATTAACACCACAGTCGATTCGGCAATCGCCATTGCCGAGCGCCGTCGCGGCAAACTCGGCGAGGCGCTGTATTCGGGTCGCCCCAACTCGGTGCTGATGCGAAACGTTTATGCACTCAAGTCGAGCACTTGGCTTGTCGTGCTCAGCGGATTTGTTGAGCCGGTGTTCTATCTGCTCGCATTCGGCGTCGGCCTCGGGCAAATCATCGGAAACGTGACCGACGGCTCGGGCAACCCCATCAGCTATGCGGTCTACATCGCCCCGGCGCTGCTAGCAACCAGTGCCATGAACGGCGCGATCTATGACAGCACGTGGAACGTTTTCTTCAAGATGCACTTCGGCAAGATCTATCAAGCGATGCTCTCAACCTCGCTCGGTCCGCTGGATGTGGCGCTCGGCGAGATCGGTTGGGCGCTGTTGCGCGGGTTTGTCTATGCGTGCGGCTTCACGTTGGTCGTCGGTGGCATGGGCTTGATTCCATCGGTTTGGGGCCTGTTGGCCATCCCGGCTGCGGTTCTGATTGCGTTCGGCTTCGCTTCGGTCGGCATGGGCATCACCAGCTATTTGAAGAACTTCCACCAGATGGACTGGATCAACTTCTTTATGCTGCCAATGTTCCTGTTCTCTGGCACGTTCTATCCGCTCTCGATCTATCCCGACTGGATTCGCGCCATCATCGAAGCCTTGCCGCTCTATCAAGCCATTGCTCTGGTGCGCGGATGCACGCTGGGCAACATCGACATCTCGCTGCTATGGCACGCGCTGTATTTCGTGGTGATGATTGTGCTCGGCTTGCTCTTTACGACCAAGCGACTTCGAGCGCTGTTCTTGAGATAGCGAAAACCCCCGAGATTCTTCTCGGGGGTTTTCTTTGCTTGAGTGGATCGCCCAGCTAGCTGAGCCGCATCCGCGCTCGACTAGCTGACGATTGGTCCGAATACTGCGACGATGATGTTCAGCGTGGTCAGGCCCGCAATCGAAGGCACGACCCACGTCGGCGTTACTTCTTTCTTTTTGAACGTGTATGCGATGAAGAAGATTGCGGTGATCACGATCGACTTGATGCCAAGGGCGATGTTGTTGATGCTCTCTTCGCCGATGGCCGGAATCAAACCTGCCATTGCGAATCCGGTGACCAACTGAAGCCAAGCTCCGTGAATGATGCCAGCGTTGACCTTCATGCCGGCCGACCAGTCTTTGAGCTGGTAGAAGAAACCCGAAAGCAGGGCGCCGACACCAATGAGGTGCAGAACGAGCATCGAGTCGTTGACGATTGGAAGAATGTCCATAACTTTCACTTTCGTTTCGAGGCCTAGCCTCGTCGACTGGTTATGGTCTCAGTCTAGCCATGAGCACTGCGGCCTCGACGGCCTCCGCGCCTTTGTCTTCCTTTGATCCAGGCAGTCCCGCACGGTCGAGAGCCTGCTGCTCGTTGTCCACGGTGAGCACACCAAAGCCGATTGGAACTCCGGTGTCGAGTTGCACGCGCGTCAAGCCTTCGGTCACCGACTGGCACACGTATTCAAAGTGTGGAGTGCCGCCGCGAATCACAACGCCGAGCGCGATCACAACATCCGCGCCATCTTCAATCGCATACTGCGCGGCCAGAGGTAGCTCAAACGCACCGGGAACACGCATCACCGAATACACGTCGTTGCCAGCTGCCTTCAACGAGCGCTCAGCGCCTGCCAAAAGTCCCTCGGTGATCTCGGTGTGCCACGAGGTGACGATCACGGTTACCGCGAGTCCGCTCGCGTCGATGCTAAGTTTTGGGGCTCCCGCTCCACTCATTACTTTGCCGCTCCTTCGGGGATGAGGTGGCCCATCTTCTCGCGTTTGGTCTCAAGGTATCCGGCGTTTTCGGCGGCTTGTCCGACGATGACCGGAACGTATTCGGTCACCGGGATGCCGGCCGCGGTGAGCGAGCCGCTCTTCTCAGGGTTGTTGGTCATCAGGCGAACCGACTTCACGCCGAGGTCGCGCAGAATTGCGATGGCGGCACCGTATTCACGGGCCTCGCTCGGCAGGCCGAGGGCCAGGTTGGCCTCGACAGTGTCGAGACCCTGCTCCTGCAGCGCGTATGCCTTGAGTTTGTTCAAGAGTCCGATTCCTCGTCCTTCTTGGCCGCGCAGATAAATCACGACGCCACCGCGTGGGTCGTTCGCGATCTGGTCGAGAGCAAAATCGAGCTGTGGGCCACACTCACACTTGAGCGAGCCGAACGCCTCGCCGGTGATGCACTCGCTGTGCATGCGCACTAGCACGTCTTCACCGGTTGGGTTGCCCGAGATGATGGCCACGTGGTCTGCGGTGGTCTTGATGTCGTAATAACCGCGCAGGCGGAACATGCCGTGGCTGGTTGGCACGTTGGCTTCGGCTTCAAAGCGGATGCGGTTGTTCGGGTTGTTCTCGTAAGTAATGCCGTGCTCGACGAGGTAGTTGGTGACTTGTTCGACTGTGATCACAGGTAGCCCCTCTTTCTTTCCTACGTCTAGTAACTCCGGAAGGCGCATCATGCTTCCATCTTCAGAGACCATTTCTCCGATGACTCCGACGGGGGTGAGCCCGGCGAGCTTCAAAAGGTCAACGGTCGCTTCGGTGTGGCCTCGTCGTCCGTGGAGTCCTTGAGGGTGGGCGCGCAGCGGCAGCATGTGGCCAGGACGAAGCAACGACTCGGGCATTGCGTCAGAGCTGGCGAGCACTCGAGCGGTATTGGCTCGGTCGGCCGCCGAGACACCGGTGCTGAAGCGGTTGGCCGCATCCACGCTCACGGTGTAGTTGGTGGCGTGCGGGTCTTGGTTGTTCACCGTCATCAGCGGCAGTTCTAGCTCGTTGGCACGCGACTCTTCCATCGGTACGCACAAAAACCCGGTGGTGTTGCGCACGATCCACGCCATCCACTCTTCGCTCGCGAACTCGGCGGCCAGAATGGCGTCGCCCTCGTTTTCGCGGTTCTCGTCGTCGGCCACCAAGATCGGCTTGCCCGCGCGCAGTGCGTCGAGGGCTTCTTCAATCGTCGAAAGTGCCATTAGTTACTCCTTGCCTCGAGCAAGCGCTCGATGTGTTTGGCCATTACATCGGCCTCGATGTTGACTCGGTCACCTGGCTGTTTGGTGCCAAGCGTGGTGAGTCGAAGTGTTTCGGGAATCAGGCTGAATCCCAAAACATTGCCGTTTACTTCATTCACGGTGAGTGAAATTCCGTCGATGGTGATCGAACCCTTGAGCACCACATACTTGGTCAACTCGGCTGGGATGCTCACGCGCACCCATTCCCAGTTGTCGCTCGGTTCGCGGCTCACAACTTCACCAACACCGTCAACGTGACCGAGCACCATGTGACCGCCGAAGCGTGTCGATGCGTTCATCGCGCGTTCGAGATTGACGGGGTCGCCGGCCTTGAGGTCGCCCAAGTTGGTCAGCCGCAGGGTTTCGTTCATCACATCCGCGGTGAATTTGCCGTTTTCGATCTCAACGGCCGTGAGGCAAGCGCCGCAGACCGCGATCGAGTCGCCTCGCGCGACGTCGGAGGTCACCAGCGGGCCTTCAAACGTGATGCGCTTAGCGTCTGGCTGCTCTTCGATGGCGGCCACGCGCCCGAGTTCTTCGATGATTCCGGTAAACATTTATGCACTCCTAGGCACGGCGCGAACAAAGATGTCGTCTCCGAGCGTTTTGATTTCGACAAATTCGAGGTGTTTGGCGTCGGCCATGGTTTCGATGCCGAGCTGGCGAATCGCGGTGCGCTCGCCACCGAGCAGCATCGGGGCCAGATAGAAGATGAACTGGTCGGCTAGGCCAAGTCGCACGAACTGCGACGCGACCATCGGGCCGCCTTCGATCAGAACGTGCTTGATGCCTTCTTGCCAGAGTGCGGCGAGGATGCCGTGAATCGAGTGTGTGCGCAACTGCACGGTTTCGGCGCGGTCGTTCAGCACTCGAGCGCCCGTTGGAATCTCGCGGTTGCCGACCACCACCCTCATCGGCTGGTGCTCATAGAGCTCGCCGTTCGGCTTGCGTGCGGTTAGTTCGGGGTCATCGTCTAGCACGGTCCCGGTGCCAACCAGAATCGCGTCAACTTCGCTGCGCATCAGGTGGCAGTCGGCGCGAGATTCTTCACCGCTGATCCACTTGCTGGTGCCGTCGTTGGCCGCAGCACGTCCGTCAATGCTCGACGCCCACTTTACGGTGACGAACGGGCGTTGGAGTCGGTTTGCGGTGAGCCAGACTCGGCCTTGCTCGGATGCTGTGCTCTCGAGCACTCCGCCGACAACCTCGACTCCGGCGTCGCGCAAGGTCTGGGCTCCGCCACCCGAGGTGGCTCCGGGGTCACTCGATGCGAACACCCAATCAGGGCCTGCGCGCAAGGTCCGGTGCGGCCGGTGTGGTTGCAGGGTTCAAGTGTGACTACCGCGGTCGCGCCGGCGGGCACGACCTCAAGTTTGCTCAGGGCGTCGACCTCTGCGTGTGCGGTGCCGGCACCACGGTGCCACCCCTCGGCGATGATCTCGCCTTCGGCATCCAGAATCACGCAACCGACTTGTGGGTTCACGCCCCAGGCTGGGCCGAGCAGCGCGAGTTCGAGGGCGCGACGCATCGCACTCTCGTATGTCTCGTGGCTCATTTTGCCAAACCTCTCGAAGTTTCAGAGCTTCGGGGTTGGCGAGAGAAGGTCCGCGCAAAGCGCAAAACCTAGGGTTTAGCGAAATCGCAATAACGAAACGCCAAACCCTCGTTCTTCTCCCATCCGGACTTTAACCGTCGGTGCTGGAATTTCACCAGCTCAACCGCCTAACCCGGTTCTCAAGTTGCCTTGATCGCCGTTGCTCTCGCGAGCAGTTAGTCGGGTCGCGGACTTTAACCGCCGGCTCAGATTTTCACTGACCCCGAAGAACTTGTTGCTTGTCTATCATCCCAGAAAACAGGGATGAGCGGGAAAGTTATTCCCTGCACCGCCTGCAAATAGCCGGTGAACCTTTGGCTTGGACTAGGCCTTCACGAACCCGATGCGGTCATAAACCAGAGCGAGCGTTGCCTCGGCCTGCTCGGATGCGCGACCAGCGCCCTTGGCAAGCAAGCGGTCAAGCTCGGCAGGGTCACTCAGCAGGTCTTCGGTGCGGTTGCGAATCGGTTCGATCGCACCAACCACGACATCCGCCACTTCACCCTTGAGCGCGCCATAACCGGCACCCTCGAAGCGAGCCTCCTCACCCGAGATAGCGCTGTGAATGCCGAGTAGGTTCGAAACGCCGGGCTTGGTCTCGCGGTCGAAGCGAATAATGCCGTCGGTGTCGGTCACTGCTGACTTGATCTTTTTCACGACTGCGGCCGAATCATCCATGATGTTGATAAGCCCCTTAGGGTCTGCTGAAGACTTAGACATCTTGGCCTCTGGATTTTGCAGGTCATAAATCTTGGCGGTCTCTTTGAGAATCACGGCCTCGGGAATCACAAAAGTCTCGCCGAAACGGCTGTTGAAGCGCATCGCGAGGTCGCGAGTCAGTTCGAGGTGCTGGCGTTGGTCTTCGCCGACAGGAACCACCTTCGGCTGATACAAGAGGATGTCGGCTGCCTGAAGAATCGGGTAGGTGAAGAGCCCAACCGAGGCGCCGTCGCTCCCGCCCTTTTGTGTCTTGTCTTTGAACTGGGTCATGCGACCGGCTTCACCCATGCCGGTGATGCAGTTGAGCACCCAAGCTAGCTGGGCGTGCGCCGGAACGTGGCTCTGCACGAACAGGGCAGACTTGTTTTCATCGATGCCGGCGGCCAAATACTGGGCGGCGGTGATGCGGGTGTTCTGGCGAAGCGCTGCTGGTTCTTGAGGCACGGTGATGGCGTGCAAATCGACCACGCAATAGTAGGCGTTGTAGTCATCCTGCATCTTGGCCCAGTTCACTAGGGCACCGAGATAGTTGCCGAGGTGAAGTGATCCGGCGGAGGGTTGCATTCCGCTGAGCAGGTTTGGCTTGGTCATAGCGACAAGTTTAG
>JBEEJJ010000073.1:0-5717 GCA_041169265.1 Actinomycetota bacterium
GCTCGCCGTGACACACGACCGGTACTTCCTCGACAACGTTGCAGAGTGGATTCTCGAACTCGACCGAGGTCGCGCCTACCCATACGAAGGCAACTATTCGACTTATCTCGAAAAGAAACGTGAACGTCTAGAAGTTCAGGGCAAGAAGGATGCCAAGTTGGCTAAGCGACTTAGCGAAGAACTCGACTGGGTGCGCTCAAGTCCGAAAGCACGTCAGACCAAGTCGAAGGCTCGTCTTGCCAAATACGAAGAGATGGCAGCCGAAGCCGACAAGACCAGAAAGCTGGACTTCGAAGAGATCCAAATTCCAGCCGGACCTCGTCTTGGCAACGTCGTGCTCGAAGCAAAAAACCTGAAGAAGGGCTTCGATGGTCGTTCTTTGATCGACGGACTTTCGTTCTCTTTGCCTCGCAACGGAATCGTCGGCGTAATCGGCCCTAACGGTGTGGGTAAGTCCACCCTGTTTAAGACCATCGTTGGACTAGAACCGCTGGATGGGGGAGAGCTCAAGATCGGTGAAACTGTGAAGGTCTCATATGTCGACCAGAGTCGCGCCGGCATCGACCCAAACAAGACGCTGTGGGAGGTCGTGTCAGACGGCCTGGACTACATGCAAGTTGGCCAGCAAGAAATGCCGTCTCGCGCCTATGTTGCCGCTTTCGGTTTCAAAGGCCCAGACCAGCAGAAGCCAGCGGGAGTACTCTCGGGTGGTGAACGCAACCGCCTAAACCTTGCTCTAACTCTCAAACAGGGCGGAAACCTGCTTCTTCTCGACGAGCCGACAAACGACCTCGACGTTGAAACACTTTCCAGCCTCGAAAACGCTCTTCTGGAGTTCCCCGGCTGCGCCGTGGTGATCACCCACGATCGTTGGTTCCTCGACAGGGTTGCGACGCACATCCTCGCCTATGAAGGTAGCGACGACAACCCAGACCAGTGGTATTGGTTCGAAGGAAACTTCGAGGCTTATGAGGCAAACAAGATCGAGCGGCTGGGTGCCGAAGCGGCGAAACCACACCGCTCAACCTATCGCCGACTAACTCGCGACTAAGTCGCACGCGGTTAGCGCCTGGTAGGCGTTTAGAGCTTCTTTAGCCGTTTTCGGCAACTCGAACCATGCCTTCTTGGGCAACGGTTGCAAGCAGCTTTCCGTCTCGGGAGTAGATTCTTCCGGTCGCGAGACCTCGTCCGCCTTGAGCGCTCGGCGACTCCTGCACATAGAGCAACCACTCGTCGACTCGTCCGTGTCTGTGAAACCACATGGCATGATCGAGGCTGGCAGTTTTCAAGCCCGGGTATGACCACGGAATGCCGTGACGGCGGTAAATCGACTCGAGAATCGAATAGTCACTCAAATAGGCAAGTGCGGCACGGTGGAGCTCCATGTCGTTTGGCATCGGACCGAGTGCTTTCAACCAAACCGCCTGCTTCGCCACCCTTTCGCCCTCAACCTTGAAATAAATCGGGCTCGGTGCATGCCTCATGTCGAACGGTCTGGCCTTAGACCAATACTGAGCGACAGGATGAGGGTTATCTCCCATCAGGTCTGCTGCGCTGGGCAACGTCTCTGGGTCAGGAATGTCATGAGGCATTTCGAGTTGGTGGTCTAAACCCGGATCGACATCCTGAAACGATGCGATCATCGAAAAGATTGGTTCGCCGTTTTGGTAGGCCTGCACCCGTCTAGTGCTGAAAGAACGACCATCCCTAAGCCGGTCAACCGAAAACGTGATCGGCAAACCGATGTCACCCGGACGCAAAAAGTAACCGTGCAGCGAGTGCGCCGGACGAGCTGCATCAACGGTACGAGTAGCGGCCACGAGTGATTGCGCTAGCACCTGCCCACCGTAAACTCTGCCGTGCGGCATCCACTGGGAAGGTCCGATGAATATGTCTTCCTTGGTTCGCGCTCCAGACGCGTCGGATAGGTCGAGTGTCAGAAGAAGTTCGGCTAAAGGATCCGAAGGGATTGGTATTTGGTTTGACATTTCTCACGCCCTTTTGGCTGTTGGCAGCCGTCACAGGTTAGTTTAGACAAGACTATGAAAAACGAATTCCTCCTCGCCGACATCGAAACGGCCGCCGATCTTCAGGCCTTTCTAACTCGAGCAAAGCGCCTCGACCCTAACGGACTCGTGAGACTGCGTGCCTATGGCGATGTTCTAGCCGCATACGTTGCACCGATTTTTGCTGGCAGCATAATGGAGAACGGCCCAACCGTACTGGGTTTGCGCACCTGCGCATTGGCGGCACCTGCTGAAGTCGAATCGCTGGTCGACATTCAATCGGTTCTCGATCGACTAGCTCGAGTCATCGATGCAGACGTGTGGAACGCCAAAGGTTCGACCATCCAGCTACCAGAAAATCAGCGGGCTCCCTGGGCGGGCATCACGCCACCGCGTTCCGGTTGGATTGAGTTGGGAGAGATCAGTGAGCAGGAGCTCACTCAAATAGCCAAAGACGGAATCTCAGAGGTTGCCGACACTCTGCCCGAGTCGGTAGGTGGTCCGATAGCGGCTCGTATTCGTGGAGAAATTTGGGGTCGCGCCATCGAACAGAACCCGCGTGTGCCAACCGGTGCAGCGTTTGTCGCGGCGGGTCTCGGTTTCTTGACCGAGAACGAGAACGTTGCGGTTTATGAGGCAGAGAACTGGGTTCGGCTAAGCAGCATGCACGGTCACGTTATTGCCAGAGCGGCAACGAGTTTCGCCTAAGTCAGTCCTCGAAAGTATTCAACATTGCTGTGGCGGCTCGGTCTAGGTACGCCCATAGCTCGGCTTCCTTCAGCGGGGGCAATCCCAGCGATTCCAGTGCGGCACGCATGTGTAAAAGCCAGCGTTCGCGTGCCAATGGATTGATCTTGAATACTGCGTGACGCATTTTTAGGCGTGGATGACCGCGCTCCTCTTGATAGGTGCTGGGACCACCCCAGTATTGCTCGAGAAAGAGTTGAAGACGTCTCGCCGCAGGCCCTAAATCTTCCTCTGGGTACATCGGGCGAAGCACTTCATCGTTGGCCACACCTTCGTAAAAGGCGTTTACGAGCTTTTCAAAGACCGGACTGCCCCCAACCTGCTCAAAGAAGTTTCCACCAGCTTTTTCGCCTGACGGCATCGTCAAGCGCACCGTTTCGACGCGGTCTTTATCTTCAAACTCGTGACTCAAGAGTTACTTTCCAAGTTTGACGAACACGGATTGACGACCAGAGCTTAGGGCTATCTTCGACTTTTTGACCTCGACCAGAACCTGTTCGCGCAGGGCACGAGCGACCGCATCGTGGTTTCTGTGGTCTACCTTGATAACGAGCCTGAGAACCACCTCATCACCGTTGAAAGCCTGAACACCCCAGACTTCGGGTTCGGCAAGCACTTCGTCGACGAATTCTTTCGACTTTGTCACCGAGGATGCGGCAGCAAGAAGCACCGCGGTGGCCTTCTGCCTATCGGTGTCACCATCGAGTGCGAGGTCGAGCACGACGCGTGACCAGCCTTGAGATTTGTTGCCAACGCGCGAGATTTCACCGTTTCGCACATACCAAAGCGTGCCTTCGAAGTCTTTGATTTGGGTCACGCGAAGACCCACAACCTCGACCGAGCCCTTGATCTCGCCCAGGTCAACGACGTCGCCAACCCCATACTGATCTTCAAAGACGATGAAGAGTCCGCTGATTAGGTCGCGAACCAAACTCTGGGCACCGAAACCTAAGGCCGCACCGATGATTCCAGCTCCCGCGATAAGTCCGCCAACGGCCACGCCGAGTTCACTCAGAACGACGATCGCGGCGAAAATGCTGATGCCCCAGGTGATGAAGTTCGAAAGCACCGACCCGATGGTTCGGGTGCGTTGAACGACTCGAGCTTTTTCGATTGGTGATTCCTCGCCGTTTTTGACGCCCGCCTTGCCAGCGACACCGGTGACGACACCGGCAACAATACGTTTGACCGAAGCCAGCATCACAGCACGCAAGATCAGGCTGCCGACAAGTACGAAAACAATTCGAATGAGGGTTTGGTTGTCGTGCCAGAACTGAGCCACTGTTGCCAGGAAATCGTTCATGTTCAGCTGTCCATCTTCTGTGCGCGTAGAGCCCTTTCGACAACGTCCAGGTTCTCTACGATCATGCGGTGGAGCGCTGGGATGGCCTTCACGTCAGCACGCTCGGCAAAGTCCCTCGTGCGTTCAGCCAGCTTCTCATTGGCTAGGTAGAACGGATAAGCGCCCTTGAGAATGTATTCGGCGATCTTGAATGTTCGGTTGTTCCAGACTTCTAGCGCGGCGTCGAAGTACCAGTCGACCATCGGTTCGAGCAATACGGTGTCGTGATTGCGCACGAGACCTTGGCAGCCAAAGCTGATGTCACTGTTCGAGAGGCTGGTGTCATAGACAACCTCGTTCCAACCAGCCTTTTTGGCTTCGGCGGTACGAATGGATGTGCGAGCCATGATCGCCTGCTTAGCGCCGTTTGCCGTGTTATCGACTGCAAGTTCGGCCTCGATTTCGGCCAGCGCGTAGCGGCCCTCCATGACCAAACCGTTGATTAGGTCCCATCGCATGTCTTGGTCTAACTTGAGTCCTTCGAAAATGACACCGCCGTTCAGTAGACCCTCGATCACATCGCCGTGCTCGGGCACTTCAGCGAAGTATGTTGAGAATCGGGTGAACAACAACTGTTGGTCGGAGCCGGGGGCTGCCTTCTGGGCTAGTTCTAGCAGGCGACCACAAACGTAAACAATCGATTCGTGACGTCTAGCCGGTGACGTGTAAATCTTCGTGGTTGTGAGCAATTGTCGAAGAAGTGTCAGGAGCATGGTTCCCTGGGTTTCCGCCGCAACGTTGTTCAACACCAAATCGATGAAGTCCCTAGGGTTAGCTTCACCGTCACGGGTTGCGTCCCAAGCGGCACCCCAGACGAGTGCGCGAGCTAGAGAGTCGTCGAAGTTTCTCAGGTTTCCAAGAGCAAACTGCCAAGACTTGGAATCGAGGCGAATCTTTGCATAAGCCAGGTCTTCATCGTTGAGCAAAATCAGGTCGGGTCGGTCGAGCCCGACGAGTTCTAACACCTCGGTGCTTTCTCCCGTCACATCCAGTTCGATGTAGTGGGTGCGTTTTAGGCTCTCACCTTGGAGGCTATAGAACCCGATACCCATTCGGTGATCGCGGATTGTCGGCCAGCCGGGATGAGCGCTCTGAAGCACCTTGAATGACGAGATCTTGCCTTCGGCGTCCTCGGAAATTTCGCTGCGTAGGGTGTTTACTCCTGCGGTTTCTAGCCATTGAGCGCTCCAAGCCTTGAGGTCGCGTCCGCTGGTAGCTTCAAGTTCCGTTAGTAAGTCACCCAGAACTGCGTTCTTGAATTCGAACTTTTTGAAGTAATTTGCGACACCTTGAACGAATGGCTCGCGCCCTACGTAGGCGGCCAGTTGCTTCAGAACCGAAGCTCCCTTGGCGTAGGTGATTCCGTCGAAGTTGACTTGAACATCCTCTAGGTCACGGATTTCGGCCACAATCGGGTGGGTGGTTGGCATCTGGTCTTGGTTATATGCCCAGGATTTTTCACCGCTGGCAAACGTTGTCCAGGCCTCAGTCCACTCGGTTGCCTCGGCCATCGCTAGGTGTGAGGCATATTCAGCGAACGACTCGTTTAACCAGAGGTCGTTCCACCATTTCATGGTGACGAGATCGCCGAACCACATGTGTGCCAATTCGTGGAGCACGGT
>JBEEJJ010000074.1:0-5703 GCA_041169265.1 Actinomycetota bacterium
TAGTGGCGCTCGTTGAGTCGCCAGTCGCGCTTCACATCGATCCAAGAGCGGTCGGCCGCATTGAGGGCGATGTGCGCGGTGTTAATGGCTCGCTTTAGACGTGAGGTGTAAAGCAGGTCGGGCTTGAGCCCAGACTCTGCTAGAAGCTCGCCAGCGCGCTTGGCTTCGGCGCGACCTTGGTCGCTCAAATCGACGTCAACCCAACCGGTAAATAGGTTTTCTTGGTTCCAAACGCTGTTGCCGTGGCGCAACAGGATGACGGTGTATTCAGACATGACCCCAAGTTTACCAAGCACGGATGCAGTGCCGGACGGCGGCACGGTCGGTAGCCTGTATTCGTGGCAACCAAGAAACCGGTCGGAACCATCACGCGCGGAACGACTAACCCCAACCGACTTCGTCGCGTCGACCGCTACATAGCCGCCCAACCCGTCACTCGCAAAACGGGATGCGTGGTGGTCGACCTGGGCTTCGGCGCATCGCCGATTACAGCGATAGAACTGCACGCTCGGCTGGTTGCACAGAACCCAACGGTTCGAGTCGTCGGCATTGAAATCGACCGCGACCGCGTGGAACGCGCCCTTCCTACCGCCAAACCAGGGCTCGACTTTGTGGTCGGCGGATTCGAAACTCCCCTGCCCGCTGGACTTGCCGCTGCCGACGTGATTCGCGCATTCAATGTCTTGCGACAATACGGCGAGGACGAGGTCGCCGCGGCCTGGGCACAGATGCGGTCTCGGCTGACTCAAGACGGGTTGCTGGTCGAGGGAACCTGCGACGAGATCGGCAGGCTTGCGAGTTGGGTAACTCTTGATGCCGAAGGTCCGCAGTGGTTCACGATTTCACTCAAGCTGGGGGCGCTCGAAACGCCGAGCCAGGTTGCCGAACGCCTGCCCAAAGCACTCATCCATCGCAATGTGCCGGGTGAGCGCATCCACGAATATTTGGCCGCACTAGATCGGGCCTGGGCTTTGCACGCCCCACTTTCGACTTTCTCGGCGGCTCAACGCTGGCGGGCGACCTGCGAAACGATGCTCGAGCAGGGATGGCCACTATTGGTCAATCGCAACCGCTGGAAGTTGGGCGAACTAACCGTGGCGTGGGCGGCCGTCGCGCCGGTCGACACTGGGCGAGGCTAGACCGGGGGCAGCTCCGCGCGAGCATCCTCTTCGCTCATTCCACTGGCACACAGCAGGTCGACCAGCAACGGCCGAAGCAGGAGCAGAACAGACGCTTCGCGAACCTGATCGGCGATGCCGTGCTTCTTCGGGTCAAGCTGATTGATGATTTCGACGAGCATCTCTTGGGCGTCGTCTAGAACCTCAGGCTCTTCGAGACCGCGAGCCAAAACGCGAGTGGCATCGGCAATCTGCTCCATGAGGTCGGCCAGGTATGGGCGAGGCTTGGCATCGCGAATCAAAAAGTCCACGCGCCGAACGACCACGCGCAGGTTTCGGGTCGCTAGATCCATGCCGCGCATCAAACGCACCTGCCCGCGCAGTTCGTCACGGTATTTGCGCAGGAAAGGTGAGATTCGAGCAATCGAAATCGCACTGTCGAGTGACATGCGCCAGTTGTCCACCAGAGGTTGAGTGCGACGCACGCGCTTGAGAGTCTCGTCCGCGACCTTCAGATCAACGTCGCGAAGCGCCAACTTGAGTGCATCGAGTGAGTCGAGAAACACGTCGAAAAGCTTGTTCGCGTCTGTGCGAGCCAAACCGCGTGGGTCGCGAGGAATCAACGCGGTGACAACCAGTGCCGTGGCTCCACCGATCAGTCCGTCAAGGCTACGGATGAAAACGCCGCCGTCTGGAGCCGGCAAAATCTGAACCAGCATCGCCTGCAATCCAACGGTCAGAGCGAATGTCGCGCTGCCCGAGATAAAACGAGCGCTAACCAGGCAGATGAGCAAGGTGAGTGACATCTGCCACATTCCAGGCCCGAGAACGCCGAGGAGCACTTCGCTCAAGGCGATGCCAACGACCATCCCGGTGGCCGTTTCTAGCACGCGCTTTGGCCGCGCATCCCTGCTGAATCCCAACGAGGTGATGGTCACGGTCACTGCGAGCAGCGGCACCTCGTGACCTAACCCGAAGTGAGCGATGGCATAGCCGGCGGTGGCACCCAGCACGATTTGGATGATCGGCGCGAGTGATTCGATCATGCGCCGCCAAGATTCCTTGACGCTCCAGTGAAGTCTCGGTTTCATCGGCTGCCTTCGGTGATAACTGCTATGGCTGGGTTAATTCTTGCCCATCAACAGGTTTGGGCGGGCAAGACCCGCGGCTTTTCCTGCTGAGGCTGGGACGATGACCTCTTGGTTCGCCGAAATCTCTCGCTCTTCGTTCACGATGACCAGCTCAGCCTGCTCCGGAACTGCACGTTGAACCAAGGCCAGGGCGATCGGACCCTGTTCGAAGTGTTGTGCGACCGAAGTGACCACTCCGCGAGCGCGGTCGGAGCGTGTTCCGTCGTCGTTGACAACCCAAATTTCGGCACCAGGTTCTGGAATCAGGTGACCCGACCCGTCGAGGTGCAAGAAAACCAGACGTCGCGGCGGATGCCCCAGATTGTGAGTCTTTGCCACGGCTTCTTGCCCGCGGTAACAACCCTTGCTCAGATGCACGGCGGTGGTCATCCAGTCGACTTCGTGCGGCATCGTGCGGTCATCGATTTCTCCGAGCCCCGGGCGTCGGGCTGCAACGCGCAACGCTTCGAGCGCATCCGTGCCGGCCTCGCCGTGGGATGCGGCAAACTCATCGCCATGCGCGGCTTCGACGAGTATCTCGCGATAGCCCCATGGCTCGGGCTTAGACGTCGCGTAACGGACGCCTCCGAGCACAACGTTTGGCCACGGGTCAACCCACTCGAGCCGACCTTGGGCCAGATCTGCGAACGCACCAAAGACCCGCCATTCGGAACTGGCATCGTGCAGTTCGACCTTGCTTCGAAAAATCATGCGGTCGAACCATGCCATCAATTTCTCGGTTTGAGCCGCATCGAAAATCAACCAGGTCGCCTCGCCGTCGTCGAGTGCGTGGAACACCTGTTCAATGTGTCCCTGAACATCAAGCAGCAGGGCTTCTCGTGAAACTCCTGGTTTCAGATTCTTAAAGTCGGTGGTCAGCATCGAATGCAACCACTCGAGCCGATCTGCGCCGGTGACCCGAATCACGCCTCGGTCAAGTTCGACGACCGACTTGCCCCCAATCAGGTCTCGCTGTTCAACAAGCGGATTGGTGAAGTGCGATTTCACCGCCATGGCTAGCCGATTCGTTCGAGGCGAGCCGACGCGTGAGGCTTTAGTTCGCTGCCAGTGAGTGCAATGTCCCAGGCCCAAAGCAGTGCACCTTCGACCAAGCCGTAGAGTCTGGTGGAGTGGCGATAGGTCTTTGCGGTTTCGAAGGCCGCACCGCTGGCCGATGCCAAATCGATTCGAGCATTCTTCACGAACCCGTGATAGAGCTCGGCTACCCCACCCGGATGCAGCGTAGAGACTTCGATGGCGAAACCCTGGTCGGTGCGCAACCGATCGAGGTCTTCGTGAGTCTTGATGGAAGGTTCGCCTCGACCTAGCAAGAGCCCTGGGCCATGATCGGAAGCCTCGTGGGGACGAGCGATTTTCCAAAAACCAAGTTCGCTGGGCAGCGAGGCGTCTGAGCCGTCGGCTAAGCGGACGATTGATGAATAGCTGAGTGCATTCAGGCCGTTATCGGCAAACTCTACGGTTTGAAAAAACTCGCGTTCCTCGGCAGGGCCTTCTTGGTCATCCGACTTATAAGAAATCACGCCGCTACCTTGCCACTTGCCAACTAGGAATGCGAGAGGCGTCAGCTCGAGCGGCAGTCCCTCGGGCAGCACGAACAACTTACTTCTGACCCTTGAAGAGCTTGTAAAGGACCAGTACGGAGATGCCAGCGATGGCTAGGGCAGCAAGCACCAGAAGACCGGTGAAGAAAATTTCTGCGGCGAGAATCATGTGTCAAGTTTATCTAGCGAACTAGAAACAGGTAACCGCTTGCGAGAGTCAGAATGAGATAAGAGCCACCGGCGACATAGATCAGCTCTTGCACGATGCCCGTCGCACTTGCTTTGACCAGGTGAATCAGGCTGACGGTGGCAATAGACCCAGCCAAGATCGCCCCATACCAAGCCAAGGCTGAGTCTTGCGAGGCGAACGAAGTGACCCACGCGGTCACTAATGCCACCACGAACCAAATCGAAATAATTTGTACCCAAGCACGCTTCACAGTTACATCTTGCCTTACAGGGGCGGAACGTTGGCTAAACTTGGGGTAACCCATCGGAGATTTTTATGGCTCAACTATTGGTTTTGTCGGCCTCGGTCGACTCCGATGTTCTGCCTGCCCTAGCCCTCCTTCCGCATCGCGTGCGCCAAATCGTGGCCGAACCAGCGAGCCTAGTGAATGCCCCGGCCGCCGACGTTCTTCTCTTGGATGCCCGCCGCGACCTTGCCGGTGCAAAATCCCTAGCTAAACTCCTGCACACCACCGGGTTATCTGCGCCACTCATAGTCGTGGTGACCGAAGGCGGCATGGCTGCGGTCTCGGGTGAGTGGGGTGCGAGCGACGTGATTCTCGAATCGGCTGGTCCCGCCGAGATCGACGCTCGAATCCGCCTGGCACTGGATAAGACCAACGCCTTTGGCTCAGACGATGAAACGATCAGCGCATCCGGTGTGGTCATCGATGACGCGACCTACTCGGCCAAGGTTCACGGCAAACCGATGGACCTCACTTTCAAAGAGTTCGAACTTTTGCGCTTTTTGGCGCAGCATCCCGGTCGAGTTTTCTCGCGCGAACAACTTCTCAGCGAAGTTTGGGGCTACGACTACTTCGGCGGCACCCGCACGGTCGACGTGCACGTGCGACGCCTGCGGGCAAAACTCGGTGACCTCGAAGCGCTAATTGGCACGGTTCGAAACCGTGGTTATTGCTTCAACATCACCCGCGAAGACCAGTCGGTCACCGTTTAGGTTCTATTTACCTGCGCGTAGCCATTCGTGGCAGTATTGAAGGCATGTCTGACGAAACCATGGCTATCGACCTTCCCGACTTTGGGGACATGCCGGTCGATCGCTACCTGGACCGTGAGCTGAGCTGGCTGGCATTCAACCAACGAGTTCTAGAACTGGCCGAGGATGAAAACCTCTACCTGCTCGAACGAGTCAACTTCTTGAGCATCTTCGCTTCGAACCTCGACGAATTCTTCATGGTCCGAGTCGCCGGGCTCAAGCGCCGCATGGCCGCGGGTGTTTCGGTTGCGTCGGCGTCGGGATTGCCACCGGAGAGAGTTCTCGAACAGATCAGCCAGGAAGCGCACCGTCTGCAAGAGCGTCACGCAAAACTTTTTCACGAGAAGATCGAACCAGCGCTGCGGGCCAAGGGAATTCACTTCGAGCACTGGGCTGACCTCACCGAGGAAGAGCAGAAAGAGCTTCGTGAATACTTTCAGAACCAGATTTTCCCGGTTCTGACCCCTCTCGCGGTCGACCCCGCTCACCCTTTCCCATACATCTCAGGCTTGTCACTGAACATGGCTGTCATGCTCGGAGGCCGTGATGGCAAAGAGCAGTTCGCCCGCCTAAAGGTGCCACCGCTACTTCCTCGTTTCGTTCGCATCCAAGGCAGCGCGACCTCCACCTCGCCTCGTTACATCCCTCTCGAAGAGGTCATCGGACAG
>JBEEJJ010000075.1:0-5500 GCA_041169265.1 Actinomycetota bacterium
CACGCACGCGGAGAGACCCTTTCGGTTGCCTTTGCAGGCGAGGGTCAGCACCAGGATGCGGGTGCAAAGATGATTCACCTTGCGCCATACACTTCATCGTCGATCGTCTCGAAGTCGATTGCCCGCGGTGGCGGACGAACCTCGTACCGTGGTGAAATTCGCGTTGCCCCGGGGGCTCACCACTCGGCAAACACCGTTCGCTGTGACGCCCTTCTGGTCGACACGATCTCACGTTCCGACACCTACCCAGCCGTAGATGTTCGCGAAGACGACGTATCGATGGGACACGAAGCAACCGTTTCGCGAGTCAGCGAAGAACAGCTCTTCTACCTGATGTCTCGCGGCTTGCCAGAAGACGAAGCAATGGCCATGATCGTTCGCGGTTTCATCGAGCCAATCGCCAAAGAACTCCCAATGGAATACGCACTCGAGTTGAACAAGCTCATCGAGATGCAGATGGAAGGGGCTGTCGGCTAATGACCGAGCTCACTCAGACAGCCCAGCACGGACTGTCTGCGCACAGTCACGGCGCAGGCGTTCCGCTTCAGATTCGAAACGCCCGCGTTCGCTCGGCGAAATCGAGCGACTTCGAGGCGATCAGCCAGCGCGAAGAGCAGTGGCGATACCTGCCGGGCGACCGAATCTCCGACTTCTTGGTCGATGCTTTCGACGAATTCGCTGGCGATCTCGCCCTGAAGGCCCCGGATGGCGTCAAGACCGCTTGGATTGACTCCAAACACGAATTGTTTGGCAAGGCCGGTCTGCCAGAAGACAAGATCAGTGCGGTTGCGTGGGAGTCGGCTCAGGCTGCCTACCTAATCAATATTCCGACCGACTCTAAGCCCGATTGCCAGGTACAACTAAGCGTTGTGAGCGAAGACCGTTCGGTTAGCGCACTTCACCTAGTCATCAACGCCGAGCACCACTCGACGGGTGTTGTCGTGATCGATCACCGCGGGGATGCCCAGCTCGCCGAAAACGTCGAAATCTTGGTCGGCGACGAAGCTCAGCTGACCGTGATCACGATTCAGGACTGGACAGAAGACTCGGTTCACCTCTCGTCGCACTTTGCCAAGCTCGGTCGCAACTCGAAGCTAAAGCACATCGTGGTCAGCCTTGGTGGCAAGACCGTGCGTTTGACCCCATCCGTTGAATTCACGCAGCCCGGCGGTGACGTTGAGTTGCTGGGTATGTATTTTGCCGATGCTGGACAGCACCTGGAGCACCGCCCTTTCGTCGACCACGCCGTTGCCAACTGCAAGTCACGCGTGACCTACAAGGGTGCACTGCAAGGGGAGAAGGCGCACACCATCTGGGTTGGCGACGTGCTGATTCGCAAGGCCGCCGAGGGAACCGACACCTACGAACTCAACCGCAACCTTTTGCTAACCGACGGTGCTCGAGCCGACTCCGTGCCAAACCTAGAAATCGAAACGGGGCAGATTGCCGGAGCCGGTCACGCAAGTGCGTCTGGCCGATTCGACGACGAGCAGTTGTTCTATCTACAAGCTCGTGGAATCAGCGAATCTCAGGCTCGTCGCCTGGTGGTTTTCGGATTCCTGAATGAAATCGTGCAGCAGATTTCGGTTCCAGAAATCGAAGCCAGACTTACCGAATCCATCGAAGCCGAACTAGCTAGGAGCGTTGACTAATGGCCCTCGAGATTTGCCCGGTTGAAGACATCAAGCCAGGTCGTGCCATTCGCGTGAAGGTTGGCGACCACGCCATCGCCATCGCCCGAACCAAGAACGGCGACGTCAAGGCGATCGACGACAAGTGCTCGCACGGCGAAATCTCGCTGAGCGAGGGATTCGTCGATAACGAGACCATCGAGTGCTGGGCTCACGGAGCCAAGTTCTCACTCGAAACCGGTCAGCCACTTTCTCTTCCGGCCTACGAACCCGTAGCCGTATACGACGTCTTCATCGAAAACGGCGTCATTTTTCTCGAATACGAACCCGCCTAACCAAAGAAAGAAATCATGTCGATTCTTCAAATCAAAAACCTGCACGTTTCGGTCGAAACCGATCAGGGGTCCAAAGAAATCTTGCGCGGTGTCGACCTAACCATCCGCAACGGAGAGACTCACGCCATCATGGGTCCTAACGGTTCGGGAAAGTCCACCCTGGCTTACTCCATCGCCGGGCACCCGAAATACGAAGTCACCGACGGTGAGATCCTGCTCGATGGCGAAAACGTTCTAGAAATGAGCGTGGATGAGCGTGCTCGCGCCGGGCTCTTCTTGGCCATGCAATACCCGGTCGAGATTCCAGGTGTTTCGGTGAGCAACTTCTTGCGCACCGCGAAGACCGCCATCGACGGTGAGGCTCCTGCGCTTCGTCCTTGGATCAAAGAGGTTCGCGAGGCCATGGACGGACTTCGCATGGATGCGGCATTCACCGAGCGCAACGTCAACGAGGGATTCTCGGGTGGCGAAAAGAAGCGTCACGAGATTCTTCAGCTCGAACTTCTGAAGCCAAAGTTTGCCGTTCTCGATGAGACCGACTCGGGGCTCGACGTTGACGCGCTCAAGGTGGTCAGCGAGGGCGTAAACCGCGCCAAGGCCGCCAACGACCTGGGCGTTCTCCTGATCACCCACTACACCCGAATCCTGAAGTACATCAAGCCTGACTTCGTGCACGTCTTTGTAGCCGGACAGGTCGCCGAGGAGGGTGGCCCAGAGCTCGCCGAGCGTCTCGAGGCTGAGGGTTACGACCGCTACGTAAGGGCATAATGCCAATCGAACTTGAACCCGCCAAATACGACGAGGTGATCGAGGCGTTGAAAGACGTCATCGACCCTGAAATCGGCGTGAACATCGTTGACCTCGGACTGATCTATGGGCTACAGCAAAGCGAAGAAGACGGTTCGCTGCTGATCAACATGACGCTAACTTCGGCCGGATGCCCGCTGACCGACGTTCTTGAAGAGCAGACTGCAGAGGCGCTTGACGGACACGTAGAAGCATTTCGCATCAACTGGGTTTGGATGCCACCGTGGGGGCCTGAGCTGATCACCGACGACGGTCGCGAGCAGATGCGCGCAATTGGCTTCGCAATCTAATCAGCCAAAAGAAAAGGGCGACCATCCACTGGATGATCGCCCTTGAACTTTTCTGGACTACTTCTTGAGCGCCTTGACCCCAGCCCAAGCGGCAGGAAGCAGGGCAGCTGCGGCTGCTGCCTTTGCGGCATCACCGATCAGGAAAGGAAGCACACCGGCGTTCAGCACGGCCATCAGGCTGTTGTCGCCACCGGCAAGGCCGATGAAGATAGCCAGCCAGGTCGCACCGAATAGATAGATCACAGCGCTACCGATTGCAAACGCACCGGCAACCTTGAGGATCGACTTGTCCCACTCACGCTGGGCTAGGAAACCGACCAGAGCAGCCGCGGCAATGAAGCCGATCTTGTAGCCAAGAGTCGGACCCCAGAACCCAGAGGTGCCTGCGTTGAAGATTGGAAGACCCGCAGCGCCGAGGGCGACATAGGCCAGAACCGAGATGCTGCCGCGCTCGAAACCGAGTGCCATAGCAATGAGCAGAACCGCGAAGGTTTGGCCGGTCATCGGAACTGGGTACATCGGAATGACCCACTGGGCCGAGGCAGCCATTAGCACTACACCGGCAGCGATTAGAGCAACGTCGATAGCGATCGACTTAGGAATCAAGCGATCAACGATGGTTGGGCGCTGCGCAATAGACAAAGACATGAATCTCCTTGGGATTGGATAACAACTCCGATTGTAGACTAGGGACTTTGGTAACGCTCGCCGTTACAAATTCTTTCTAAGGCCTCCCTTTCAGATGATCAACGTTCGCGACCTCGAGATTCGCATCGGCGCACGCGTGCTGATGCAAGACGTGAACTTTCGCGTCGACAAGGGCGACAAGGTTGGTCTGGTTGGGCGCAACGGTGCCGGAAAAACGACGCTGACGAAAATTTTGGCGGGGGATGGGCAGCCAACCGCAGGCACCGTCGAGAAATCTGGCGAAATCGGCTACCTGCCGCAAGATCCGCGAACTGGCGACCCCGAGGAACTGGCTCGCACCCGCATCCTGAATGCCCGTGGACTCGGCGACCTGCTCGCGCAAATGGAGCGAGCTTCAGAAGATATGGGTTCGATCGACGAGAAGGTCTATAACTCGGCGATGAAGCGCTACGCAAACGCCGAGGAGCGCTTCGTGGCACAGGGCGGTTATGCCGCTGAGGCCGAGGCGGCGGCAATTGCCAGCAACCTCGGTTTGAAAGATCACATTCTGAATCAGCCTTTGAAGACCCTCAGCGGTGGTCAGCGACGCCGAATCGAGCTCGCGCGCATCCTGTTTTCGAATGCCGAAACCATGATTCTCGACGAACCGACCAACCACCTCGATGCAGATTCGGTGATCTGGTTGCGGGACTTTCTGAAGTCTTACCAGGGTGGACTCATCGTGATTAGCCACGATGTTGACCTGATTGGCGAGACAGTAAACCGAGTTTTCTACTTGGATGCGATGCGCACGGTTATTGACGTCTACAACATGGGATGGCGTCAATACCTCAAGCAGCGCGAGGCCGACGAGGAGCGTCGCAAACGTGAACGCGCCAACGCCGAAAAGAAGGCAACCGCCCTTCAACTGCAGGCTGCCAAATTTGGAGCAAAGGCGACCAAGGCGGTCGCCGCGCAGCAGATGCTCAAGCGTGCCGAGCGGCTTATCTCGGGTCTTGAAGACGTTCGAGAAGCCGACCGCGTGGCAAAGATTCGATTTCCCGATCCGGCGCCCTGTGGCAAGACTCCGCTCATGGCGAGCAACCTGTCTAAGTCTTATGGCTCACTCGAGATTTTCACGGCCGTCGACCTAGCCATCGACAAGGGCTCAAAGGTCGTGGTGCTTGGACTAAACGGTGCAGGAAAAACCACATTGCTGCGAATGCTTGCCGGATTGGACAAGCCAGACACCGGTTCGCTCGAACCCGGTCACGGCCTCAAGATCGGTTACTACGCCCAGGAGCACGAGACGCTTGATGTGTCGAAAACCGTGCTGCAAAACATGCAGAAGGCGGCACCTCAGTTGGCCGACACGGATGCTCGCAAGGTGCTCGGGTCGTTTCTGTTTAGCGGTGACGATGTCGACAAACCGGCTGGCGTTTTGAGTGGCGGCGAGAAGACTCGTTTAGCGCTCGCCTCGCTGGTGGTGTCGTCAGCGAATGTTCTCTTGCTCGACGAGCCAACCAACAACCTCGACCCGGCCAGCCGCGAAGAGATCCTGCGGGCGCTGGCGACCTTTACGGGTGCCGTGGTCCTGGTGTCTCACGACGAGGGAGCGGTGCTTGCACTAAACCCAGAGCGAGTGTTGATCTTGCCTGACGGAGTCGAAGACCATTGGAACGATGGTTACGCCGACCTTATTTCACTTTCGTAGGTTCTAATCACCTACGAAGATCCGAGATAGTTACGCCCAGTCAGCGAGTGTGATTCGACGATTCAACTGGAGTCAGCCGCGGCGATTCGGTTGGTC
>JBEEJJ010000076.1:0-5413 GCA_041169265.1 Actinomycetota bacterium
CAGGGCTGCGGTGAGCTCATCCGCGGTTTTGAAGATCGGTCCAGGAACCTCTGCCTCGTAGTCGAGGTAGAAGCCGCGCTCCGCACGGTAGCGCTCGAGATCGGGGGCCAAGAACAGAATCGGCTTTCCGGTGACCGTGTAGTCGAACATCACCGAGGAATAGTCGGTGACGAGAATGTCTGCGGCTAGATAAAGGTCGGTTACGTCGGGATATTTCGTAACGTCGATTGCACGTCCCGAGACCTTTTCGCTGTGTGCCGCGTGAGTGTTGTGGTGACCACGGAATAGCAAGGTGAAACCCTCGGGCAGCTCGGCGTTTGGGTCGAAGAAGTTGACCGTGTCCCAGTTGCCGGTCGCTGTTCGGTTGAACTCGCGCCAGGTCGGCGCATAGAGCACGAGCTGTTCGCTCGGGTCGGTCACGCCGAGTTTTGCACGAATGAGCTGCCGTTGCGCATCCGTGGTTTTGCTGAGTCGATCGTTGCGAGGATAGCCGGTGACCAGTTGCTCACCGGTGTAGCCGAAGATGCCCGGAAAGCGTTCAGCGCAGAATCCGTTCGGCGCAATCAGGTAATCCCAGGCCTTCGCCTCGCGGTCCATGGTCTGCTGATAGAGCGCGCTGAACTGGTCGACTCCCACGTCGCGCCCTAGCCGCTTCAGTGGGGTTCCGTGCCAGGTTTGCAGGTAGACCTGCCCGGGCACCTTGCGGAAATACCAAGGGAAGTTCGAGTTATTCACCAGGTATTTGCTGGTTGCTAGCGCTTCAAACCAAGCGCGGGATGACCACGTCAGGCCGATCGAACCATCGGGCGCTTCGACCCCCGGTTTCACCGACCAATAGAAAGTTAGGTCGGGTCGCACCGATTTCAGATAGCGAAAAATCTCGTAAGGGCTGTCGCCGATTACCTTGCCTTCGAACGCCTCAAACAGCACGGCGTTCGGGTTGATCGGCTTAACTCCAGGACGATATGCAAGCTTGCGCAGATAGAGCACTCCGCGACGACGAATGCCGCCAAGCAGCCGACTCGGGTTCAGGTAGTTTTTCCAACTCACGAGCGCGCTCCGACTCGACTTCGGTCGACGGTCGAACCCGCACCGAGGGTGAGCCCCCGCCAAAAACCGGCACCCCATGAGAAGTGGATTGCGGGAAGAACGAAAAGCACTGCAGCCCTAGCCTTGAGCGGAAGGTCGCTCGCGGTCGCGGCAAGGAAGGCAACCCCAGAAAGGTAGGCAGCCAGGGGCAAGATGCCCAGCAGGTCACCGGTGGCCAGAAAGACCAGCCCGAGCAGGGTCACCAAAACCATCACCGGTGGCGCAAAGTAACGCTTCGATGCCCTCGCGAAGTCGCGCCTAGTGAGATCGCCTCGCCAAACACCTGTCGACCAGAACTGCTTGACCAGTGCACCAAACCGGCCGCGTGGCCAGTAGGTGACTTTCAGCTCGGGACTGAACCAGACCAGTCCCCCGGTCGCCTTGATGCGCTGGGCGAGCTCCCAGTCTTCGCCTCGGATGATCGACTCGTCATAACCGCCGACGCGAGTCAGCGCATCCTTGCGAAAGATGCCGAGATAGGCAGACTCGGCTTCGCCAGCTTTGCCGCCGACGTGATAGCTAGCGCCGCCCACACCGAAGCGACTCGTGTAGGCCCAGGCCACCGCCTTTTGAAGTGCGCTCGTGCCAGCGGCAGCCATGATGCCGCCGAGCTCGTCGGCTCCGGTCTCAATCAAGATCTCGGCACCACGCTTGAGATAACCGGCGGCTAACTCGCTATGCGCATCCACGCGAACGATCACGTTGTGCTTTGCTTGGCGAATGCACTCGTTGAGCCCAATGGTGGTTTTGCCTGCCGGGTTCGCAACCAGACGGATGCGGGAATCCCGTGCCGCCAAGCGTGCAGCAACTTCGTCGGTGCGGTCGGTCGAAGGGCCCAGGGCCAGC
Source organism: Actinomycetota bacterium (assembly GCA_041169265.1). GTDB lineage: Bacteria > Actinomycetota > Actinomycetes > Actinomycetales > Microbacteriaceae > Rhodoluna. The sequence continues at coordinate 1,936 of JBEEJJ010000076.1, forward strand.
AGAATCTCGATGTCGTTTGGGTAATCCTGAGCCAAGATCGAATCGACCGAAGCCTCGAGGTGTGCCTCTTCGTTTAGCACCGGAAGCATCACGCTGATCGGTGGGTGCTTGGGTTGAGCCGCCATGGCTAGTCGTCGATCGTTTTGACGCCGGTGTATTCGTTGTAGGCGTTGCAGACCTCACGAGGATCGCCATCCATGCGAAGAACGCCTTTTTCGAGCCAAATAACACGACTGCAGGTGTCGAGAATCGACTTCATGCTGTGGCTCACGAGAAACACGGTGCCGGCGTTGTCGCGCATCTCGCGCATCCTCGCTTCACTGCGCTTGCGGAACTGCTGGTCACCCACCGAAAGCGCTTCGTCGATGATCAGAATGTCGTGGCTGCGGCTGGCGGCGATGGCAAAACGAAGACGTGCCGACATACCCGAAGAGTAAGTGCGCATCGGCAGATCGATGAACTCCTCGAGCCCGGCGAACTCGGTGATTGCCGGTGCAAGCTCTTCGGTTTCTTTCTTGCTGTAACCCATGGCGAGACCGCCGAGCAGGATGTTCTTTTCACCCGAGAGCGCAGGCATCAACACCGCACCCACACCGAGTAGCACCGGACGAGCCGAGGCATAGACCGCACCGCTTGCGGGCTGAGTGAGTCCGGCTACCGCACGCAGCAAGCTCGACTTGCCAGATCCGTTGGTGCCGATGATCCCGATGGTTTCACCCTTGTATACGGTGAATGAAACGTTCTTGACCGCGTGCACCTGGCGCAGCTGACCGCGGCTGCCCTTCTTGGTGACGCCGTTGTATTTAGTGGCCTTCTTGCCAGAGGCATAGACCTGGTAAATGATGTCGACACTGTCGACCACGACGACAGGCTGGCGGTCTTCGGTGGCCTGCGTCACAGCTGGGTTCAGATCAGTCATCTCGGCCATACACCTCCTCGGCCTTCCAGAAGAAGACGATGCCGAAGATCGGCAGCAACACAGCCCAACCGATGCAGAGCATCCAGAGTTCGAGGCTTGGCACATAACCCTGGATGAGCAATCCGCGAGCTAGTTCGATGAAGTCATAAAACGGGTTGAACTTGAACACGGCAAAAACCGCGGGCCACTGGCCGAGCACCTTGTCGACGCTGAAGAACACGCCGCTGACATAGAACGAAATGCGAATGAAAAACGGGATGAGCTTGCCAAGGTCTCGCAACTGAGCGTTGAGACGAGCAGCGACGAGCGCGAGGCCGAAACTGAACGAGGTCATCAGCAGCACGAGCACCGGCAGCAAGAGCCAGTTCCAGGTGATCGGGTTTCCGGTGATCAAAATCGTGATCAGCAAAAGCACGATCTGTGGCCAAAGGTTGATCACATATTGGATGACAGTTGAAAGAGGGAGCAACGCGCGAGGGAAGGTCAGACTTTTGACGAGCCCCGAGTTGCCAGTGATGCTCGATGCACCAGATTGAAAACATCCGGTCATGAACGAGAAAAGAAAAACTCCGGTGAAAAGGAACGACAAGAAATTTTCTGGTCGACTGTCACCGAGAATCAATCCGAAGATCAGCCCGTAGGTGCCGGCCTGAATGGTTGGCAGAAGGATGTTCCACCAGCCGCCGAGTCGGGTGCGGGCGTTCGAAGCCTCGTTGGTAAAAGTCGAGAGCATCCAGGCAAAGCCCCGGCGCTGCCATACCTCGGCGATGTATTTGAAAAAGGGAGGCCGAGCGCCGATGCGCTTCAGGCCATGCGTAGCAGCAAACTCCGCAAGGCTCACTGGTTCCTCCGATGTTTTCAAACCGAAACCTGGTTCTAAGAAAGTTTACCTTTGGCGATAAAGGTTCGAACGGCGTTGTGAATCTTGTCGTAGTCGGGACGGTCTGGCTCGAATCCGTTTTTCGGCACCAGACCGAGCGACTTGATGCCGGACTTCTTGGCTTTGGTCGCGAGCTCAACATAGACCGAGAGCATTCCAACCGGGATGTCGGTCATCACGAGTTCCTTCGACGCCGAGGCGATCTGCTCAAAGCGAGACAAGACGTTGGCAGGATCCATCTGCTTCAGAATCGCCTTCTGAATCTCTGCCTGACGAGCCATGCGGTCGTAGTCGCTGGTCAAGTGACGCGAGCGCCCATACCAAAGCGCGTGGTAGCCATCGAGATGCTGGGGCTCGGGGCTGGCGCGCAACCATTCGCGTGCATCCGAGGCGTCGTCGCGTTGACCTCCGATTGGCAGGTCCTGTTTAATCACGATGTCGATGCCACCGAGGGCATCAATCAGTCGCGAGAACTCGCTCATGTCGATTTGAACGTAAGACTGGATCTTTAGCCCGGTCACGCCTTCGACCGCATCCCTGGTTGCCTCGATGCCGGGGTTGCTGCCGTTCTTGACCGCGTCTGGATAGAGGTCTTGATGGTTGTCCATCGTGTCTTTATAGATCGCGTTGATCAGGCAGTCGACGCCGCATGACCAGCCTTGTGGATAGACGCTCCAGAGCGGTGAGTCAGCCGAGAACGGAACTCGCTGCAGATTGCGCGGGATGCTGATGGTGACCGTCTTGCCGGTGGCAGCTTCGATGCTCACCACCGAGATCGAGTCGGGTCGCACGCCGAACCGGTCCCGCCCTGCATCCGAGCCAAGCAGCATGATGTTGTATCGACCGTCAACCGGAGCGGTATAGCCCTGCTGGTTGAAAATCGAGCCGATTGCCCCGGTGCCGGCACCGACGAAGTTTCCGGCCGAGCTGATGCCATAGGTGCCTAACGACGCGACGAGCACGAAGGCCCCAAGCGCGATCCACTTGTCGCGGTCGAAGAGTCGGCCGAGCTGCGCTAGGCGAAGCGCGTCGACGGCCAGAACCAAGAAGATGATCGCGTAGAGAATCAGTGACCACGAGATGACCGTGCCGACGAAAGGCAGCGTCACCAACCAGATGACCCAACCTTTGTTGATCAACCCTAGGAGCCCGAGAAAAGCGACCAGACCCCAAACCGTTAGCGTTGCGCGAAGGCCGAAACGTGCGAGTTTGCGATTGCCACCAACCAGTTGAGCGAGACCCGGAACGATGAGCGTGAACACGAGCAACCACCAGGCGCGAGTGCGCAGTTTTTCGGGTGTTGCCCGATCTACGTTGCGAAAAGGACTCGAGCTTTGCGCGCTCGTCCTCGGTGGAATGGAACTCACAGTTGCGACTTCAGCTTTTCGTTCTTCTCGGCGACCTGGTCTTTGAGCGATTCACCGAAGGCGGCGAGTTTGGCTGACAACTTGTCGTCGAAAGCACCGAGGATTCGTGCCGCAAGAATGCCGGCATTCTTGGCCCCACCGATCGAAACAGTCGCAACAGGGATGCCTGCCGGCATCTGAACGATCGAGAGAAGCGAGTCGAGGCCGTCGAGTTTGGCGAGCGGAACCGGAACGCCGATCACCGGAAGAGTCGTGACCGAAGCGAGCATGCCCGGCAGATGAGCCGCGCCACCGGCACCGGCGATGATGACC
>JBEEJJ010000077.1:0-5403 GCA_041169265.1 Actinomycetota bacterium
CAGCGACAACTATGCCGGAGTGCATCCCGAGATCATGGCGGCCATCGCGTCGGTGAACGACGGGCACGAGATTGCCTATGGCGAGGATTCGGTCACCGCGCGCCTCGACGCGATGGTGCAAGCCGAGTTTGGTTCTCAGGCGCTGGCGTTTCCGGTGTTCAACGGAACCGGCGCTAACGTGGTCGCCCTTCAGGCCTGTATGCAGCGCTGGGAGGCCGTGATTGCGGCCGAGTCGGCTCACATCAACGCGGATGAGGGCGGAGCGCCTGAGAAGATGGCCGGTCTCAAGATCCACACCGTGCCGACTCCCGATGGAAAGCTCACCCCCGAGCTCGTCGACTCGGTGATGTATGACATCGGGTCGGTTCACCGAGCCCAGCCGGGTGCGATTTCGATCACCAACACCACCGAAATGGGCACGCTCTATACGGCGGCCGAGATTCGCGCGCTCGCCGACTACGCCCACTCGCACGACCTGCTCTTGCACCTCGACGGTGCTCGTCTTTCGAACGCGGCAGCAGCCCTAGGTATGCGTTTTCGCGAGTTCACCACCGACGCTGGTGTCGACGTCGTCTCGTTCGGTGGCACCAAGATCGGCGCGCTCGCGGCCGAGGCGGTAGTCGTGCTCAACCCAGAACTCGCGCACGCCATCCCGTTCTTGCGCAAGACGTCGATGCAGTTGGCGTCGAAGATGCGTTTCGTGAGCGCTCAGCTGATCGCCATCATGTCGAACGACCTCTGGAAGCGAAACGGCGAGCATGCCAACGCGATGGCCGCTCGCTTGGATGCGGGGCTGCGCGCCTTGGGCGTGGAGATTCCTAACCCCACTCAAGCCAACGCAGTGTTCCCGATCTTCACCGCCGAGCAGACGGCGGCCTTGCAGCAGGAGTATCGCTTCTACGTTTGGAACTACGCCACCGGCCAGGTTCGACTGATGTGCGCGTGGGACACCACGGTCGATGATGTTGACGGTTTGCTGGCGGCAGCCAAACGCATTCTTGGCCTCTAACTGATTGCCCTGACTCTCGAATCTGGGGAATAAAGTAAACCCCCACTTGTTAACATGGAAGAGTTGACCATAGGTCAAACCGCAAACCATCGAAGGAAATCATGAAGAAGACCGCCATTACCCGCGCCGAAATCGCCCCTGTTCTTGCCGAACGTTGGAGCCCTCGCGCCTTCGACGAAACCCACGCCCTGAGCCAGCACGAGGCTCTCTCGATTCTCGAAGCCGGTCGCTGGGCCGCATCCGCCAACAACGCACAGCCTTGGCGCTTCTCGATGCTTTATCGCGGCGACGCACTGTGGCAGAAGGTTGTGGCCGAAGGACTCACCGGTTTCAACCAGAGCTGGGCGCCGCGCGCATCCGCGTTGTTGGTCGTGGCCATCAAGAACCAGACGCCAGACGGCAAGCCCTATGAAATCGCGCGTTACGACGCTGGTTTGGCCGTGGCCACCATGTGTATTCAGGCCGAGGAGCTCGGACTCAAGTCTCACCAGATGGCCGGAATCGTGCACTCGTCGATTCACAGCACGCTGCAGCTCGCCAACGACCTAGACGTGCTCGTTGTGGTCGCCATCGGCAAGCAGGCACCGGCCGAGACTCTCGAAGGCCCAGCCTACGAGCGCGAGATCGCCCCACGCACGCGCCTAGACCTCGACGAAATCGTGCTTCACGGCAAGCCTTAGGCTTGTTGTTATGCCCCTAATCATTCACGCCGCAAGCATCTCTGACCAGATTGCGGGTTGGTATACCGACCTTGGTCCGTGGCTGTTTTATGCGGCGGTTTGGTTTCTGGTTTTCGCCGGAACCGGCCTGTTTATCGGCGCTTTCGTGCCGTTCGTCACTGGTGATTCGCTCGTCTTCGCGGCCGGTCTCGTAGCCGCAACCAACCCGAGTGGCGACAACATCTGGATCATGGCCACCGGCGTGGGCATCGCCGCTTGGCTCGGTGACCAGGTTGGCTACACGCTCGGTCGTCACTACGGCCGCCCATACCTCGAAAAACGCAAGGGTCAGTGGCTGCGCAACGCAATCGAAAAGTCCGAGCGTTTTTATCAGGCTTGGGGATGGTGGGCAGTCGTCATCGCTCGCTTCATGCCCTGGGCTCGCGTTTTCGTTCCGGCCATCGCCGGCATCTCGAAGATGAACTACTACAAGTTCTTCTCGGCTAACCTCGTCGGTGCGGTTGCCTGGGGAGTCGGGCTCACCGTCACCGGCTACTTCGCCGCTTCGATTCCAGCCGTCAAAAACGCCTCGTATGCGATCGCCGGGTTCTTCATTCTCGCCTCGCTCATCGCTGGCGTGCGAGTCTGGCTCAAGAACCGCAAAACCGCCTAGCTGAGGCGAATCTCAGCCAGTTCGGCCGAGCGCTCTCGCGCATAAAAGTCGAGTTCGGCAGCGGCCCACTGCGCCCAGTGTTCGTCTGAACCCTCACGTTCGAGCCAGCGCTTGTGCCGCACATCCTCGGGCACTTCGAGCCACACCGAAAAGTTAGCCAGGTCGATGCTGTTCGAATTGAGTGCACCGCATCCCTCGATGATCAGCGGCGTTCCGCCAGAGAACTCGCGCCATTCGCGACGCTCGCCTAGCGCCCAGTCAAAAATCTGCCAGTGAGCCGTTTTGCGAGCGGCGATTGGCCCAAGCACGAACCGCTGCAGATATTCGGCACCGGCGGCTAGCCCATCCCAGCCCAAATAAAGGTCGTCCATGTGCACCACTCTCGGCAGGGTTTCGCCCTCTTTGAACAGGCGGCGTTGCAGAGCGTCGCCGATTGTCGATTTGCCCGAGGCGGCTCGTCCGTCGATTAGAACGATTGGTGTTGCGACGCCTTCATCGATCAGGTCGAGCACCGCGGTCGTGAGGTCGGCAACCAGTTGGTCGGCGTCGCGGTATTCAGATTCGAGGCTCACCAGAACAGGCTAACCGTTTAGATCTGGTAGCTGTCGACCAGAACGTCGGGGTGACGGTCGAATCGATAGCCACCACCGCGGATGGTGCGGATGATGTCTTCGTAGCCACCGATCTTTGCGCGAAGTCGGCGCACGTGCACGTCGATGGTGCGGTCGTTCGGGGCGGAGTCGGGGTCGTCGGCCCAGACGGCTTCGATCAGTTCACGGCGACTGATGGTTTCGCCCTGGTTGTTGATTAGGTAGTTAATGAGTTCAAACTCGCGGTAGGTGAGTCCGGCATTTTCACCATTCGCCAGCAGACGGCGACGCGGCAGGTCGATGACGATTCCCGACTGTTTGTCGGCCTCAATCTGTGGCACCTTCGCGCTGAGTTCTGGGTCGCGCAGTGCCGCGCGAACCACGTCGATGTTGCGTCCGCCAACATCCTTGGGGGCAAGTGCCACCGCGGCGTGTGTCTCGGAGCCAGCACCGGGGATGAGCTCATCCAAGGTCTTGCGAAGTGCTGCGGCAATCTGGCTCAGGCTGGTGCCGTGTTCGAGTGCTTGGTTTGCGTCGACGCCGATGTAGAGGGCGAATCCGCGTGCGATCGGCTGGGTTGAAGTTTGTGGTGCTTGAGGTGCCTGGGCCGCCTGGCTCGGCTTTGGGTTGGTTGCGTTCATTGCTAAATCCTTTGACTTTTGTCTATGCGTCTTTGCGGTGCTGTTGTGGGGGGGGGTCGGTGAGTTCACCGTGGTTCAGCGGTTGCGCGTCTTCGCGCGGGTTGTGTTGCTTAGCGACACATTCGCATGCACATGACAGCACACATCATCTGGGTGCCTGCGAACGCAGAAGCCACCGAGATCTGTCGTGAAGTGCTGTTAGTCATAGAAAGAACTTTAACATGAAAGAAGTTCGATTCAGAAAGACGACTTCGTGAACATCCTCATGGTTTGCCTCGGCAACATTTGCCGCTCGCCGATGGCCGAGCTTATGCTTCGTGACGCCGCGGATGCCGCGGGCCTGTCTGGCGTTCACGTCGAGTCTGCCGGGGTAAGCGCCGAGGTCGGTGAACCGGCCACCCCGCACACAGTGACTGTTCTCGAGGAACAAGGAATCGACGGCTCGCGCCATGTCGCTCGGCAGCTCACCGAGTTGATGCTCGCCAACGCTGACCTCGTTCTGGTGGCAACCGAATCGGTTCGGCGCAGGGTGCTCACCTATGAAAACGCGGATGAGCAAAAGGTGCGGTTGATGCTGGACGATGTCGATCTTGATGACCCGTGGGGGATGAGCCTCGAAACCTATCGCTCGACCGCACGTCAGCTCGCACCGGCCATCGATGAGTTGGTTGCCGGGATGCGCAGCTCGAGTTAGCCCCTCGAGTTAGTCGGCTACGCCGAACAAGCGGTCACCGGCGTCGCCGAGCCCCGGCACGATGTAACCCTTGTCGTTGAGGTGCGAGTCGAGCGCACCGAGCACGATCTTGACGTCGCGGTCACCGAAGCGCTTCTCAACGGCGGCAAGTCCCTCAGGTGCACCGATCAAGCAGATGCAGGTGACGTCTTTTGCGCCACGCTCGAACACGTAGTTGATCGAGTCGATCAGGGTGCCGCCCGTGGCGAGCATCGGGTCGATGATGTAAACCTGACGACCCGACAGGTCTTCGGGCAGGCGGTTGGCATAGGTGAACGGCTCGAGCGTTTCTTCGTTGCGCTTGATGCCCAAGAAGCCCACCTCGGCGGTCGGCAGCAACTTGACGATGCCTTCGAGCATTCCGAGACCCGCACGCAAAATCGGCACGATGATCGGACGAGGGCGACTCAACTTGACGCCGTCGGTGGCAGTCACGGGGGTTTCGATGCCGATCTTTTCGACGGCAACATCCCTGGTGGCTTCATAGGCGAGCAGGGTGACCAGCTCTTCGACCAGCAGGCGGAACACCGGCGACGGGGTGTTCTTGTCACGCAGCACGGTCAGCTTGTGGGTAATCAGGGGATGGTCGGCAACAAAGACTCGCATAGGCTAAATCTATATGAGGAGAATGCCGTGAACGACAGGTATTTTGCGCCGATGCGCGATGCGCTCGTCGAAGCCGCGCTCGCCGCATCCCTGTCTGACGACGTTCCGGTTGGGGCCGTGCTCATCGATTCCGAAGGCAACGTAGTTGCTCGCGGTCACAACGAGCGCGAGGCCGTCGGCGACCCGACCGCTCACGCCGAAATCGTTGCGATTCGTGCAGCGGCATCGGCGCTCGCGGAATCAACTGGCTCGGGCAAGTGGCGTCTCGAAGACTTGACGCTGGTCGTGACCCTCGAGCCGTGCGTGATGTGCGCCGGCGCGATCGTTGCGGCGCGCATCCCGCGAGTGGTTTTTGGTGCCTGGGACGAGCGGGTGGGTGCGGCCGGCTCGCGTTATGACCTGCTTCGCGACACTAGGCTCGGCCCACAGGTCGAGGTCATCGGGGGAGTGCTCGAGGCAGACTGTTCGGCTTTGCTAACTCAGTTTTTTGAA
>JBEEJJ010000078.1:0-6062 GCA_041169265.1 Actinomycetota bacterium
CCCCAGGCCTTGAGCGAAGTAACCTTCGCGCCGGTGAACTTGACCTTAGCTCCGTCGGAATAGCGGTAGTAGGTTTTGCCGTCTTTGACGAACTCGACCCGAGAGGTGACCGGCATGGCCGAAGGGTTCAGCACCACGATCACCTTGTTGCCGGTTTTTGCAACGCGACTGAAACTAAGCATGATGCTGCTGTCGTTCTTGATGCGCTCATACGAGCCGCCTGCGGTGCCGTTCCAGAGTGCGGAGTTCTTGGTTTTCAGCGCGATCAATTTCGTGTAAAAAGCCTGAGCAGTTTTTGAACGGGTCGAAGTGAAGTTCCAGTCGATCAAATCTTTTTCAAAGAATTTCAACTGCTTGTTGGAATCGACCTCTTGACCGTTGTAAATCAGCGGGATTCCAGGCACCGTGAATGTAAGAACTGCAAGGGTCTTCGCGCCCTTGCCATACATCGATGACAACGAGCCGTTCCAGGAGTTTTCATCGTGGTTGGTTACAAACAGCATCGGGTAGGTTCCGGCCTGGTAGTTCAGCTGTTGTTGCAAAACGTAGCCGATGAACTCGCCCTTTCCGGCAATACCGCTTCCGTAGTCACGCAACAGATCCTTGAACTCCCAGCCGTAGTCGGCAACGAAGGACTTCGAGCGCAGCGAAGCGTTGCCCTGAGCCTCAGCCAACATGAACACCGGCTTGATGGTGCGCAGTTGGGCGGTGGCCGCATCCCAGAAATCGGTTGGCACGCTTCCGGCAACGTCGGCGCGATAGCCATCGATGTCAAACGCTCCAACCCAATACTTGAGCGCGTCGATCATCGCCAAACGCATCGCTGGCTTGTCGTAGTTGAGGTCGGCCACGTCAGACCAATCGGGAATAGGAGGCACGATGTTGCCCTGCGAGTCTTGGGTGTACCAGTCTTTGTGTTGGGTGATCCAAGGGTTGTCCCAGGCGGTATGGTTGGCAACCCAGTCGAGAATGACCTTCATGCCCGAATTGTGAGCGGCAGTGACCAGCTCACGAAAGTCGGTTGCGGTTCCGAGGTCGGGATTGATGCCCTTGTAGTCCTTCACCGAGTAGGGAGAGCCGAGCGAACCTTTTCGGTTGACCTCGCCGATCGGGTGAATCGGCATTAGCCACAGAATGTCGACGCCGAGTGCTTTCAAGCGCGGCATGGCAGCGGTGACCGAGTCGAAGTCGCCTTTTTGCGAGAACTGGCGCACATTGACCTGATAGATCACGGCGTTTTTCATCCAAGATGGGGCGGTGTTCGCGGCGGTGGCTTCGGCCGCGTTTGCAGGCGGGGTAGCCACGACCGAACCAAGACCCAGACCGATTGCGCCAAGTGCAAGACCGATCAGAACGATGTAGGTGACCAGTTTGCGTTTCAAATCGACTCCTCGTTGGGCCTGCAAAAGCATGTAAAAACATGTAAAAGCTTGTAAGGCAAGCCTAGGTTAAATGAAAAAGCCGGTCGACCAAAGGGCCAACCGACTTGTTCAATTTTTGAAAGGCTTTAGCCTTCGGCGTTCTCGTTTCGACGAGCACGCGGACGCTTCACATCTGCCGGACGATCAGCCCAGCGACCCTTGCCGTTTCCGCCAAAGTTGCTGCGACCACGCGAACCGCCGCGGCTTGAGCCGTCACGGTCGCCACGATAGCCGCCGCCAGAGCGTCCACGGCCACCATCACGGTCACCACGTCCACTCCCGGCACGCGAGTCGCCAAAGTCCAACACCTCAGGTGCCGGTGGTGGCGCGATCGGGCCAGCAAGCTCTTCAAGCAGCGGTGACGCGGGGCGAACATCCGAGAAGATGCCGTCACGGTCAGCGCGACGAAGCAGGTCTTCGAGACGGCGACGACGGCTGCGTGGAATCAAAGTGACCACAACACCGTCCTTGCCGGCACGACCGGTGCGACCCGAGCGGTGCAGGTAGGTCTTGTATTCCTCAGGTGGATCAACCTGAATCACGAGCGAGATGTCATCAACGTGGATGCCGCGGGCAGCCACATCCGTAGCGACGAGCACACGAACATAACCGTTCGTGAAGCGCTCGAGGTTGCGGTTGCGCTGGTTCTGGTTGAGATCACCGTGCAGACGTGCCGCGGGAACCCCGGCGGTGGTCAACGATTCGCTCAAACGCTCAGCGGTCATCTTGGTGCGAGTGAAGATGAGGGTTTTGCCTTCACCCTGAACCAGGCGAAGCAGCACCTGGCTGCGGTCTTCTGGGTCGACCACGAGAACGCGGTGGGTGATGTTGGTGTGATCTTCATCTTCGTCGGCGACCTCATAGATGTATGGGTCTGGCAAGAATTCGCGAACCAGCGAGTCAACCTCGCGGTCGAGAGTTGCCGAGAACAACAGCTTCTGCGAGTCACCACAGGCGCGCATGATGCGACGAACCGGCTCGATGAAGCCGAGGTCGCACATGTGGTCTGCTTCGTCAACGACGATGGTTTCGATGGCGCTGAGGTCAACGATTCCCTGGGCCATGAGGTCTTCGAGGCGACCAGGGGTTGCCACGATGATGTCGGTTCCGCGGCTCATCGCGGTCTCTTGACGACGCTGAGGCACTCCACCATAAATACAGACGGTGAAGAAACCTACCGGACGAGCGAGACCCTTGATGGTGCGGTCAATCTGGTCGGCGAGCTCACGGGTTGGCGCGAGGATCAGGGCACGTGCCTGACCTGGCTTGCGCTGAACCGAACCGCCGGCAAGCAGCTTGGTGACGATCGGAGCCGAGAAGGCTACGGTCTTGCCAGAGCCGGTCTTGCCTCGTCCGAGCACATCGCGACCCGAGATTGCGGCCGGGATGGTCGCAGCCTGAATCGGGAACGGGCTTTCGGCACCCATTCCCTGAAGTGCGGTGATGAGCTTCGGGTGAAGGTTCATGGCTTCGAAGGTGGTTTCGATCATGGCGTCTTCATCGGCTAGGCCGGTGAGGCGCTCAAGAACGACGTCTTCTACGAAGGTCTTCTTGTTGGCGTTGTTCTTGCGAGCGTCGGCGAATTCTCCATCACGGATGCGGTCGCGCTCGACTCGGTCGCTGCGACGTCCGTCGCGCTCAGGGCTGAAGCGGTCATCGCGGCGCGGGCCACGGTTGTCGCGGTCACCGAAGTCACGGCGCGGACCACGGTCATCACGAGCACCGAAGCGGTCGTCACGACGAGGGCCCCGGTTGTCGCGGTCACGGTCACGGTCGAACGACGAACGAGCATCGCGACGGTCTGCGTCGCCAAACGGACGACGAGCCGGACGCTCATCACGAGCACCAAACTCGCGACGTGGAGCGCGGTCATCACGCGAACCGGAACGGTCGTCGCGACGTGGCGCGCGGTCGTCGAAGTCTCTGCGTGGTGCACGGTCATCGCGGTCACGGCCAGCGAATGAGCCACGGCGGTCGCCGCCACGTCCTTCAGGCTTGTTCTCGCGAGGAGTCCAGTCGCGACCATTGTCTGGGCGACCGTCACGGGTCTCGCGTGGCTCGGCACGACGTGCACGATCTTCGGCGTTGTAACGAGGCTTGCGTGCGCCGTCGACACCCGAGCGCTCTACGCGCGGCGAACGAACGTCGTCGCGGCGGTCGGCACGAGGTGCACGGTCGTCAGCACGGTGCGGAGCGCGTCCGCCACGGCCGTCTTCACGGGCCTTGAAGTTTGAACCCTTAGCGCCTTTGGCACCACGGGCATCTGAGTTTTTCTTTGCGCCACGGCGTTCGCCAGGCTGGGCTCCACGCGGCGTGCGCGCAGAAGAGTTGCCAAAATTAGGCATGATTTTTTGTTCCTTTTGAGTTGTGTGGGTCGAAGGGAGTAGCTCCGAGCCGCGTTCATTAGTCGAACTGCGCTAACCCACACACGAGAATCTGTTCGCAATACGGCGAACTCTCAAACGAAGGAAGACTGGTGCATTCCGGCCAGCATCTAGGTAGCTGGGCGATTTTTAGTAATGCACTGCAAACGACTACTGTTACGTTTTTGTAACTCTCCAAGCCTAGATGCAAACGCTGCAAAAACCTAGAACTTTCTGCAAGCGCGCTGCAAACGGGATGTTCTGGCGAGGTTCAGTGCTGCGGCGAAGTCGCCAACCGCCATGCAAGGCCGAGTTAGAGCGGCACAACCCATTCGCCCGTTCGTGCAGAACGCACGACGGCATCAATCAGGGATGCTGCGCGCCGACCATCCGCGAAGGTGGGAAGGTTGGGGCTGGCGGTGAGCAGTTTCGTGCTGGGGGCGGGGCTATCCGCACCGCTCACAGGGGTTTCAGCGCCGAAGTCAGAACCTGTCGCGGCCCAACTCGCGAAAGACGCATAGGCGTCGACCATGAACCTGTTGAACGACGGCTGGTAGTCGGCCGAGTCGAACTCGTTGAAGGCTAGGGGCGTGGCGCTGGTGCCCGCATCCGCGGTTTGAAAGCTAAAGCTCAGGTCGTTCGAGTGCCCTTCGGCAACCTGACTAACGATCACCCCACCCGTCGCCCCACGATCGGTTTCGAACTCGACCTCGGCGGTGTCTTCGGTTGGACGGTCGGCATAGAGATTCGAGAATCTGGCGCGCAAGCGGGTGATTCGGTGGCCGGTGACGAACTCCATGAGGTCACACCAGTGGATGCCGACGTCGGCGAACACGCGCGACTCTCCCCCGAGCGCCGGGTCGACTCGCCAGTTGGTTGAGCCGGGAGCGAGCAACCAGTCTTGCAGGTAGGCTCCCTCGATGTGCTTGAGCCGACTTGAGCCACCGCCAGCTTCGGCGAGCGCGCGCAGTTGTGCGTGCATCCTCGTTGCGACCTCGTAATAGCGATAGATAAAGGGAACAGCGGTCGGAATTCCGTGGGCGTCGGCCAGCGCGAGCATTTGGTCGGCTTCGGCCAGGGTCATCGAGATGGGCTTTTCACAAACCACGGGCTTGCCGGCCAGAATCGCGGCCTCGGTGGGCTCAAGGTGAAAGCGGTTAGGTGTGCAAACATGCACAACGTCGACGATGTCGGCGGCAATCAACGCGGATGCGTTCTCAAACACCTGCTTGATGCAGAGGTGTTCGGCCGCACGACTGGCAGAGGCCACGCTCGAACTCGAGATGGCGACCACCTCGTGTCCGGCTGCGCGAACGGCTCGGGTGTGGGCTCCTGCCATGGCTCCGGCACCGATGATTCCGGCGCGAAGCGGCTGCATTGGCTGAACCCGAGACCCTTTGAAACTAGATCAGGCTGCGTTCGACCAGCGCGGCACGCAGCTCGTCGTCACTGGGCTCGACCAGCACAAGCCCGTCGGCAAACTGAATCACAGGAATGTTCATAGCAGCGCCTTCGATCGACGGCAGTCGGTGCAACGGTCGGCTCCATAAAACTTGATTTCACTCATGTTGACTCCTTGCTCTCGCGAAAAACTTAACGCAAGCGTATCTTGTCGGGAATCGTCAAAACATCCCCGTCGAACGTGATGCCTGCAAGGTCGCGCACGACGATGTCGGCGGCAGTGTCTAGCGCTCGCTCAGAGACACCCACAATCAACCCAACACCTGCGGCGAGCGCAGCCGCGGCTCCGGCAGCCGCATCCTCGAACACCACACAGTCTTCGACCGCAAAACCGAGGCGCTCTGCCCCAAGCAAATAAGGGTCGGGATGCGGTTTTCCACGCTGCACATCGGCAGCGGTCACGAGTTGCGGTGGCACTGGCAACCCGGCAGCCAACAATCGCGCCTTGCCGAGGTTCGGGTTCGCCGACGTGCAAACCGTCCAAGTGTCGGCAGGCAGCGAGTTCAGTAGTTCAACCGCGCCACCGAGGGCCACGGTCTCGCCGGCGGAAAGCTGTTCGAGCTCGTTGATTCGATTGTTTGCCACCTCGAACAGGGCGGGCGATGCGATCCACTCTCGAACCTTGTCTTCTGCGCGTTGCCCAGCGTTTTCGGGCTTGTCCCAGTCGATGTGCGGAGCATATTCGCTGCACCAAATCGCCCAGGCCACCGATGCGGCGGCGTGCGAATCGACTAAAACACCGTCGTTATCAAACAGCAGGCCTGACGCATAGAACTTCACGCCTCTAGCCTAAACGCGGGGTTAGACCTCGGTTGGT
>JBEEJJ010000079.1:0-5265 GCA_041169265.1 Actinomycetota bacterium
GTGCTTAAGTAAGGGTAATGGGTGGCTCCACCAATGACTCGAGCCGGATTATGTCGCCAGGCTGACAATCCAGCGCCCCACAGAGTGCCTCGAGAGTGGAAAATCGGATTGCCCTTGCCCTATTACTTTTCAGCACAAATAGGTTCGCTTGAGTGATTCCCACTGCATCGGCCAGTTGGGCGACGGTGAGTCCTTTGCGGTTTCGCTGGTTGCTTCGGTGTTCCACGCGTTTAGGGCCGGGTGCTTACCGACCTCTCTGTTATCTCCGTGAGATTTGCCGCAAGTGCATCTCCCTTGCTCATCAATGCCGTGTACTGGAAGGATTTTCCAATCGTAGTTTTTTGCTAGGCCGATTGCCCCGGCCAAAATAGGTATAGACATATTTGGTTCCTTAAAAGAATTCAGGTGATGGGGGCGCGTCCCAAATCTGCGCAAGGAACGGTCTTAACGGTGGTTGTTCCGATACTGTCTACCTGGCTCCCACCTAAGGGATTCGACCAGTGAGTGACCGAGCGACGTCAAACCTAGCTTGGAGTAAAAACTCAAACCGAGGCCGACACACCTAAGGATAGATCGTTAATAATTCTGTTTTTGTCAAAAACTCAACAGGATTAAGTGTGCAAATATTCGTGCGGACACAAACGGCCTGAAATGGTCAAGGATGTGCAAGTGTTGTGCAAATAGGCAAGAAAAACGGTTCAAAATTGCCACAGTTTCGCCTAAATTCTTTTTAGGTACAAGCGGTAGGGGCTGTTCGAATCCCCCATTCTCCGCAAGGTCCGAGCGAGACGGAAGGCTATGCCGGCTCTGTGGCCGCAGCCCCGTCGGGCGAAGAAAGACTCCGACTTCGAAAGTTGTCGGGTGTTCACTATGAGACAGTGAAAAACCCTCTGAGCAATCAGAGGGTTTTGTCATTAACTTGAAGTGCTACTTCTGCTTCCGTACGAAGATCGACTTGAGCTTAGTGACGATGCGCTCGAGCCCCTGCATCCCCTGTTTGTTTAGTTCTCGAGCCCATTCGAGTTCGAGCGCGAGAATCGATAGTCCGAAAAAGATGAAGAGCAGGCCAGGGCCCGGTGTGACCATCATGATGAGCCCCATGATCAACAGAACCGTTCCGATCACCATGGTGAGTGCCCATCGAACGGGGTGGGGCAGAACCGAAAGCCAAGATTTGATTTTCTCCAAAATCACACCGCCTTTCGAACGTGTTGCCTATGTCAACATTCTCACAGTTTGTACACCGCTTTAGAAGCGGCCACCTAAAGTCTTCAGGGGATTATCAGCCGACACACGAATCGCTTTCAGCAACCATAGCCCGGCACGTGCCGTCCATCACCAACGGAATAAAGAGTGATGCCAACCCCTTGTCTAGAAGGCAGGCAACGTTCGCCAAATCCCTTCCCGTTAGGCAGTTATCTTGAACAATTCGTGGACCTCGGTCGACCTACGAGCGTTGGTCGAAAACCTTCGCGAAAGCATAAACAAACTTGGCGGGTTCAGTCCGGAACAAGTCCGTCAGGCTGCATCCATGGGCGAGGATGCGCTGCAGGCAGCCGTGCTAAACGTGCTGCTCGACGCACCCAAGACCGGCCACGAGATCTTGCTCGCGCTAGCCGAGGTTTCGCCGACCGGCAAGTCGGCAAAGGCCGCAGACCTCTATCCGCTTCTCGAGAAGATGACCGACCTTGGCTTGGTCAAATCCGAAGTCAAAAAAGACCGAAAGAAGTTCAGCCTGACCGAACTCGGCAAAGACGCAGCCGCCGAAATGCCGGCGTCCCCAGCATCCGACTCAGGGACAAAATCTCCGGGATGGGCAACGCCCAACTGGGTCGACCTCAAAGGCGCACTCCCCCTCGCCAGCAAGCGTTTAGCCGGTGTTGCCCTTGAAGTCGCACAGCATGGCTCTAAGGAGCAACAAGAAAAAGCCGCTGAGGCCATCGACGAGGCACGACGCAAACTCCACGAGATTTTGGCATCGGACTAACTCTTGGCCCATACTCAGCGACGAAGTCGAGACTTCGAGTCACCTCATCGACTTAAAAACCGTTACCGCCGCATCCTGCGCTTTGCATCGATGGCGCTGGCGCAAACCTGGTGGTACGAGCTGGTGCTGCCAAAGTTCGGGCTGAAAAACGTTGTGGCTCGCGGTCGAATCGCTCGCGTAAAAAAGCTCGCGCGCCGTTTCAGAGTGCTTGCACTCGACCTCGGTGGTCTGATTATCAAGGCCGGCCAGTTCGCATCGTCACGACTTGACGTGCTACCCGAAACGATCACGGCAGAACTCGAGTCGCTTCAAGATGAGGTTGCACCAGCGCCGTTCGACCGCATCCGCGCGCAAATCGAGCACGAACTGGGCATGCCCCTTGACTTGGCGTTCGCCGATTTCTCAGCCGAACCAATCGCCGCCGCATCGCTCGGGCAGGCATATCGAGCGAAACTTGCACCCGAACTTGCCGATGAACAACGGGTCACGGATGTGGTGGTCAAGGTTCTTCGTCCCGGGATCGAACAGGTGGTCGATGTCGACCTCAAGGCTTTGCGAAAGGTGGGGCAATGGCTCTCACGCATTCGCTTGGTGAGCCGTCGTGCCGATGCGCCGGCGTTGGTCGAAGAATTCGCGACGGTGAGCCTTCACGAGATTGACTATTTCTTCGAGGCCGGCAACCTAGAGCGCTTCAAGGGTAACTTCGCTGCCGACGGTCGGGTTGGCGCGCCGAACATAGTTTGGGAGCGCACTTCACGCCGTGTGCTGACGCTAAGCGATGTAACGGCAATCAAGATCAACGACGTTGAAGCCTTGCAGACCGCTGGTATCAACCCGAATGCGGTAGCCGCCGAACTTGCACGCGTGACCTTCGAGCAGATTTTTGTGCACGGCTTTTTTCACGCCGACCCTCACCCGGGCAACATCTTTGTCACGCCATCGCAGGATGAGGGCGATTTTGCGCTGACTTTCATCGATTTCGGCATGATGGGCGAGATCAACGACGAACTTCGACGTGGACTGCAGAGTTTCATCTTTGCTCTCGTCGCCAGGGATGCGCGCGGCTGCGTCACCGCGATGCAACGTCTTCGCGTGCTCTTGCCGAGTGCCGACACGGTCGAACTTGAGCGCGCGATCGCGACGCTGTTCGACCGGTTCGGCGGTGTTGGCGTGGCCGAAATCACTCAAACCGACCCACGAGAGTTCCGCGAGCTGGCGATCCAGTTCAGCGACTTGCTTCGGTCGCTGCCGTTCCAACTTCCAGAAGACTTCCTGCTGCTCCTTCGATCGATCTCATTAATTTCGGGTGTCACCAGTTCGCTCAACCGTGACTTCAACATGTGGGATGCGGTGGATCCGTTCGCGCGTTCTTTGCTCAACGGTGGTGGCTCGAGCACCCTGCGGGCAGTCACACGCGAAATCACGTCATTTGCCAGCACCGTGGCTCAACTCCCGGGTCGAATCGAAACGGTACTCACACGCATCGACCAGGGCTTAGTCACGGTGCGTTCACCCGAAGTTGAGAAGGGCTTGCGTCGCATCGACGGCAGTGTGCGGCGCACATCATCCGCGCTGATTTTTATGGCGTTGTTTGCCGGTGGCATCGCTCTGCGACTCACCGGAGACGATCTCGGAGACTGGCTTTTGCTCGCTAGCATCGTGCCTTTGGTTCACGCGATCGGACTGTTTCGGCTTAGGTAGGCTTGCCCCATGACCTATGTTGTGGACTTCAAGAACGTTTCGACCTTCGGACTCGAAAGTTCACCTGTGGCCGCGGCCCTCGCTGGTCTACGCGCGAACGAAGCTCGTTATTTCAAAAACAAATACGAGGCCGTTTTCGCGACCGAGCCCGCGAGCGCTGTTCCACACCTGGTCGAGTACGTCGAGCGGGTGCTACTCGAACGCGACATCAAGTTTGCGTCGAAGCCACTTGAAGCGACCGAACTTCTGGTTGACGGTATCCGCTGGACCCACGTCTTCTACGAGAGCGGCCTTGCGGTGAACGTTCTCTACACTCTCAACAACCCCAAAAAACGGGCTGTCGGCTTCAAACTATCGATGGGCATGGATGTGCCCGCCGAGCTTACCGAAAAGTTCAAGTTTGCCCGCCAAAAGTCGGCTCTCGCCGGTGAGATTCGCGGCACTTTCTTTGTAATCAAGGGCGAGTACGGGCCGGCCTAGGTTCGTTGCCGCGCATGCAGATAAGGAAAATCGATGGCTGAAAAGTTCACCGCTGAAGAGCGCGAGGCGATGAAAGAACGGGCGCGCGAGCTCAAAGCCGCCAAAGGCGTGCAAAACAAAGCTGCCGACGAAGCGCTCGTGCTCGAGAAAATCGCCGCCATGGCCCCGGGCGACCGGGCGCTGGCGCAGCGCATCCACGAACTGGTGAAACTACACGCTCCCCAGCTCGATGCCAAGACCTGGTATGGCATGCAGGCCTACTTCAAAGACGGCAAGGTCGTGTGTTTCTTTCAAGACGGCGGCAAGTTCAAGACTCGCTACTGCACTTTTGGGTTTCAAGACGCCGCAAAACTCGACGACGGGATGATGTGGCCGACGTCATTTGCCATCCTCGAGATCGACGACGAGGTGGCAGTCCGGATAGCCAACTTACTTCAGCGCGCTGCCGCCGATTAGTTGTGTCTAGTTGTTCGAATCTGCACCTTACTATTAGTGCACGTCGGGGCTAGACTTATAGCGCCTGAAAGAAAGAGTGCACGAATTTCATGAACGCAAAAATGACTTCTAGCGCTGCACGTCTATTCGTGTTGTGTGCGCTCTTTCTCAGCGCTCTTATGGGATTCAGCAGCCTAGGTGTTGCCCCGCAAGCTCAAGCCGCAATCTCTAACAAGTGTGATGGCACAGCTGCTAACGATCAGAACAGCCTTCGAGTCAGCCCTAACCACGGTGCCGTCTTCTACATCGACTCGGGGCAGGGACAGAACCTCGACGCCACCTACGTTAGCTACAGCGTCAACAACCGTGCAGCATCCACCAAAACCAACCTCTGGGTCAAGGTCGACACCTTCACCGGCGGCAAGGTCCAACTCGCCAACACCAACGACAGCGCCTATCCCCTGGGTGACGTAGCAGCCAGCGGAACGGCAACTTCGTTCTTCCTGCTCAAGGCAACCGCGACCACCACTAGTGCTCAGTCGCACGTGGTTCGTGTTTACTCGGGCAAGCCAGGTCTAACTAGTTCAACTGAGCTTTACAGCTGTTCCTACACATTCACCAAGGTCGCCGAGACCATCAAGGCCGCAGCCAACAAGGTCACC
>JBEEJJ010000080.1:0-5251 GCA_041169265.1 Actinomycetota bacterium
ACTAATCCACCGGAGCAAGCTCCAGCTTCATCGTTCGACTTGCATGTGTTAAGCACGCCGCCAGCGTTCGTCCTGAGCCAGGATCAAACTCTCCGATAAAGATGTTTAGGTGAGAGCAAGCTCTCACCAAACTTTTCGAAACCGCCGGAAATTGGCGGTCCAGTTTGATCTGACTAGTTTCGATTGTCTGACAATCTATCTAATCCAATTACTTTTGGCCGGCTAGAAGCAAGCTTCTAACCAACCAGGTTTGTTGGCATCGACATTGTGCACACTGTTGAGTTCTCAAGGATCGGATGCGTCTGGGAGTTTCCCTCTCGGGTCGCCTCCAGAGCAACTTCACTAACTTACCATAAATCGCTCGCGCGTCAAATACCAACGCGAAAAGATTTGCGGAAGTTCAATCTTACGCACCAGACGCAAAGCAGTAAAGGCTTTTTGCCAGGTTTTCTGATTGGTTGCACTTGAGCCGGCGACCTAAGCAGGTCTTGCCAAACTTTGGGCAACGAGTAGAAACATTACGGGAAGGTAACGCGCAAGTCAAATCGAAACGATACTTTTGGCCAAAATTTTTGCAAATTGAACCGGAATGAGAAATCGGGCAGCCCCAGCGTTGCCTGTCAGCTGCCCGATCCCCCCTGCTGCTACTTGCTAGCCTTAGCCTTCTTTGCACCCTTGGCAGGCTTTGCAGCGTGTTTCTCCTGAGCCTTCTTGCCCTTTGCCTTCTTCACATCTGCAACCGAGTGCGAGTGTGCCTTGGCAGGCTTCGTGGACTCAGCTGCCAAGGCAACCGAGGACGAACCCAGAACAAGTGGAACAGCGACGAGAACGGCGATCAGTTTCCTGTTCATTCCTCATCCTTTCTAGATCGTGGCCGATTGACCACGTTTCGATGCTAGAAAGGCGGTTTTTGAAAGGACTCCGAACGGTTATAGAGAATCGTGAGCGATTCTTTCTATTTGTGTGAGGGCTCTATAACTTGAAGTGCCATTAACCAAAGAAGCAGCCCTGATGGTGCCTTACCAGGAAGCACTCATGGCACTTGGAATCGAGAGTTGCGAGAGGCGGGTTATGCCTTGAAGATGCCAGCCAAGGTTTTCTTGCCACGGCGAAGCACCGCGAAGCGACCAGCCAGCCACGAATCGAGAACGGCGGTTTCGTCTTCAACCTTTTGGTTGTTGAGATAGACACCACCTTCTGCGATAGCGCGACGCCCCGCGCTGACACTTGAGACCAACCCGGTGTCGCAGAGCAGTTGTGCTAGAGGTGCGCCGGGAGCAGCATCCGCGTTTGGAAGTTCACGCAGAGCGGCCTCGAGGGTGGCTGCATCGAGCGACTCGAGATCACCCTGGCCAAACAGAGCGGCGGACGCATCGATGGCGGCCTGGGCAGCTTCTGGAGAGTGAACGAGTGCGGTGACCTCGAAGGCTAGACGCTTTTGAGCCGCCCGCAGATAAGGAGCCTCGGCGGTCTGTTTGGCGAGTTCGTCGATCTCGGCCTTGCTGCAGAACGTGAAGACCTTGAGGCGATCGATAACATCGGCGTCTTCGACGTTCAACCAGAACTGATAGAACGCATATGGGCTGGTGAAGTCGGCGTCGAGCCAAACGGCGTTGCCTTCGGACTTGCCGAATTTCTGGCCGTCGGAGTTTGTGATTAGCGGGGTAGCCAGGATGTGTGCGGATGCGCCTTCGACCTTGCGAATGAGATCTGTTCCACTGGTGAGGTTGCCCCACTGGTCGCTGCCGCCGGTCTGCAGCACGCAGCCGTAGCGTCGGTAGAGCTCGAGAAAGTCCATGCCCTGCAGGATTTGGTAGGAGAACTCGGTGTAGGAGATTCCGTGCTCGGAGTTTAGGCGTGCCGAAACGGCATCCTTGCTAAGCATCTTTCCGACTCGGAAATGCTTTCCGATGTCGCGCAAGAAGTCGATGGCCGACATCGGTGCGGTCCAGTCGAGGTTGTTGACCAGGCGAGCCGCGTTTGTGCCTTCGAACGAAAGGAAGCGCGCCCCCTGGCTTCCAAGTTTTTCGACCCACTCGGCGACGGTCTCTTTGGAGTTCAGGGTGCGCTCCGCCGAAGGACGCGGGTCGCCGACAAGCCCGGTTGATCCTCCGATGAGAAGTATCGGTTTGTGGCCTGCCAGCTGCAGGCGGCGCAGGGTGAGCAGCTGAACCAAGTTTCCGAGATGAAGGCTCGGGGCGGTTGGGTCGAAACCGCAGTAATAGGTGATCGGGTCGCCGGCGAGCGCTTGCTTGAGCTCGGCCTCATCCGTGGATAGAGCAACAAGGCCGCGCCACTGGAGTTCGTCCCAGAGGGATGAGAATGATTTGTCGTTTGACTGCTGAGCGAGCTTGGCTTCGGTTGACACGACTAGGCCTCCCTGCGGGCTAACAACTTGCGGAGCGACGAGATTTGCTCGATGACTCGCGGCAGTGCGGTGCCGCCAGCGCCAGTGCGGGAGCGAATGCTTCCGTCGACAGTGAGAACCGATCTGACTTCTGGAGTCAGTTTGGTCGAGATGGCGGCCAGGTCTGCGTCAGGAACCTGGTGCAGTTGGAGGTTGTTCTTTTCGCAGAACGAAACGAGCTTGCCGGTGATTTCGTGAGCGTCGCGGAACGGCACCTTCTGCTTGACCAGCCACTCGGCAACGTCGGTGGCGAGGCTGAACCCGGCCGGCGCGAGCAACTCGAGACGGTTCTTGTTGAAGCTCATCGTGGCGACCATCCCGGTGAAAGCAGGTAGCAAGACTTTTAGAGTGTCGACGGCGTCGAAAACAGGCTCTTTATCCTCTTGCAGGTCGCGGTTGTAACTCAGCGGAAGACCCTTGAGCGTTGCAAGCAAGCCCGTGAGGTTTCCGATCAGGCGTCCGGCCTTGCCCCTTGCCAGTTCGGCGATGTCGGGGTTTTTCTTTTGAGGCATGATCGATGACCCGGTGGAGAACGCATCGTCGAGCTTGACATAGTCGAACTCCGCGCTGGCCCAGATGATGATCTCTTCGGAGAATCGGGAAAGGTTGATGCCGATCAGGCTAGTGATGAACGAGAACTCTGCGACGACGTCACGGCTGGCAGTGGCATCCATCGAGTTCTGGGTGACGCCGGAAAGTCCCAGTTCGCTGGCGACCAAAACTGGGTCGAGACCAAGGGTCGAACCGGCGAGCGCGCCTGCGCCATAAGGTGACAGGGATGCGCGCTTGCTCCAGTCATGCAAACGCTCGATGTCACGAGCTAGAGGCCAAGCATGGGCCAACAGGTGGTGCGAAAGCAAAACGGGTTGCGCGTGCTGAAAGTGAGTGCGACCAGGCATGGCCACGCCCATGTTCTCTTCGGCGAGGTTAGTGAGCACCTCGATGAGCTGAAGCAGAAGCTGCTCGATGTCGCGAGCCTGGTCGAGTAGGTACATGCGGATCAGAGTCGCGATTTGGTCGTTTCTTGAGCGACCCGCGCGAACCTTGCCGCCGAGCTCTGCGCCGGCAATCTCGATTAGTCCACGTTCGAGCGCGCCGTGAACATCCTCGTCGGAATCCTTTGCGCTGAACGAACCCTCGGTTACTCGGCGAAGCAGCTCGGTGAGAGCGCGGGTTAGGGCTTCGAGTTCAGATGTCGCGAGATAACCCGCCTGGTAGAGAGCCTTGATGTGGGCGAGGCTTCCGGCGATGTCATACTTGGCCAAACGCCAGTCAAAGTGCACCGAACGACTGAGGGCAGCGAGCGCTTCGCTCGGACCACCCTCGAAACGGCTACCCCAGAGCGAGTTTGAACCGCTGTTCGACATGAAACTCCTAATTTCTTCGCGACAAAATCTCGCGAGACTAGTTCAATCCTAGTTATTTGACCTCGGCGGACTTGTTGGCTAGCCACACCATGAGCGCCTTCTGGGCGTGCAAACGGTTCTCAGCCTCGTCCCAGATGACCGACTGAGGGCCATCGATGACCTCGGCAGAAACCTCGTAACCACGGTAGGCCGGAAGGCAGTGCAAGAAGATCGCGTCGGATTTGGCGAGGGCCATCAACTCTGAGTCGATCGTGTAGCCAGCGAAGTCTTTGATCCGCTGCTCTTTCTCGGCTTCTTGCCCCATCGAAATCCAGGTGTCAGTGGTGACCACGTCGGCGTCGGCGATGGCTTGTTTGGGGTCGGAACTGACCGAGATCGAACCACCGGTTTGGTTGGCAATCGCGGATGCGCGAGCAACCACTGCCGCATCAGGCTGGTATCCCGCCGGAGCGGCGAGTGCAACGTGCATTCCGGCGGTGGCACAAGCGATGAGGTAGGAGTTAGCCATGTTGTTTGCGGCATCTCCCACGTAGGCGATTTTGAGACCGGCAAGTTTTGCCTTGTGTTCCTGCACAGTCAGCAGATCGGCGAGCAACTGGCAAGGGTGATAGTCATCGCTTAGTGAGTTGATAACGGGCACCGACGAGTGCGCTGCCATCTCCTCGAGCCCGGAGTGGGCGTAGGTGCGCCAAACCACGGCGGCAACCTGGCGCTCGAGAACTCTCGCCGTGTCGGCGACGGACTCTTTGCCACCCATCTGGCTGCTCTGCGAGTCGATGATTAGGGGAACACCGCCTAGATCCGCCACGCCAACGGCGAAGGAAACTCTGGTGCGAGTTGAAGTCTTGTCGAAGATTAGCGCCACGGTTTGTGGGCCCTCGAACGGACGTCGCGAATAGGGTGCAGCCTTGAGTTCGAGAGCCAGCTTCAGAATTTCGGCTTGCTCGGCGGGAGTGATGTCATCGTCTTTCAAAAAGTGACGGGTCATGTTCTTCCTCCAGTTGAAAAGTAAAGCCTACTCGGCGCTCACCATGGTGCCGAAGCCACTCTTGGTGAAAATCTCGAGCAGGATGCTGTGCGGGGTGCGGCCGTCAATGACGTGAGCACTCGGCACTCCCCCGCGCACTGCCGCTAGGCAAGCCTGCATCTTGGGAATCATGCCCGATTCGAGACTCGGCATGAGGGTTTCGAGTTCGATTGCGCTGATCTCGCTAACTAGTGAATCCATGTTCGGCCAATCGCTGTAAAGACCAGCTACATCGGTCAGCACGAGCAACTTCTCAGCACCGAGTGCCACTGCCAATGCCGAGGCTGCCAGGTCTGCATTGACATTCAAAAGATTTCCGGCAGCATCCGGTGCCACGGTCGAAATCACCGGGATGTCGCCACGCTCAAGCGCATCGAACACGATTCTCGGGTTGACCAGATTCACCTCGCCGACTAGCCCGATGTCGATAGGCCCTTCGGGAGAGTCGAG
>JBEEJJ010000081.1:0-5240 GCA_041169265.1 Actinomycetota bacterium
CTAGCCCCGGTTCGGCAGACTGCGAGCTGCTGCCACCGCGTCCTGCCAGCCGGTGTAAATGCTTTCGCGCTCATCCTCGCTCATCCTCGGTTCGAAGGTGCGATCGAGAATCCAGCGCTGCGAGATGCTTTCGGCGGTCCAGAGCCCAATGCCGACTCCCGCGAGATGAGCGATGCCGAGCACGGTTCGCTCAAGATTCAGTGGACGAACCACGGGGATGCCCAGAATGTCGGCTTGGAACTGGCACAGCAGGTTGTTTTTGGTCGCCCCGCCGTCGACCTTAAGTTCGGGAATCTCGATGCCGCCGGCACGCAGCTTGTCGACGTTGTCACGAGTTTGGAAAGCCATCGACTCGAGACCCGCGCGAGCAACGTGAGCCGCAGTCGACTCGAGAGTCAGGCCGACCACCGCCGCCTTTACGTTGCGGTCCCAATAAGGGTCGCAGAGGCCGGCAAACGCGGGCACCAGATAGACGCCGGCGCTGTTCGGCACGCTTTCGGCAAGCGACTCCACCTCGTGAGCCGATGAGAATAGCTTGAGTTTGTCGCGCATCCACTGAATGGTCTGACCGCTGTGAAAAACCACGCCCTCAGCCTCGTAGGTGACCTTGTCGCCGAGTTGCCAAGCCACGGAGCTCGACATTCCGTCCATGATCTTTGGAGCGCCGCCGACGTTGACCGTTAGAACTCCGGCTGTGCCGAATGTGTTTTTGGCACTGCCCTGTTCGAGGCACGCCTGCCCGAACAGACCGGCCTGCTGGTCGCCGAGCATCGCCGTGATTGGCACAGGATGCGCGAGCTTGCCGGTGAGCACGCCCTCAGCCACCTCGCCGAAAACTCCCACGCTCGGCACGATTTCGGGAAGCAGCGACATTGGAATGTCGAGGATGCGGCAGAACTCTTCGTCCCACTGAGCGCGGTGAATGTCTAGGAGTGCGGTGCGAGAAGCCGCGCTGGCTTCGACGCGGTGGGCGGTGCCGCCGCTGAGGTTCCACAGCAACCAAACGTCGGGCGTGCCGATAGCAAGTTCGCCACGCTCGGCCCGTTCGCGCGCGCCAGGCACATGACGCAACAGCCAAACGATTTTGGCCGCCGAAAAGTAGGAGTCGTTGCGAACACCCGTGCGGCGACGGAACTCGTCGTCGAGCCCCTTGGCAGACCACTCGGCAACAATCTCGTCGGTTTGCTTCGACATCCACATGATTGCGTTATAGACAGGCTTGCCGGTCTTGCGGTCCCACATGGTGATGGTTTCGCGGTGGGTGGTAACGCCAACTGCGGCGATATCTTTGGCCGTGATTTTCGCGGTCTTCATGGCCTGCTCGATGCACGCCTTCGGCGCATCCCAGAGGTCGGCCGGGCTCAGTTCGACCCAACCAGGATGAGGGAACATCGCTTCGATCGGACGTGATGCCTCGCCGACCACGCGCCCTTCGGCGTCGATGATCACGGCGCGGGCGCTGCTCGACCCTTCGTCAAGCGAAAGAATGTAGTTTCCAGCCACCTTCAGACTCCTTGCGTTCCAGTATTCACCATTGACTAGTGGGCACGCACGACCCGCCTAGGCTGGCACTCTCAGGTGGTCGAGCCACTTTTCATAGCCGGCCAGTTCGGCCTTGCGACGTTTTGCATCCCAGCCGAGGTGCTCGCCCAGAATCTCGGCAGCGCGCTTGGCTCCGGCAAGTCCGTGGCCAGGTTCGAAAGCCAACAGGATGCGGCGCGAGAACACATCGGCAAGCGTCTGGGCGTATTCGGCCTCAACGGCAAAGATGAGTTCGGCGGCTACCGCAGCCGACTTGGGGTCGAAGCGCTCGCCGAGTGCGGCGTTCTTCTTTATTAGAGCAACGATGTCGGTTGCGCGAGTGCCATAGAGGGCGAGCAAACGAGCGGAGGTGTCTGAGCTCACGGTCTTGTTCGCCTTGAACTTCTTGGCAAATGCGGCAAAGTCGTCGGTTTGAGCGCCCGGGAAGTTGCTGAACTTGCTGACCGGCTTCTTGGCACCTCGTCCGAGTTGTTTCACGGCGAGGTCGACCGAGTCTTCGGCAAGCTGACGGTAAGTGGTTAGCTTGCCGCCAACGATCGAGTGCAGGCCCTGGTAGCCGGTGCTGGCGTGATCATGCACGATGTGGCTACGCGGAATCTTCCACTCCGACAAGCCAGGGGTATAGGGCAGAGGGCGAACGCCGCTGTAGGTATAGAGCACGTGGTCGCGGGTGAGCTTGGCCTCGGGCATCAAGGTGTTGGCCTCGGTCAGCAGGTAGTCGATTTCATCCTGCTCGCAACGAGCCTCGTCTGGGTTCTGCTCGAACAGGTGGTCGGTAGTTCCGATCAGGTAGCGACCCATCCATGGAATCACCAGGACGAGGCGACCGTCGGTTTGCGATTCGTAGTAGACCACGTCGGTCGGGCCGCCCTCGAAGGGGTCGACGATGATGTGGCTACCCTTGGAACCACCAATCAGGCGCTTCGACTCGACGGCTGCGTTTGAGTTCTCGCCGCGAAGCACGTAGTCAACCCACGGTCCGCCGGCGTTGATGGTGAGTTCGGCTCGAATCTCGCGAGCCTTGCCGTTGCTGTCGGTGGCTGTGACACCAACGACCCTGCCGTTCTCTTGAACGAGCCCGGTGACTTTGGTGTGAATAAAGATGTCGGCTCCGGCCTGACCCGCCGCCACAGCGAGTTCGGTGCAGAGGCGTTCGGCATATTCGACCTGGCCGTCGGTGAACAGCGCGGCTCCGCTGAGACCATCGGTGGCCATCCCCTTGAACCGGTCTTTCACTTCGACCTTGCCGAGCACCCGGTGAGATTTGACGCTCTTATCGAACGAGAGCACGTCATAGGCGATCATGCCGAGGCGAATCATCCAGGATGGGCGAGTGTTGCGCGAGTAGAACGGCATGATCAGGCGCACTGGCTTGACCAGGTGAGGGGCTACGCGAAAGAGCAGTTCGCGCTCGCGGAGGGATTCGCGCACGAGAGGAATGTCGCCGTGCTCGAGGTAACGAAGACCGCCGTGCACTAGTCGACCCGACCATGCTGAGACTCCGTAGCAGAAGTCTTCTTGCTCGACCAAGGCCACCTTGAGGCCGCGCTCGGCCGCGTCGCGCACAATGCCGAGACCGTTGATTCCCGCACCGATTACGATGAGGTCATAACTCGAATCCTTTGAAGCCACAGCTGCCTCCCTGTGTTTATAGCGTATTCAAGAATTAGCGTAATAAATAGTCAAACAATGAACAACTATTCAGTAAACTAATCATAAGAGATAAATTGTGGTTCGGGCTACGCAAATTTGGGGCAGTTTTTGAGCGATCGACTCCGTTAAATAGTCTGGCCTTGAACCGCTATTCTTGGAATTGAATAACCATTCGCACTAGGAGTTAATGATGAGTCCAGAGCAATACGACCTCGACCAGCTGAGGATGATGACCAAGGTGTCACACCTCTACCACAACCGTGGCATGGTGCAGTCGGAAATCGCTCAGACCCTGGGCCTGTCTCAGGCTCGCGTCTCGCGCCTGCTCTCGGCAGCCGAAGAGGCCAACATCGTGCGAACCGTAGTTGTGCCACCGATCGGTCTTAACTCCGAGGTCGAAGAGGCTCTCGAGCAAAAGTTCGGACTGCTTCAGGTGCACGTTGTCGACACCGTTGGCGGAACCGATTCCGAACGTGCCGAGACCCTCGGCCGCGCGCTTGCCAACGTATTCGAACTTCTGCCGCTCAAAGACAAGGTCATCGGACTCACCTCTTGGAGCCGTTCGATGCGCCGTTTTGTGGCGGCCCTGAACCGTTTTCCACACGCTAAGGCCGACTCGGTGGTCGAGATGGTCGGTGGTGTCGGTGAACCCGCCCTTCAGCACGAAGCAACCACCGCAACCGAACGTCTCGCGTCGTTCATCGACGCAACCCCGATGTTCCTGCGCGTGCCAGGTGTTGTTCCATCGGTTGAGGTCAAAGACGCCATTTTGCAGAGCGATTCGCACGCCCGTGCCACCCTAGAAGCTCTGAACCGAATCGACATCGCCCTCGTGGGTATCGGTAACTGTGCCTTCCGGTCGGGACGTGTCGCCGAAGGCAACTTCTTTAGCCAAGAGCAGTTCGATCTGGCTATCAAGAAGGGCGCGGTCGGCGAAGTTAACCTGCGTTTCATCGACGCCAACGGCAAGCCGGTCGATTCCGAACTAGATGACCTCGTCGTCGGCATCACCCTTGACCAGCTGAGCAAGGCAGAGCGCCGCATCGGCGTCTGTGGCGGTGCCGAGAAGCACGAGCCAACCCTCGCTGCAATCCGCGGCGGTTGGATCAACGTGCTCGTCACCGACGAGGAGACTGCAGAGTTCCTGCTGGCCCAAGACGTCAAGTAGCCGCATCCCAGTTCTTAAACGAAACCGCCACCCACATCGTTGAGGGTGGCGGTTTCGCTATAGGAGGCTTACTTGAGGCGAGAAACTACCTCTTTGACCAGTGGCCAAACACGGGCGACCGAGGTGTGGTTGACCTTCTCTGCAGGTGAGTGCAAAGCGTGTAGCTCGGTGCCGATCGAGATGATGTCGGCAACCGGAACCTTGCGGCTGAACATGCCGAGCTCGAGCGAGCACTGAGAAACCTCAACGTTCGGCTCGCCGCCGAGCACCTCGCGATAGGCCTGCGAGGCCACCGCAAGAAGCTCGGAGTCGGGTCGGTATGGGAACTCGGGAGCATCAAGTCCGAACATCTGCATGCTCGCACCGCCACCTACGGCTCCCACCAGCGAACGCACGCGGTCATAAAGCTCGTGCTTGCGCGAGGTAACTGCCGAGGTGATGGTCGACATCAACTGGATTCCGTTGGCGGTCGGGCGGATGGTGCCCAGGTTGTTTGAGGTCTCAACACGACCAGGCACGCGCAGGTTCCAGCTGACGACACCGTGAGGAATCAGCAGGGTGACAGCTGCGAAGCGACGAGCCGCGGCCTTTGAGAACACCTGAGTCGGCGCATCCGTGGCGACCAACTCGAGGCGAACGCCTGGGTCGGCAACGCCGTATTCATAACGCAGAGCCTCTTCAAGCTCGGCTACGACAGCTGCAACTGCGGCCTCGTCGCCCGGCTGGAGGGCCAAAACGACCTGTGCGTCGGCGGGAATCGCGTTGTTCTGAGCGCCACCGTATGGGGCCGAGATGCGTGCATCCACCTTGTCGAGCACGGCGTTGATTGCACGAGCCAAAATCTGAAGCGAGTTAGCGCGCTCGAGCTGAATGTCGA
>JBEEJJ010000082.1:0-7029 GCA_041169265.1 Actinomycetota bacterium
TGGGCCGGCACACTAGCCGAAGGTGACAGCCTCTCACTCAAGACCAATCGAGTCGACTACATTCGCGATTTGAATGAACGCGGGGTCGTGAATTCGATTTGTTCCAAGAATGACTTCGATCTGGCCAAGACCGCTCTCGATAACTTTGGGCTCTGGGAAGAGTTTGTGTTTGCCGAGATTCAGATGGAAGCCAAGGGCCAAATCGTCAAACAAATCATCGAAGACATGCAGCTTCGAGCTCCCGACGTCATCTTTATCGACGACAATGTCTCAAACCTAAATGAGGTCAAGTTTTTTAATGAAGGCATTCAGGTTCTTGATGCCAACGACCCCGATACAGATAGCAAGCTCGAAGAGTGGATCGAGTCGCTAAAGCCAGGCAAGTCGCGAGTGGGCGAATACCGTCAGCTTGAGGCTAAGCGTGCCGCAAAGACGGCGAGTGGGCGAATACCGTCAGCTTGAGGCTAAGCGTGCCGCAAAGACGGCGTCAGGTTTGGACAATCGAGAGTTTCTAGAGACCTGCAACATTCGAGTCGCGCTGGTTCGCCGCTCAGATAACCTGCCATATGCAGGGCGAATCGAAGAGCTGATCAACCGAACCAATCAGATGAACTTCACCAAGTCTCGAGTGCCAGAAGGCTCGATGCCTGAGTTCTTGATCAATCCGCGAAACGACACTTTTGCCGTGTTTGTCTGGGATGACTTTGGTTTTTATGGTCTGGTCGGGTTTGCTTGTGTGTCTTGGAAGAAGCTGGTTCACCTGACCTATTCGTGTCGAATCATGAACATGGGAGTCGA
This sequence comes from Actinomycetota bacterium, assembly GCA_041169265.1. Lineage (GTDB taxonomy): Bacteria > Actinomycetota > Actinomycetes > Actinomycetales > Microbacteriaceae > Rhodoluna. The sequence continues at coordinate 799 of JBEEJJ010000082.1, forward strand.
ACAGGCCGTTGGCCGCATTCTGCAGGAAGCTTTTCCTGAGCTTGAACTGCCTCACGAAATGTTCGATGCGAGTTGGGTCAGATTTGTTGACCCCAGTGACGCGACATTCCGTGAGAAGTTAGCAGAAGAGAGCACCCCAATCGAGCCGGTGCCACTCAGAATCATGGCGAACTGTCAGAGCGGCGCCTTGGCTCACTATCTGGGTGTCGCCGGAATAGCTTGGGACAACTGGCCGCGAATCTTCAAGCTCGAAGAAATGCTCACAAAGCCAGACGAACTTGCCCAGATGAGCACATACATCTACGGCGTCTTTAACGATTACGACGACAGGTTCTGGGCGGAGCCGCCAAGCCTCGAAACCTATCGCAAGGCGATCGAGGCTCTAGTCGGCAAAGTTATCGAGTACGAAGCAGAGATTATTGCAGTTCTCCCTTCACAGAACTTTGACGCAGAACTTCCTTATGGAGTGACTCCTGAGAGGTTTGTCTCTTTCAACGACGCGTGGCGCACGCTTGCTGAGATCAAACCAGATGTGGTGAAAGTGGTCGAGGTCGATCCGTTCTTGACCGAGAAGACACACGACCCGAGGCACTTCACGCCTGACGTGCTGCGAGAAGTTTCGCTTGCTTCTCGACCGCTGATTTCAAAAATCGCCGTCTAGGGTTTACAAGTCACATAAAGCACGATGGTTGAGCCCGCCGGGGCTGTGCCCGCGGCAATCGACTGGCCCACGACCGTGGTTCCCGCCGGGGTTGTGTCGCAAGCTTCAAGTGTGCCAATCTCAACCGTGAGTGCAACATCCGGTGCAGTCAAATAACCCTTAGCTTCGCTGATCGAATAGTTCGTGACACCTTGGTGCCAGCCGGCGGATCTGTTTCGATAATTTGACCCGCGGCAACAGTGGCCGAATGCCCTTGAACGATTTCACCCAGAGTAAGTTTGCTCTGCGCCAAAAGGTCGGTAGCCATCAGTTCGGTCATGCCTTTTAGGTCTGGCATGTCGATCTGCGCCTTGCCCGTCGAAACCCAAACGGTGATGGTGGTGTTCTCAGGCACGGATGTTCCGGCAATCGGATCAGTGCGAATCACGGTATCGGCCGCAACCGTTTCGCTTGGCTCATACTGGCGGTCGACAAGAAGCTTCTGGCCGGTCAGCGTGTCATAGGCCTCTTGATAAACCTTGCCGGTGACATCGGCAACGGGGATGCCACCTGGGTTCGGGTTGAGGTTTGGCAGTGAAATGGTGAGCAACCAAACGATCATGCCGACCATGAAAACTACAGCCGCAGAGCCGAATCCCCAGAGCATGCCAGGGTTTTGCAGAGCTGGGGTTTTGGTCTTGGTTTTTGTCGAGCCCGTCTCGGTTGCAGCGTCGCCGGAGTTGTCTTCGGCATCCTTGTCGAATTTAAGCCCGAGTGCGCCGAACGGGTCGGTGTCGGTGGTGATCGCTTCGGTCTTCGCAATCGGCTGGTTGAAAACTGGCTTGGATGCTGGCGCAACCTCGGCAACCGCTTCGATCGGTGCTACCGGGGTGGCTGGAGCAGGTTCTGAGTGAGTCTCTGGCGAGTCGGGTTGTGCGGCAGGCGCCGCGGGTTGAGCGATGGTCGCAACCGTTGAAGTGGCTTCGAGCCCGCCGGCGACAAGCAGTGCCTCAAACTCGTCGAGGCTGTCTTGCGGCGCTTCGGCTTGTTCGACACCTTCGGTCGCCTCAACTTCTGGCAGTTCGCCGGTGGTCGGTTCCGGTGCCCAAACGCCTTCGCCTTCGGTGGTTTCGGCATTCACGTTTTCGGCGCTTTCGGCCGAGACCGCCTCACCGGGAGTTGGTGGCGTGATGTCGGCGGCGAGCAAGTGCTCGCGGAACTCTTCGGCACTTTGATAGCGCTCGCTGCGGTCTTTGGCGAGTGCGTGCAGCACGACCTGGTCTAGTTCGCCGCTAATCAGCGGGTTGAAAGTCGATGGCGGAATGACGGCTTCGCTCACGTGCTGATAGGCCACCGAAACCGCGGTGTCGCCCTTGAACGGTGGACGACCGGCGAGCATTTCATAGAGCAAGACGCCAGTCGAATAGAGGTCAGTTCGCGCATCCACGGTTTCACCACGTGCTTGCTCAGGGCTGAAATATTGCGCCGTGCCGACGATGCCGACGGTGTGAGCCTGCGTGACTGATGAGTCGCTGATCGCTCGGGCGATGCCGAAGTCCATGACCTTCACCTGGTCGGTGTCGGTGATCATGATGTTGGCCGACTTGATGTCGCGGTGCACAACCCCGGCGCGGTGCGAGAACTCGAGTGCGGTCAAAACCCCTTCGGCGTAGCCGAGCGCTTCTGGAATCGTGATGTTGCCCTGGTGAATCAGGTCGCGAAGCAGGGTTCCGCGAACGTATTCCATGACGATGTATGGGGTGCGACGCTGGTTGCCGTTCGAATCTGTCGAGATCTCTTCGCCGGCGTCATAGACACGCACGATGGTGGGGTGCGCCATGCGGGCCGATGCCTGAGCCTCCTGCTTGAAGCGAGCCTCGAAGCTCGGGTCGTTGGCCAGGTCTGACTTGAGCAACTTGATCGCGACCTTGCGTCCGAGGCGGTTGTCGGTTCCCTCATAGACATCGGCCATGCCCCCGCGGCCGATCAGGCTGCCAACGACGTATCGTTCGGCCAGGATTCGTTGGTTTTCGGTCAAGTTTCAGCTCCGCTTTTCTGAGTTCAGTTTAGTCTTGGGGCTCTTTAGCCATTGGGGTCTGGGGCCGGGTTGGCGAACGGAATGTAATAAACGAGCGAGATTGTGCTGCCCTTGGTCAACTGGCCGAGCGGGCTCGCGTCATAGACGGTGAGCAAGCGTGAATCATCGTTGGCGACCTCTAGCCCCTCAAACTTTTGCACCATGAGACCGAGCGACTCGAGATAGCTCGCGGCATCGTCGATGTTGAGCCCGAAGATGTCGCTCGAAAGCACGACCACGGTGTTCGGGTCGGTCGGGCTCTCGCTCGGCGTTGGGGTGGTTGACTCGGTCGGTGTTGGCGACTGGGACTGCGTTTGGCTCGGTGTCGGGCTCGGGGTAGGTGTCGTGCCACCGCCGAAGAACATCGCCCCGAGCACGACCAAAGAAGTGAGCACCAGTGCACCAACCACGGCAATCCATGGCCAAATCGCGGTGGTTTTGGTTGGCCCATCCTCGTCTTTTTTGGTTTCGAGCACGGTGGTCTCGGTGTCGACGACCGGGTTGTGCGTGGTGATCAGGCGTGTGCGAGTGGCTCGCTTTGGTCGGTTCGCCATCAGCTCTTCGGCTTGCTCGGCCAGGGCCAACGCGCTTTCTGGTCGGGCAGCCGGTTTCTTGGCGAGGCACGCCATGACGAGAGCAGCGACCGTTTCGGGGATGTCGTTTGGCAACGCTGGCGGGGCGTCGTTGATTTGAGCCATCGCGATCGCCATCTGGGTTTCGCCGGTGAACGGACGAGACCCCTTAAGTGACTCGTATGCGACGATGCCCAACGAATAGATGTCGGTCGCAGGTGTCGCGGGTTTGCCGGTGGCTTGCTCGGGCGAGAGGTATTGCACGGTTCCCATGACTTGCCCGGTTGCCGTGAGCGAAACCTGGTCGGCCACTCGGGCGATGCCGAAGTCGGTGATCTTGACTCGACCATCCGGAGTAATCAACAGGTTGCCCGGCTTGACGTCGCGGTGAACCAACCCGGCCAGGTGTGCCTCGTGAAGTGCGCGAGCGGTTTGCGACATCATGTCGAGCACCTTCTCGACCGGCATGGTCTTGTCACGCTCAAGAATCTTCGCGAGCGAATCGCCGGGAACCAGCTCCATAACGAGATAGGCCGAGCCACCGTCCTCGCCATAGTCATAGACGTTTGCGATTCCCTCGTGATCGACCATCGCCGCGTGACGCGCTTCGGTGCGGAACCTCTCCAGAAAGCCTGGCTCGCCCATGTATTCGGGTTTCAAAATCTTGATGGCGACATCGCGAAGGATGATTTCGTCGTGCGCTTGCCAAACCTCACCCATGCCGCCAATCGCAATTCGCGATTTAAGCCTGTAACGCCCGCCATAGAGCAGATTTACTTCTGGTTTCATTTGCCAAGCACCGCCATCATGACTTTGCGGGCGACCGGTGCGGCGAGCGAGTTGCCTCGTCCGTTTTGCCCCATGCCGCCGCCATCCTCGATGACCACGGCGACCGCAACCTTGGCGTTTTCGGCGGGTGCAAAGCCGGTGAACCAAAGAGTGTATGGGTCGTTCTCACCGTTTTGGGCGGTGCCCGTCTTGCCTGCGGTGCGCACGCCGGGCACTTGACCGTTGCCACTGACTCCGCTGCTGACTGCCTTCACCATCATTTCGGTGAGCAGCTTGGCGGTGTTCGGCGAAACCGGCTTCGAATACTCGACCGGCTTTGGCTGATAGAGCGAGGCGAGGTTTGACGACAGCACGTTTTCGATCAGGTTCGGTTTCATCAGTGTTCCACCATTGGCGATAGCGCTTGCGACCATAGCCATCTGCATCGGGGTCACGCGCACGTCAAACTGTCCGAATGCCGAAAGCCCGGTCTGGGCATCGTCCATTGAATCGGGATAAACGCTCGGCGTCACCAAGAGCGGCACACGGATGCTCTTTCCAAAGCCAAACAGCTCGGCCTGTCTGCGGATCTTGTCTTGGCCCAGTTGAATGCCGACCTGGGCGAACGGAACGTTGCACGAATAGCGCAGAGCATCGGTCAATGACACCGTGCTCTGGCCCCCGCAACGACCTTCGCCCGAGTTGTAGACATAGGTCTCGGTGCCGGGCAGCTTGAACTTATAGGGGTTGTTGATCTTGCTGTCTGGCGAGAAGTTGCCGCTCTCGATGGCGGCGGCCGACACGATCAGCTTGAACACCGACCCTGGCGCATAGAGGTCACCCGAAATTGCTCGGTTGATGAGCGGATCACCCTTGTTGCCGATCAGGCTTTGATAGTTCTGGGTTGCCTCGGTCGAGTCGTGGCTGGCAAGACGGTTGGCATCGAATCCCGGCTTCGAAACCATCGCGATGATGTTTCCGGTGCTCGGGTCGATCGCGACGACCGCTCCCTTCATGTTGCCGAGCGCATCCCAGGCGACCTTCTGAACTTTCGGATCGATAGTCAGCTCAATCGAGCCACCGATGACAGGGTTTCCCGAGAACAGCGCGTTGATCTGCTCGAAGAACTGCGACGAGTTCTTGCCGGTGAGGTAGTCGTTCGACGAAGCCTCGAGTCCGGTGGCACCGTTGAAGAACGAGAAGAAACCGGTGACCGCCGAGTAACGGATGTTCGAATACTCGCGCAGGTAGTGGAACTCATCGTCGGTCTTGGTGCTGAAGGCGATGGGTTGACCATCCACAAGTATCGCGCCGCGCTGAGTCTCATAGGAGTCGTAGACGGTGCGCACATTGCGGGGGTCACTGTTTAGGGCATCCGCGCTGATCACCTGAAGGGTCGTGCTCGAGACAAACAGGCTCAAGAACATCGCGGCGATCACGAGTGAAACTCGGCGAAGTTGTTTATTCATCGGCGGCACCTCGCTTGACTGCCACCGAGTCGCTTAGGCGAAGCAGCAGGCCGATGATCATCCAGTTGGCGAGCAGCGAAGATCCACCCGCAGCCAGAAGTGGCGTGGTCAGACCGGTCAGCGGAACCACGCGAGTGACTCCACCGATAACAATGAAGCACTGCAGGGCGATCACGAACGAGAACCCGACGGCGAGCAGACGCGAGAAATCGTCTTGGTGTTTAAAGGCGATGCGCATGCCGCGCTGAATCAACAGCAGGTAGCAAAGCAGAATCACAAAGAAGCCGACGAGGCCGAGTTCTTCACCGAGCGAAGTGATGATGAAGTCGCTTTCGGCCAGCGGCACGAGTTGCGGCACTCCGCCACCGAGTCCGGTGCCGAACGGCCAGCGGCACGAGTTGCGGCACTCCGCCACCGAGTCCGGTGCCGAACAGGCCTCCGTGGGCCAGACCAAACAGGCCTTGCACCAGCTGATACGAACCACCTACCGCGTCGTAGCGCTCCGGGTTGAATGCGTCGAGCCATGCACCAAAACGCCCAGCCACATAATCCATCACTTGCGAGGCCACGAGCGCGCCGGTTGCGAACATGCCTAGACCTACCACAACATATATCGCTCGTCCGGTTGCCACATAAATCATGACCAGGAACAGACCGAAATAAAGCAGGGATGTTCCAAGGTCGCGTTGCAGCACCAACACCGCA
>JBEEJJ010000083.1:0-5023 GCA_041169265.1 Actinomycetota bacterium
GAGGTCTTTGTCTTCGGTTCGCTCATCGGCTTCATTCGGGTGAGGGTTCATGCTTGGTGCAAGTGTCGTCTGAAGACACATCGAATCATCGGCGCATTTCACGCCCTTCGAATAGAGGTTCACCTTGTTTAGCGCGCTCGGAAAAAGTTCACCGCTGATGTTGTAGTTCTTCAGCGTGTAGGTCGCCTTGCCGAACGAATCTGTTGTGCCGATGATCGCGGTTTCTCCAGCTCCCATCTGTGGCTGATCGCCACACCAGTCGCGCACAATCGCATGGGTGTCGTTGTTGCGATTGCCACCCGGGTAGTTGGTGGTTTGTGGGGTGTAGAACGTGGTCTTGCTGCACGAGTACTTCTTATTCACGATCAAGTAAACGGTCGCGTTCGTGACCGGGCTTCCAGACTTAGTCGTGTATTTGTACGTCAGTGTTACGTCTCCGCCAACATCGGCATACATCGAGTAGGCCTTGAGCCCCTTGCCATAGAACTGGTCCCAGTCGCCTTTGGCATCAGTTGTCAGGTCAACGCTGTTAGCAGCGCCCGGCAGAGGCGATACGAGTCGCATCACATAAAACCCATCGACCGGTGGGTTATAAGTCGCGGCGAATGCCGGGGTGATTGACGTTGCGCCAACCAGGGCAAGTGCAGCCGCTGCTCCAAGTAGAAATCTCTTTAGAACTTTTCTCATTGCCGGTTTCCTTTTTGTTAGGGGACTACTTGTTTGTCACTTTGCCAAGGCCGTCGACAGAGTAATAACGCACCCAGTCGACGCTCAGCGTTGCGGCATCGAGTGAACTATCCACCGCGCCACCAAAGTTGCCTCCCATGGCAAGGTTGAGGATCAAATAGAAGTCTTGATCTTTGCCTTGGGCATTCGGACCGAACGGCCAAACGGCCATGCCACTGTCTGACTTTCTGGCCTTATAGACGAGGATGTCGTCGATGAAGAAGGTCACCTCATCCGGTTTCCACAGCACGCCATAGCGGTGGTAGGCAGCACTCAAGTCGACGAGTGTGTCCTTGGTGCCACCAAGCATTTGATGCACGCCAGACTTTCCGTAGTGGAGCGTTCCGTAGGTCACGGTAGGGGCTGAGCCCTTGTATTCCATGATGTCGATCTCGCCGCAGTCCGGCCAAGGCACCGATGCGATGTTGGTGCCGAGCATCCAGAATGCCGGCCAGCTTCCCTCGCCGGCGGGCAGCTTCATTCGGGCTTCCATGTAGCCATAGGTGAACCCGACTTTGCCATAGGTCGTGATCTTGCCGCTAGTCCACTCGCATCGTCCGTAGTAGCAGTTGTAGTTCGTGGCGTTGGTTTGACGCTTTGCGAAGATGTTCAAAATTCCATCGGATGAACCATCGACAACGTTCGCGTTGGTGACGTAGTACTGCTTTTCGGCATTGCCCCAACCACAGTTGTTATACGGAGGTCCGCATCCATCGGAAACGTCGGCAGTCCAGTTAGCAGAGGAGGGGGCGGATCCCGCGGCTGAATCGAATTCGTCAGACCAAAGGAGCACCTTATTCAGTGGAACGGGTGGCGGAGCGATAGTCAGCAACCGCTCGACTGGCGTCGCCGCGGCGTAGCGGCCGGCTGCGGGCGAGGTTGCACGAATGATGCAATCGCCAACGGCCAAAGCCTTCACCTTGTCACCGGTTACCGAGCAGGTAGACGGTGTGGTGGATTCAAAAATCGCATCCGCTCCGTTGGTGAGGGCCAAGAGTTGCTGATCCTCTGCACCCATGAACATATCGCTTGGTTGCATGAATTCAATCGAGTTTGAGAGCAGAGTTAGCTTTGGTTTCGCCAGAATCGAAATGCTGCTCGACAGATATTTTCCGCTGATTGCTTGCAAGATGAACCGATAGGTCTTCGAGTTGGTCAAACCAGAAACACGGTATGAGCTTGCCGAGGCCGAGGCGGTCTTCACGCTTCGCCAAGATCCGCTTGTGATCGTGATCTGGTAACCCGTGATTCTCGCCCTAGTCGAGCTTGTGGCTTTCGTCCATTTCAACAAAATGCTTTGGCTCGAGGCGGTCGCCGATAAAGATTTCGGGGAGTTCACGATTTTGTTGATCGTAAGGGCTTGGCTTTGTGAGCTAATCGCTGTTAGCGAGAGTGCCAGCAAGAGTGTGGCAAAAGAACGATAAAAAGTGCGCAAACTAACCCCGTGATTTCAGATTGCGTTTCGCACAAAACGTGAGTTCAGCATAGCGGTTCTGGTCTTGCCGCTACGGGTATTGCTCAGATGGCGGCGAGCTCTTCGATAGTTGCCGCGCGACGAACGTTGCCGCCTTCGTGGATCTCAATCAAGAAACCAGAGCCACCTTGTTTGGTGTCAATTTCGAGAGATGCCGAGTCCGAGCCTTTTTGCCAGGCCAATTTAATGCTGGTTGGTCCGGTTACGGTCCACGAGAATTCGCCTTCGAAAACCGAAAGCCGGCGGATGCGGGCAAGTCCGATGATCGCCTGGGTCACGGGCTGCGCTAGCGCTTGTTCGATTTCGGCAGGTGTGTAGTGGTGACGGTTTACGTCACGACCCTGGCCGCTGCGCTCGAACAGCTGCTGGTCATCCATGCCGTTGAAAAGTCCTACGTAGTAAACCTGCGGCTCGCCCGGCAAGAAGAACTGAACCGCACGGCTCGCGACATAGGCGATGTCGTCGGCCAGGATGTTTGGCAGAGTCGCATTGATCTGGTGAGGCAGCGTGAACCACTGTGGCACCACGCTGGCTATGTCGGAGTGCCCACCCGTGTTCTCAGATGCGCGCTCGAAGATGTAGGCCATCTCTTCTTGGGTGATGAGTCCAGGGCGACCGTTGATTGGGCCGCCATCGATCACGCCGTAGCCATCGTGGGTGTCGAGCACGTTCAGGCAGTTGTTCGGGCGAATCTTGAACCAGTCGGCCAGTCGATCGACGGTTCCCGTGAAGAACGAGTGCAGCAGCAACGGCGCGGTCTGGAAATCGTAGATGAGGTCGACCAGAGGGGCGATGTCGAGTTGCTGAGTGTAGTGAGCGTGAACCTCAACGAGCACTCGCATGTCATAACTGTGAATAAGTTCGGTGATCTCGCTGACAAAAGCAAGGGTCTCGGGCGTCATGAACGAGTCGGTGCCCGGAGTCTTTACCGCGTATCCAACCGCGTCGAGGCGCACGACCTTAACTCCACCGCTCTTCAACGCTTCAAGAATGCGCACCAGGTAGGCCTGACCGGCTGGGTGTTTGATGTCGATGTCAACCTGGCTCGGCATGAAGGTGGTCCAGACCAGTCGGCGTCGCCCTTTTACCTCGTATGCGGTGAACGGCAGGCCCGGGCGTGGACGATAGAACGAAGTGATTCCGTCTTCGGTTCCGCCGTCTGGGAAAACGACATCGAAGGTTAGGAACATTCCGGCGAACTCTGAATCGTCGCCTTTTTCTTGCCAGTCGATGAATTCGGGTGACAGGTATGAGGCATGGTTGACGATTAGGTCGGCGGTCAGTTCGTGAGTCTCTGAGATGCGCTTGAAGTCTGACCAGTCACCCAGTCGAGGATCGACGATGGTGTGGTCGATCGGGTCGAATCCAGCGTCATGACCGTCGTAAGGGTGAAAGAACGGCAAAACGTGCACTCCGGTGAAGGCAGAGAGCGGGCCGGCCAGCAACTTTTCGATCTCGCCGAGGTTGCCGCCGACGCGCTCAGCATAAACAAGGATGCTGGCTCCAGTCATGGGTTCCTCCGATGAAATTGCAAACGCTTGCAGTCTTTGTAACACTCTAAACCCTTGAAACTTGTGAAATCAACGGAGTAACCGAGTTGTTATTTTTGCAATCGCTTGCGATTGGTTTGGTGAATCTCCATCGGCCAGCGGCACTAGCCTTGCAGTGTGCGCAAAGCTATGGTCATTTCCGGATTTAAGAACCCGTGGTTCTGGGTTTTTGCAATGACCGCCGCTCTTCAGGTGTTTCGCGGCAGCTTTTTCGACACTACGGTCTTCACTCTTTGCACGATCGCAATCTGGATCAGCGCATCCGGAGTTTTAGGTAGCCGTTTCGGCAAACGCATCAAGGTCGCCCGCCCGTGGCTTGTTTGGGGAGTGTTGGTATTCACGATTGCCCTCAGTATTTTTCCCAGACACTCCTATGTGCACGGACTTTTGGTTCTCGCTTTGTTGCCCTTTGTTCTAAGGCTCGTTTGGTATACCGATCGCGGGCCCAAAGAAAAACCCGATGTCAGGCTTGCCCGTGCTCGGCTCATTTGGGCGATCTTGGCCCTCTCGCTAACCTGTTGGGAGTTCATGGCGAACATCCTCGGCCAGCTCGTGAACAACCTCCATACTTTCCCAACGATTTCTGTGCTTATCGATCCCCTGCTCGACACTCTCTTTGGCCAGGCGGCATTCGTTATCCTTTGGCTCCTAATCGGAGTGGGTTTGTTGCGACTTTGGGAGCGCCGATGAACCTAACGGGGATGCGAGCAGAACCTTGACGACCGAACTGATTATTGGCGGCTACATATTTTTTGTGTTGGCCGGCTTGCTGCTTTGGATTTTGACGCGAAACCCAAAGTCACCCGTGGCCAACGTGGCGGCAATGATCGACCGAATCATGCATCACAGAACTACGCGTATCGCGATCATGCTCGGCTGGTGGTGGGTCGGCTGGCACTTCTTGGTCAACGTCGTGCACAGATGATGGATGGCTGGTCTAACCGATTAAGGCTTTGAGCTGCTTCAAAAACGCGTGGTAGGTGCCTTCAACATAGTGGAACGGTGCCTCGCCCCATTTGTGCGTGCTCAGCGCCAAGGCTTCGTTTTGATCGACCCGAATTATTTCTAACCCTCGAGCGGCGAGCTCGGCAAAGTATCGTTCTGCGCTGGTATTGAAAGCAATCGCCTTCGATGCGTCGCCGTTTACCGGCTGCCCCTGGTCGTTGCTAACAGCCCACGGGGTGGCGTTCACAACTATTCGACGCCCACCCGCACGCTCCAAAAACACATCCAGCGCCTTAGTCCAAAGTTCGAAGTGGTCGTCTCGACCAAA
>JBEEJJ010000084.1:0-9847 GCA_041169265.1 Actinomycetota bacterium
GAACCCTCGCGGTGGGTTGAGGCCTTGCGCCCGGCATGCGCCAACTGGATAGCCGATTTTGCGCCCTGCGAGCGGATAAAGTCGTTGACCTCGCTCCAGCGCGCGGCCTGGGCTTCATTCCAAAGACCCGTGCACCACGGCGTGATTCGTCCGTCAGGACGAACCGCGGTTGCCTCGGCGATGATCATGCCAGCGCCACCGCTGGCGCGAGAACCTAGGTGAACGAGGTGCCACTGGTTGGGCATCCCGTCGCGGTCTTCGCAGGAATACATGCACATCGGTGCGATGAAGATTCGGTTTCGCACTTCAACGCCGCGCAAAGTGATCGGTTCAAAAAGTTTGGTCATGCTGTTCACCCGGTCTCGGTCAGATTCCCAGCCTAAACCAGCCTCGTTGGTAGCGTTGAGCCATGAACTCCGACCTGCGTCTCGACCTGTTGCGCGTGCCAACCGAGCACGACGACAAGTATTCGCGTGGAGTGGTAGGTTTCGTGACCGGATCGGATGCTTATCCCGGTGCTGCGATTCTGGGCGTGACCGCAGCGATGCGCACCGGAATAGGTTTGGTTCGATATGTTGGTCCGTCGAGCGTAAGCAATCTGCTGCTCGAAGTGCGTCCCGAAACGGTTTGCCAGGATGGGCGAGCCGACGCATGGGTGCTTGGTTCGGGAATCACCAAGGATGACGAGCCCAGGGTTTCTGCGATATTGAGCCACTTGGATGCTCCGCTCAAGGTGATCGATGCTGGCGCGCTCGATGTAATCGACTTCGCCGAGCTCGAGCCGATGACTGCGATTTTGACTCCGCATGCGGGGGAGCTGGCAAGGTTGCTCGACCGTTTCGGCAGGCACTTCGAACTCGACTACGAGGCTGTGAGTGCCGCGGCCACGATGCTCGAGCAGGTCGTCGTTCTCAAGGGCAGCATGACTTTGATTGCTTCGCCGGCGGGAGAGGTGGTGGCCGTTGGCCCCAACCCAGCCTCGCTGGCGACAGCAGGCACCGGTGACGTTTTGGCTGGCATCGTGGGTGCACTTCTTGCCTCAAATGCACATCTTTCTGACCTAGACCTCGTCGAAGTCGCCATACTCGCGGTTTCGCTTCACTCCGAGGCCGCGCGCCTTGCCGAACGGGCTGGCCCGATCGCAGCGCTAGATGTAGCCGAAGCGGTTCGAGAGGTGGTCAAGTCTTGGCAATGATCGAAAAAGCACTGTTCAGGCTCCCGGTTCTCTTGGCGGTTGCCACGCTTTGCCAGCTGGTTTTGGTTTGGCTTGCCACCTCGCGCTACGGGCAGGGCACACCGATGGGCGACCTGCTATTCGCCTACAAACCGTGGGCCGACAACGTTTTGAAATACGGGCAACTTCTGGGAATCGCATCCCCGTGGGTCTATCCATTTCCCGCACTCGTGCCAATCGTTGGTGCGAGCATCATCTCGCCAACCAACTACGAGCTGGGCTGGCTCGTATTGCGTCTGTTGGTGACTTTGACCGTCACTACGATGCTCGTGCTCTATCGCAGGGATGCGCAAGCGCCGTCACGCCGAGCCCGCTACCTTGCCGGCTACGCGTGGGTCGGGTTCACGTTTGCGCTCGGACCGGTCTCGATCAGCCGCATTGACTCGTGGAGTGTTGCGCTCGCGGTTCTCGGTGCCCTGGCCCTGACCTTGCAATCTCAACGGTCTGCTGCCGCGGCTTTCACTTTCGCAGCCTGGATCAAGATCTGGCCCGTGGCTCTGTTTGCACCACTTCTGTTCGACCGAAACAAAATCTGGTCGACACTGCGCATCGGTGCCGGCGTCAGTGCGCTCTTATTGATCGTGGGTTTGCTGCTAGGCGGCAACGCAAGTCTGCTCTCGTTTGTCTCCGGACAAACCGACCGAGGAATTCAGATCGAATCGCCCGCTGCGATGCCTTGGGTCTGGGCGGGAGCACTCGGTGCAAGTGACGCAGGAATTACCTACAACGGGCCATTGATGACCTTCGAAGTTTTCGGTGCTAACACCGACTGGCTTGCTTGGTGGCTTGGTCCGGTTCAGCTCGGGGCAATCGCAATCACCTTCGTGCTGGGTTGGCTTGCCACACGTCGAGGCGTCGCCCGAGCATCCGAGGTCATCACCTGGACCGCCCTGACCGGCACCTGTGACCTGATCTTTTTCAACAAGGTTGGCTCACCACAGTTCATTTCGTGGTTGGCTGTGCCGATCATCCTTGGAGTTCTTTATGGTGTCGAGCGGTGGCGGTTGGCTAGCTGCTTGGTCTTGGCCCTGTCGTTGGCCACCTGGCTGGTCTATCCGGTGCTCTACGACGACCTAGTGTGGGGCGGATGGGCCGGCACTGCGGTTCTGACGGTTCGCAACCTGCTCGAGCTGGCCTTGCTGGTTTATGCGAATGTGCGCCTAACCGCGCTGGCGAATCAAAAGACCGCAGTCGACACCGCGAGCTAATTCGACTCAGAACCGTTTGCGAGTGCCTTCACTAGCCTTCGAGCAGTTCTCGAAGCAGAGGCCCGACCTTTTCGAATTCGATCAGGAAACCGTCGTGCCCATATTCGCTCTCGATGGTGCGAAGTTGGCCGCCGACGAGTTCGCCACCGATGTGGTCGGCGATGATTTGTTGACCCGAGATCGGAAAGAGTCGGTCGCTATCGATTCCGGCCACCAAAGAACGGGCACGAATGCTGCCCAAAGCCTTCTCGACACCTCCTCGGTCTCGGCCGACATCGTGCGAGTTCATCGCTTCGACGAGGGTGATGTAAGAGTTTGCGTCGAAGCGACGGGTGAATTTGTTGCCGTGGAAATCGAGATATGACTCGACCGCCCAGCGTCCACCAGCGCCAAGCGGACTGATGTCACTCTGCCAGGTCTGACCAAAACGGTCGTTCAGCTCGTGAGGCGACCGGTAGTTCAACAGGGCCATGCGTCTCGCCAGAGCCAGCCCGCGGTGTGGTCCGAATCCGGCCTTTGCGTCGTAGTAGTGGCCCTTGTTGAAGGCGGGGTCGGTCTTGATCGCTTCGAGTTGAACCGAGTTGAGCGCAATCTGATCGGCGGTCGACACGGGCGGCGCGGCAATCACGGCGATATTGTCAACACGCTCTGGATAGTCGATGGCCCACTCGAGCACATGCATCGCACCCATCGAGCCGCCGATGATCGCGTGCCACTTCGAAATTCCGATTACGTCGCTGAACTCTTTTTGAGCCAAAACTTGGTCGCGGATTGTCAGATAAGGAAAACGAGAGCCATATTCGCGACCCTGTCGGTCGAGAGACGCCGGTCCGGTGGAGCCCTGGCATCCTCCGAGCATGTTCGGGGCGACCACAAACCAGCGGTCGGTGTCGATGGCGAGACCAGGGCCGATGATTTCGCTCCACCAACCCTCGGTCGGGTGTGCCTTGGATGCAGCGCCTACGGCGTGCGAGTCTCCGGTGAGTGCATGCAGCACGAGTACCGCGTTCGATTTATCGTCGTTGAGTGTGCCCCATGTCTCAAACGCAATTCGTGCAGAAGCAAGTTCGCGCCCGCTACCCAACTTGAGTGTGGGTAGGGGCGCAAACTGGCGGTCACCCGAGGGGTCACCGTCCCGCCAAGCTCCGGTCGCAGGTGGTCTGCCGACTAGCTGTCGGGAGAGCTCATCTGTGATGAAGCCTGACGGAACACTGTCCTCAGATGTCTGAAATTCCAACTACTTCTTTGCCGCCTCAAAACCGGCCTTCAGGTCGGCTACGAGGTCATCGAAAGACTCGAGTCCGACCGAAAGGCGAACCAAGCCCGGCGTAACACCAGTGGTGAGCTGCTGCTCTGGGGTCAGCTGGGAGTGTGTGGTGCTTGCTGGGTGAATCACCAGCGAGCGTACATCTCCAATGTTAGCCACGTGGCTGAACAGTTCGAGGCTTTCGACGAACTTCGAACCAGCAGCTACGCCACCCTTGATCTCGAACGAGACGATTGCTCCGGCGCCCTTCGGTGCATACTTCTTGGCGGCTTTGTGCCAAGGCGACGACTTGAGGCCCGCGTAGTTCACGCTCTCAACCTGAGGGTGCTTAGCGAGGAACTCGGCAATCTTCTGTGCGTTCTCGACGTGGCGCTCGATGCGAAGCGACAGGGTTTCGATTCCCTGCAGCAACTGCCATGCGTTGTTCGGTGCAACGGCGGCTCCGATGTCGCGAAGCAACTGAACTCGCGCCTTGATGATGTAGGCGATTGCGTCGCCGAGGGCTGCGGTGTAGTTCACTCCGTGGTACGAGGGGTCTGGCTCGGTCAGCCCTGGGAACTTGTCGCTCTTTGACCATTCGAACTTTCCGCCGTCGACGATTGCGCCGGCAACTACGGTTCCGTGACCACCGAGGAACTTGGTGGCCGAGTGAACCACGATGTCAGCGCCGTGCTTGAGTGGCTGAATCAGGTATGGAGTGGCAACTGTGTTGTCCACGATCAGCGGAACACCGTTCTTGTGGGCGACCGAAGCGACTCCTTCGATGTCGAGGATGCTGACCTTTGGGTTTCCGATGGTCTCGGCGAAGAACGCCTTGGTGTTCGGCTGAACGGCAGCCTGCCACTCCTTCAAGTCGTCTTGGTTCTCGACGAAGGTGGTCGTGATGCCAAGCTTCGGCAGGGTGTACTTGAAGAGGTTGTAGGTTCCGCCATAGATGGTCGACGAGGCAACGATGTGGTCACCGGCCTGAGCGATGTTCAAGATTGCGAAAGTTTCGGCAGCCTGACCCGATGCGAGCAAGAGAGCAGCGGTTCCCCCTTCAAGCGCGGCGATGCGCTTTTCGGCGACATCCTGAGTTGGGTTCATGATGCGGGTGTAGATGTTGCCAAACTCGGCGAGACCGAACAGCTTTGCGGCGTGCTCGCTGGAGTTAAAAACGTATGCGGTGGTCTGGTAGAGCGGCACCGCGCGGGAGTTGGTGGTTGGGTCGGGGGTCGCTCCCGCGTGAATCTGTGCGGTCTCGAAGCCCCAGTTTGCTGGATCGTTGCTCATGTTAGGTTTTGACGATATCGCGAGCAAATAGGCGTGAAATACGGGGTAACAGTGTGACGCGAAGTTACGCGGATGCGGCCTCGTCGAGCACGTCGAAGGCCAAGCCGGCGAGCAGGGCAGATCCGTCTGGAATCACCGAGTCGTCGAAAACCGCATGGTTCGAATGGTTCGGAGCGGCTTGCTGCCACGCTTGACCATCTGGTGACGCACCTAAGAAGATGAACGCGCCAGGAATCTCTCGAACGATTGAGCCAAAGTCTTCTGCACCGGCGATTGGGTGAGGCCACTCCATCCAGCGGTCTTCACCCCAGACTCCCTTGACTACCCTGCGCACGCGCTCCGTGGCGGCTGGGTCGTTCATCACGACTTCGGTTGCATACTTACCAAATTCGAGTTCGACCTCGACTCCATAAGCGCTCGCGATGCCGTTGAGGTAGTCGGTGACGTGGGTGCGAAGTTGCTCGAGCATGCCCGGAGAGAAGGTGCGAACCGTCGCACCGAACGACGCGGTTTCTGGAATGACGTTCGTGGTGTGGTCGTCACCGGCTTTAATCCACCCCACGTTGATGACAACAGGGTCGAAAACGTTGATCGACTTGTTGATCTTGGTCTGCAGACCACTGATCGCCTCGTTCATCGCCGAGATCGGATCCTTTGACATCCATGGGCTCGAGCCGTGTCCGCCTCGTCCCTTGAAGGTGACGATCATGTCGCTGGCCGATGCCATGAGAGCGCCAGACTTTCCGCCGAAGGTGCGCGGTGGCTGCCAGGCCGAGGTCACGTGGATTCCGTAGGCAGCGATTGGCTTGTTGCCCGTGACCATGTGCATGCCCTCTTCGAGCATGATGTCGGCACCGCCGTGACCTTCTTCGCCCGGCTGGAACCAGACCAGAACATCGCCCTTGAGTCGGTCTTTGTGGGTGGCAATCAGGTGCGCAGCTCCGATGCCGATTGCCATGTGCAGGTCGTGTCCACAGGCGTGCATGTACCCGTTAGTCGAGGCGTATTCGAGTCCGGTGTCTTCTTGCACGGCCAGGGCATCCATGTCGGCGCGCAGCAAAACCGTTGGGCCTGGCTGAGCGCCCTTAATGTGGAGAACGATGCTCGAAATGTTGTCGCTCAGGTGAATTTCCCCGAGTCCGTGAATCGAAGCCAGGATGCGCTCGCGCGTCTTTGGCAGGTGAAGGCCAAACTCTGGAATCTGGTGAAGCTCACGTCGGATTCCCTGAACGGTCGAAAGGTAGTTTGCCGCTTCGTCGGCAAGTTCGCGCGTGTACATCTGGCTCCTTCATTGGATACTTCGCCAGACTAGCACCTGCTTGGCTTACGCTAAGTGCCATGTTCTTTGAGCAAATGCACCCAACTTGGCAGGTCGCTTTGGCCGACCAGCGAGAGTTTTTGGTCGAACTCGAGTTGGCTTGCATCCAGGATGCACCTCGGCTTGCCCCTCGCGCGGATCGAGTCATGCGTGCCTTCGAGACCCCGGTTTCATCGAACCGAGTGCTGGTTCTCGGGCAAGACCCATATCCGACCGAAGGGGATGCGGTAGGGCTCGCCTTTGCCGTCGCGCCTGGGGTTCGCACGCCGCCAAGTCTGCGCAACATCTTGATCGAACTCGAGACCGACCTAGGTCTGACTCAGTCGAAGAACCGAGACATTTCGGTCTGGCAGTCACGAGGCATCTTGATGCTGAACCGACACCTCACCACGCTCGTTGGTGAGACGGGAGCGCACACCAAACTCGGTTGGGCTCGATTCACCGATGCCGCGATCAAAGCGCTGGTCGCCGAGACCGATTCGAGACTCGTTGCGATTCTTTGGGGCAATCACGCGCAGACTGCCGCGCCACTGCTTGAAGGGTGCGGAATCGTCGCGTCGGCGCATCCCAGCCCGCTATCGGCTCGCAAAGGCTTTTTCGGGTCGAAACCGTTCTCTAAGGCCAATGCCTTGCTCATCGAACGCGGCCTGGACGAGGTAGATTGGTCTTGCTAGTTAGAGAGAGATTATGCCGCTAGATTCCGAATCCCGTTGGCGCTTGGTACGCCGCCTCAAGGCTTCAGGCGATGCCCCTCAAGAGGGCGAAAACACCATTCGCAAGGCGACCGTGGATGACCTCAGCCAGGTTTGCGAAATCTACAACTACTACGTGCGCAACTCCGTGGTCACGTTCGACCTCGAAGCCCTCACCCTTGCCGACTGGCGAAGCAAGTTCGACCATCTCACCGGCATGGACCTTCCGTTTCTGGTTGCGACCAGCCCGAGCGGGCAGATTCTGGGATTCGCCTACGTCGCGCCTTGGCGCCAAAAAGCCGCTTATCGCCGCACCGTCGAAGACTCGATCTACCTTCGCCCCGCTGCGATCGGCAAACGGGTCGGTTCGAAACTGCTTGAAGCCCTCATCCGTGAATCGAAGGCCGCAGGCGTAAAGGAAATCGTCGCTGTAATCAGTGACAAGGGGGCCGAGGCTTCGGTCAAGCTGCACGAGGGCTTCGGTTTTAAGCACCAGGGGCACCTTGGCAAGGTCGGCTTTAAATTCGGTCGCTGGCTCGGCACCGTCTTGATGCAAAAGTCTCTCTGAGAACTCAATGGGAGTGGGGAAAGTTCTGCCGCACTTTCTTCGCAATCGGGTTATGTTCGTCAAGTGAAGTTCAAGTTTCTGGCAACTGCTCTGGTGGCACTCGTGGCTCTATTCGTCGCGCCAACCTCACCAGCCCTTGCCAGTGCCTCGCAACAACCTTCCCGCTCTGCATCGGCATCAGCAGTTGGCTTGATCGTTGAATATGCACCAGGTGTTTCGCCAATTGCGCCAGACTCGACTCCCACCTCCGCAAACTCCATCGGTGTGCCGATCTCTTCGTCTCGCGCTCTGGGCGGCGGGCTGTTCGTCCTCGAATTCTCAAAACCCATCACGGACGAGCAGGCAAGGCTAGTTCAATCGGCTGCCCTTCGCGACCCGAGGTTGAAATCGGTCGAAGTTGATCATCAACTCGGTCTAGCACCTACAGGGTTCGGGCCTCGCGAGCAATCAACTCTTGCCGAACTAGCCACTTTCGTTGCGCCAGCAATCAAACTCGCCGCGCTGCCCGCGCTAGCCCCGACGTCTCTTTCGGCGAAGAACGCATTCAACTCGCAAACACCCAGGACACCGAGAGTCAAACTGACGTGGGTTGCGCCAAAGAGCCTAAATGGTGGCGTTTTGACCGGATACCGAATTGAGAAGTCCTCCGATGGGGTCGCGTGGTCAACGATAGTCTCTAGCACCGCATCAAGTTCGCGCACCATCACCCTGACCAAGGGGCTGACAATCGGCACTCCGGTTCAGTTCAGGGTGCGCGCGATTACTAAGGTGCTCAACGCCTCGAAGGTCAGCCTTCCATCTCGAACCGCTTCGGCAACGCCGATTGTGGCACCGCTCTCACCACTTTTGATATCGCAGAATGTTGCTTTTGCCGGTGATCGAGTCAGTTGGGAGCGTCAGACACTAAACCAGCGTGGCGGTGACTCCGTGCGTTACAAGGTGACCGCGACATCGAATAGTGGCAAAGCTTTCGTCTGCACGACAACCTCGAATTCTTGCCTCCCAACCGGGTTGGTTGCAACCGTGCCCTACACCGTGAACGTGACCGCAACCAATTCGGTGGCTACCGCATCCGGTTTAGTGGTCGCCGATCAGCACTATGGCAGCCAGTGGTATCTCTATGACGATTACTCGATTCATGCCGACAAGGCATGGCAGGTTACTCAGGGCAGTGCGGACATTGTCGTCGCTGTCCTCGATAGCGGCATTACCTCGCACCCCGACCTCGATGACAAGGTTGTGGCGGGGTATGACTTTATTTCTAGCAAGACATCGGCTCGTGATGGTGACGGCTGGGATGCAGACCCCACAGATGAGGGTGATTGGACCTCACAAGAAGACTCTTCTTGGCACGGAACCCACGTTGCCGGCACAATCGCAGCCTCGACCAACGACTTAGGTGTTGCAGGTGTGGCTCCAGGCGTCAAAATCCAACCGATTCGGGTTCTTGGCTCTCTCGGCGGCATGGAATCCGACCTGATTGCAGCAATCCACTGGGCCGCTGGCATCACCGTTCCTGGTGTGCCCAAAAACGAGACGCCGGCAAGGGTAATAAACCTTTCAATCGGCACTGAGTCTGCATCAGGTTGTGATTCCGGCACGCAGTCGGCGGTTCGCGCGGCATGGGATCGAGGAGTCACTCCCGTAACGGCTGCCGGCAACTCTTCATTCACTGCAGCATTTTCGTATCCCGGAAATTGCTACCCAACCATCAACGTTGGCGCAACAGGCGTCACCGGTGACATTTCTTACTATTCGAACTTTGGTCCAGGCGTCGATTTTTCAGCGCCGGGCGGTGACAGCCGCCTGTCTAGCCAGGCTGTGAATGGCTCAGACGGGATGATCCTCTCAACCTGGAATCTCGGCACCACGGTTCAAGGCCAGGCCGACTACGGGCTCGAAGAGGGAACTTCGATGGCTGCGCCAGTTGTTTCTGGCGTGTTGGCGCTGATCTACTCGGTGCGTCCGGAGCTGACCAGTGACGACGTTTACGAAATTCTTCTGGCGACGGTATCGTCGTTCAAGCCGCAGAGCGAGTGCGCTTTGACAGCCGCGAATTATGGTTCACAGACACTAGTTGCCAAGTGTGGAGCAGGAATCGTGGATGCGGGCGCGGCAGTCAAGCTCGCTAAAACCTACGTGTCAAAGGGTTAAAAGAAAAGAGACCGATTTCTCGGTCTCTTTGGTGCGGAAGGTGGGACTTGAACCCACACGCCTATTAAGCGCTAGAACCTAAATCTAGTGCGTCTGCCAATTTCGCCACTCCCGCGTGACTTGAATAGTTTAGC
>JBEEJJ010000085.1:0-5603 GCA_041169265.1 Actinomycetota bacterium
CGCTGACAGCACGGATGTTGACACTCCGGTTGAGATCGATGTTCTTGGCAACGACACCGTGGGCAGCAACTCGCTCGACCCAGCATCCGTTGTCTTGACGGTTCAGCCTTCGCACGGTTCGGTGACCATCGATCCAACCACTGGAAAGATCACCTACACGCCGGCTTCTGGCTACACCGGTACCGATACATTCACCTACGCGGTTTGTGACACCGGTAATCCACAGAACTGTGACACAGCCGAGGTCACCGTGACCATCAACCCGGCTGCACCTGTCATTTCCGTCGATGCCGTGGATGACGCCGAAACGACCGACATTGATACTCCGGTTGATGTTGACTTGCTTGACAACGACTCGGCCGCAAATGGCACTCTAGCCCCTGCTTCGGTGAACGTTACGGTTGCACCTGCTCATGGTTCGGTGACCATTGACCCGGCTACCGGCAAGGCGACCTACACTCCGGCTTCTGGCTACAGCGGAACCGATGTATTCACATACAAGGTGTGTTCGGTTGAGGATGTCACCGTTTGCGACACTGCTGTTGCGACTATCACCATCAACCCGGCTGCACCGGCAATCACCGTTGCCGCAACCGATGACTCGAAGACCACCGAGCTGAACACGGCAGTAGAGGTCGATCTGTTGGTCAACGACTCTGCCACCAACGGAACTCTTGGCAAGGCGACTTATACACCGGCCGATGGTTACTCGGGCACCGACACCTTTACTTATGAGGTTTGCTCGGTTGAGGATGCCACCGTTTGCGACACCGCGGTTGTGACCATCACCATCAACCCAGCCCCACCGGTTGAGCCTGAAGAGGTGGTCAAGGATGATGAACTCAACGTTGACGAACCAGTGACGATTGACCCAACCACGGTCGACCCAACTGCCCCGGCGATTGACCCGCTCACCACCGAAATCGTTGAGCAGCCCAAGAATGGAACCGTGACGGTTGACCCTGCCACCGGACAGATCACCTACACGCCGAACAAGGGCTACAAGGGAACCGATAGCTTCGTATTCAAGGCTGCAAAGGTTGGCGATCCGACAACGTTCGTCACCTTCACC
The DNA here is from genome assembly GCA_041169265.1 of Actinomycetota bacterium. Classification (GTDB taxonomy): domain Bacteria; phylum Actinomycetota; class Actinomycetes; order Actinomycetales; family Microbacteriaceae; genus Rhodoluna. The sequence goes on from JBEEJJ010000085.1 coordinate 1,073, forward strand.
TACAACGTGACCATTGCCGGAGACCCTTCTGAGGTTGAAAAGACCGACAGCGAACTGGCAGCAACCGGATCGAACTCGCTCTATGCGATCCTGTTCGGTTTGGTGCTCGCCTCGATGGGTGCGTACCTATTGAAGCGTCGCAAGGCCTAATCGGTAGATAGCTGAACAAGGCTCCCACTTCTCTTCGGAGGGTGGGAGTTTTGTTTACCTTTTGAAATGTTTATGAACTCAGGTTGTCTTCGGGGCAAACTTTGCGACACTTGAAGCATGAGCACACCACGCAAAGCACCGGCACGCGCTGCCGCAAAACCAGCAGCCAAGGCTGCACCAAAAACCACTGTCGCCAAAGCCGCACCTAAGGCTGTTGCTAAGCCAGCAGCTAAGGTCGCGCCTAAGGTCCCGGCCAAGCCAGTCGCACCGGCCAAGCCGGCTGCAAAGCGTCCGGCTGCCAAGGCTGCACCTAAGGCTGCCGCCAAGCCAGCAGCCAAGGCCGCTCCAAAAGCGCCTGCAAAGCCAGCCATCAGCACCGAGAAGCGCTACAAGTTCCTCTCGGGCATCGACGACGGCAACTTCTGCCAGCGCGTCAGCGATCACCTCGACGCCGGTTACGAGCTTTACGGCTCGCCGACCATGGTCGTCAAGGGAGCACAGGTTTATGTTGGCCAGGCCATCGTTCTGAAGAAGTCTGTCAAGGCCAAGAAAAAGGGCAAGAAGTAATAAACCCAAGGATGAAGCGGCACCGCCGAATCAGCCAAAACTTGTGAAGAACCCGCTCGAGAGAGCGGGTTCTTCTTTTGTCGAGAAAGTTATCCACACCCCTTAAACGAACTTTCAAAAAAAGCCATAGGTTAACCACAGCCCGCCAAGGTGGCGGAGAAAGTGGGTGAACGAAATGTTCAACAACCAAATAGTTATTGCTGCAATCCGAGTCGCAGAGTCTGGTGGCGTTGCCGAGGCCATTAGCGCCGTTCGAGAGGCTGGAGTGGCCGATGTGGTCGTAGTCTTGACCGACATAGAGTCGGTTCTGGTCGAGGCCAGAGGGCTTGACGCCGTCGACCGGTTTGTGCCGTCATCCTTGTCGACCGAGCAAGCCTTGGTGCAACTGCTCGACTCCGATGATGGCTGGATCGACGAAGCCGATGACCCTTGGGTTTTGCTGTTCGATCGAGACTTCGATCGTGTTCGGGCTGCCGAAGTCTCGGCGCTGGCCGCATCAGGTGAGCCGGGTCAGCTAACTCGACTGCGCTCGCTGGCATAGCGATTCGTGCGCGGGTAGTGCCAAGCTTTACCGGGGCCGTGCCTGTGCCTGACCTGACCTGACCCAGGCTAAGTGTGGCGGCGGCTCGCGAAGTAAGAGCCGGCTGCCACCAGCGGCAAACCCACGGCCATGCCGATGGTGAACGGCTCGTTGCCAAAGAAGACGCCGAGCAGAATAGCCACCGCGGTGTTGGCATAGGTGATCAGCGTGCTGCGGCTGTAGCTCACTTCGCGAATCAGTGCGAAGAAGAGCACGAACGCTAGGGCCGAACAGATTGCTCCCAGAATTGCGAGAGAAATCCACGAGTTGATGCCGGGAGTGGTCACGCCCGGTGCAAGCGGGTTCAGGATTGCCGGCACCAGATAGAACACGGCAGTCACGGCCATCGACAGCGACAGGATGCCGACCATTTCGACGTCAGGCGCTTTCTTGGCGGTTACGGCTGGCGCGATGGCATAGCCAACCGCCGCCAAAATAACCGCCCCAACCCAGAGAACCTCAAGGTCGTGCGTCAGGGCATCGATGCCGACGAGCAACACGATGCCGGCGAACCCCAGAATCAAACCGAGAATGTTCTTCGGATGGGCGGCAGTCTTGTCACCGAGATAGAAGTAGCCGATCGCCATGGCCAAAAACGGCACAGTGGCAATCAAGAGCCCGGCTAGCCCCGAGTTAATGTGCCCATCCTCGGCGGTGTTGATCAGCCACCAGGGGCCGATCATTTCGAAGAGTGCGAAAAGCAAGACAACTCGCCACTTTTTCAAAGCAGGGATGAACGCCTTGCGTTTCAGAGCAAGCGGCACAAGCACCAAAGCACCGATCGCGGTGCGAGCGAGGATGATGGTCGGTGCGCTGAAGTCTTCGACGGCGATCTTGATGAAGAAGTAGGGGATGCCCCAGACGATTCCGCAGGCGAGAAAGAGAAGCAGTCCTTTTCGTGACATAAGTGCCAGCCTAACCGAGTGGCAAATCACATCTTGGCAGGCCAGAGCCAAGGGTTTCGTCAAGGAGCATTCCCGCTTGTTAGGCTGGAAACGTACAAGGAGGTACGAATGCTCGCCCGAGTAACATTCGATGAGTCGCACCGCCCAGCTTGGTCCACAAGACCTGAGGTTGCGGAGCAAATCAACCCGGCAAACCCTTCGGATGCCGGCTATGTAAAGGCCGCCACGGCCCTGGTGACCGACGGATTCGACGTCGAAGTTCACCAAACTGGTTCAATCACAAACGCGCTGTCAGCATCCAAGGTGTTCGTCAGCCTGCACGCGTCAAACGATGAGTTTGAGGCCACCACTGGAGTCGGGAATCCCAGTTATCAACCCGAAGAAATCGATGCCCTAGTCGCCTGGGTCGAAGCCGGCGGCGGGCTGGTGCTGTTTGCCGAAACCGAGCAGTTGAAATATGGCAACTCGGCCGCTGCGATCGCCGAGCGGTTTGGCATCAAGGTGCTCAACGTCACCGCGCAAGACGCGCATTCAAACTACAAGGATGTTGCCACCTGGGTGCTCGGCGACCTGATGCCGTCGACTCGCCACAACCTCGTGGCCGGAGTCGGACAGGCGTGCTTCTATCGAGCCGGAGCCCTCGAGGTTTCTGAGTCGGTGGCCGATCGAACCTTCGTGGTTGCGGCAACCAGCGGCAGCGCATCCCCAGCGAATGCACCGCTGCTCGTGGTTCAAACGCATGGACGAGGCCGCGTTGTGATTTGCGCCGATTCCGACATTTTTGGCGATGACTCGATCGGCGACCTCGACCACCTGACCCTGTGGCGCAACCTCGTGACCTGGGTCGCCGCGACCGCCGACGGTTCGGGCGATGGGCAGGCAGCCGCCTGGACTGCCACCGATGCCAACTGGCTCTCACTCGTCGAAGCGGTCGAGGGCATGCGCGAGCTGCAACTCAAAGACGGCTCGATCGACCCCGAACTAGGCGACGAAGCGAAGGTTTCGGCCCTGAAACTCAGCAACCAGATGATCGAGGCGATTCGCAACCTGAGCCCGCGGTTCGAGCATCAGAGCGAGCAGCTCGAGGCGACCATCCGTGACATCGAAAAGTGGCAGGTCAACGGATTCGGTGTGCCAGACTTTCTCGACTCGTTGCTGTTGTTCCGCCCCGACCTGCACCGTCGCGACGGGCTCGAAAACCTCGCCGTGTTTCCGATGTATACGCAAAACGGAAACCCGAACCGCAACTTCGAGGCGGTCGTCACCCGCACCGCGTGGCCAAACTGGATCGCCGAGCTTGAAGCCAAGCAATACAACAACCCGGCGTTTGTGCCGATCGAGTTCGTGGCCTTCACAAAGGGTTATGACACCAACTCGGCGGTGCTGTTCCCCGAGACCGTGGCCACCCGCGAGCTCGCCAAGTTCTATTGGGGCGGTATCTTCTGCGACCGCGAGGCGGCACGCTTCCGACGCATCACGGCAGCCGCATCCGAGTTATTGAAGCTCGCTCTGCCGGCCGACGCCGAATACCTGCTGGCCGACCAGCACGTGACGCAAGAAACTTACATGCTCTGGGATCTCGTGCACGACCGCGCCCACAGTCACGGTGACCTGCCGTTCGACCCGTTCATGATCAAACAGAGGATGCCGTTCTGGATGTATGCGCTCGAAGAACTGCGCTGCGACCTCACGACCTTCCGCGAGACCCAGAAACTCGAGGAGCAGGGCGTCTATCTGGCTAGATTCGTGAGACTGGCAATTTTGTTCGACCGCCTGTTCCGTTTTCCGATCACCGGCGACCGCGTGCGAAACTACGACGGCCTCGGTGGGCAGATCATCTTCGCCTGGCTGCACAAGAACGGTGTCTTGCATTGGACCGACAATCAGCTTTCGCTCGACTGGGAGCACCTCAACTCGTCGATGGTCGAACTCTGCGAGCAGGTCGAAGACCTCTATCGCACGGGCATCGACCGCAGCCGACTGGCACACTGGTTGTCGTCATACGAGTTCGTGTCTGGGCTGGTCGAGCCGCATCCCGGTTCGGCCTGGGCAAAGGGCGTCGACCACTTGCCGGTCACCGGTGAACTGCGCGAGATGGTCGACCTGGTGATGCCTGACGAGTTCCCGCTCAACGTGTTCTATGAAGCGCTTCGCAAAAAACTAGCCCCCGAGATCGCAGCAACGGCAGGAATCACAGCATGACCGAACGCAAAATCTGGCGCGGATTCGCCAGCGACAACTATGCCGGAGTGCATCCCGAGATCATGGCGGCCATCGCGTCGGTGAACGACGGGCACGAGATTGCCTATGGCGAGGATTCGGTCACCGC
>JBEEJJ010000086.1:0-4931 GCA_041169265.1 Actinomycetota bacterium
GTTCCGGGTTTCGCGCGGGTGCGTCATCAGCGAACGGATGCGCTTGGTAGCAAGCTTGGTGGCAATGGCGAGGTCTTCTTCTGCGGTGAGTTCACTCAGGACATCATCAATGATTTCGGGAGAAACGCCTTTGGTGTTGAGTTCTCGGGCTAATGCCGACCGGCTGAGCCCCCTTGTAGATCGCCTGGTCGCTACGAGGGTCTCGGCAAAACGCCTATCGTCGATCAGCCCAGCCTCGGTAAATCGCTCGAGGACAGCCTCTGCTATCTCGACCGGTATCTCGCGCTTTTCAAGGATGTCGGCCAGCTGTTTGCGCGACTTGATGGTGCGGTTGAGTTGATAGAGCACGACGTTGCGGGCTCGTTGCTGCAAGCGCTCTGGAGAAAGAGAACGAGCCGGCACCTTCGTATCATCGTCTGATGACCGGGTGCCGGCTCGCTTGAAAGCCACGATTAAGCGTTAGCAGCCTTGACCGAAGGTGCTGCAATCTCGTCGGTGATGACTTCGTCTTCGATTGGAAGATCGGCTACGGCACGAGGCACACCGATGCCCAGTTTGCTCTTGATCTTCTTTTCGATTTCATCGGCGATCTTTGGGTTTTCGATCAAGAAGTTGCGAGAGTTCTCTTTGCCCTGGCCGAGTTGTTCGCCTTCGTAGGTGTACCAAGCACCAGACTTCTTGACGATTTCTTGCTCGACACCGAAGTCGATCAGGCTGCCCTCGCGGGAGATTCCGACACCGTAGATGATGTCGAATTCGGCCTGCTTGAACGGTGCGGCCATCTTGTTTTTGACGACCTTGACGCGGGTGCGGTTTCCGACAGATTCGGTGCCGTCTTTCAGCGTTTCGATGCGGCGGATGTCGAGGCGGACCGAAGCGTAGAACTTCAGAGCCTTACCACCGGCGGTTGTTTCTGGGCTGCCGAAGAAGACGCCAATCTTTTCGCGAAGCTGGTTGATGAAGATCGCGGTGGTTTTGGTGCTGTTGAGCGCACCAGTCAGCTTGCGAAGGGCCTGCGACATCAGTCGAGCCTGGAGACCCACGTGAGCATCACCCATTTCGCCTTCGATTTCAGCCTTTGGCACAAGTGCAGCAACCGAGTCGATGACGATTAAGTCGATCGCGCCCGAACGAATGAGCATGTCGGCGATTTCTAGGGCCTGCTCACCAGTGTCTGGCTGGCTGACAAGGAGAGCATCGATGTCGACACCTAGAGCCTTTGCGTATTCAGGGTCGAGAGCGTGCTCGGCGTCGATGAAGGCCGCGATGCCTCCCGCGCGCTGCGCGTTTGCGATGGCATGCAGGGTGACGGTGGTCTTACCCGAGGATTCTGGACCGTAAACCTCAACGATGCGACCACGAGGTAGCCCGCCGATGCCGAGAGCTACGTCTAGAGCTATCGAACCGGTGGGGATAACTTCAACCGGTGCTCGCTCGTCGGAACCCAGTCGCATGACCGAGCCCTTTCCGAACTGTCGGTCGATCTGAGCGAGGGCAGTGTCTAGCGCCTTTTCGCGATCCGATGGAGATGGCATTTGATCCTCATGCTTCTGGCGCTTTGCGCCTGTTGATTCATTTTGCTTTGACACTATGGTTTGCCACCGACATTGAGTGCGTGTGGCGTGGAATCTGTGGACAACTTGCACTTAGTCAGGTCAAAAACTTCTTCCGAGACACACTCTACCCGTTTTCGAACAAGATTTCGAATAAATTACTTCGGGCGTGTCATTTCTTCGTATTTTTGTTCATACCGTGCCATCGCGACTCGGGAACTGACTGGGCGCGACACAACGCGAGCCACACATTACGGGGGTCCTCCCCGGCCTTGAGCGCAGCATCCGCGGTTTGATCATTGAGCTCACTCAACACCAGGTCGCGGCAGATCACCGCTCCGTAGGCTTCGCCGAATTCATCTCGGACGAGCTCCTTGAACTTGCTCAAACGCATGAGCCTAGGCTACCTTCACCGAGCAAAGAAAAAGACCCCCGAGATTCTCGAGGGTCTTTTAGAGAGATTGGTTTAGCCGCGGAACGAATTGACTTCGTTGTTGAACGATGCGATGAAGTCTGCTGGAACGGTGTCTGGAATCAGAACGTTCTCGATGGCAGCCAGTCGATCGCTAACCTCGCGCATGATTTGCGAGATTGGAACATCCAACGCTTCGGCAACTGAGTAAAGGATCTCGCTGGACGCTTCTTTTTGTCCACGCTCGATTTCACTTAGGTAGCCGAGTGCGACGCTTGCTCGTCCGGCAACCTGGCGAAGGGTGTGACCCTTCTTCAGGCGAAGTTCCCGGAGCACGTCACCAATTTCTCGACGAACTAATAGCATTCGGGCCTCCTTTCAATCGGCTTGAAGGATGATTTCTCACACCTTCGTATGAATAACATACCTGTTCGGTGTCGCATCTATTTCCGACGAACCTCAAAGTTCGCTGTGAACTTCTTGAATGCCAAGAAATTCGAGGATGAGCCCCAACGCTTGCAGCGTAACCGAGTCTCGAATGGTGGCGCGGTCGCCTTCGAGCTGAAGCTCGTGAACCTCGATGCGCGCGCCGAGTGCCAGTGCGACGTAGGCGAGCCCGACCGGTTTGCCGTCTTGGGGGTTGGGCCCGGCGACACCGGTGGTGGCCACCCCGAGCACCGCATCCGCAGATTCGCCGAGGGCTCCGGCGAACTTCTCGGCAGCGCCCGTGGCCATCTGTGCCGCCACTTCTGGGTCGACCGCTCCCTGCATGGTGAGCAGGCTTCGGCTTACGCCTAGAATGCCGTTCTTGGCACTGGTGTCGTAGGCGACGATCGACCCGAGCAGCACCTTGGAAGCACCCGGCACGTCAACGAGTGTCGAGGCCAAGGCTCCCCCGGTAATCGACTCGGCCAGCGCCAAGCGAACTCCGGCTGCCTCGGCCGCGGTCAATACGCTCTGTGGGAGGGTCACGATGAAACCGAGGACGAACGGCGAGCGGCCAAGAGGTATTGAGCGCCGGTCACCAAGGTGACTCCCGTGGTCAGAATCAGCGCTGCGAACTCGAGTGTTGCCAAGGGCGGCCAGTAGAGATCGAGCGGCGAGAGCAAGAAACCGACCGTGATTCCCTGCATGATCGTTTTGGCCTTGCCCCCCGCGTTCGCCGCGACCACTCGATCACGCAGCACCGACATGCGATAGACCGTCAGTGCGACCTCGCGCACCAGAATCAGAATGGTGAAGACCCAGTGAACCTCATCCAAGACCGAAAGCGCGATCAGCGCGCCACCGAGCAGCACCTTGTCGGCGATGGGGTCAAGCAGTTTTCCGAGGTCGGTGACGAGATTTCGTTTGCGGGCGATTGCTCCATCGACTCCATCGGTTGCGATGGCCGCGACAAACAGGAAAACCGCCAGCCAACGCCATGGTGAAGATTTTTCGGGTTCGGCAAATAGCACGGCTAAGAACATGGGAACGGCCGCGATGCGCAGCAGCGTGATTACGTTGGGCAGATTCAGCCAGTCGCGACGCATTAGTTGCGGCCCGTTAGTTGCCAGGCATCCTCGTCGCCGTCTTCGTCATCGCCACCAAACTCGGATGCGCGAGGAATGAAGTCGTCGGGGTCGCCAGCCGCCATAGCCGAGGCATCGATGGCTCGAGCTGCCTGCTGCACTGGCGGAGTAGACACAGCGCCAGGCTCTCCACGGAGCTGAGCGAGAACCACCGGCAGGTCTTCTGGCTTCACGAGAACGTCTCGCGCTTTGGAGCCCTCGCTAGGGCCGACGATGTTGCGAGATTCAAGAAGGTCCATCAAACGACCTGCCTTGGCAAAGCCAACCCGAAGCTTTCGCTGCAGCATCGAGGTCGACCCAAACTGCGAGTTGACGATGAGCTCGGCGGCTTGAAGCAAGACCTCGAGGTCGTCACCGATGTCGGCATCGATAACCTTCGACGCTTGAGGTTCGTCGACGTCTTGACGGTATTCGGGAGCCATCTGGGCCTTGACGTGGTCGACGATCTTGTGGAGTTCATCCTCGGCGAGCCAAGCGCCCTGAACGCGCATCGGTTTGTTTGTGCCCATGGGCGAGAACAGTGCGTCACCCTGGCCAACCAGCTTTTCAGCGCCAGGCTGGTCGAGAATCACGCGCGAGTCGGTAACCGAAGACACCGAGAAAGCCAGTCGCGAAGGAACGTTGGCCTTGATCAAACCGGTGACCACGTCGACCGATGGACGCTGGGTGGCGAGCACGAGGTGAATACCCGCGGCGCGAGCCAACTGGGTGATGCGCACGATCGAGTCTTCGACATCGCGCGGAGCAACGATCATGAGGTCGGCAAGCTCGTCGACGACCACGAGCAGATATGGGTAAGGCTGAAGAACCCGGTTGGTGCCTTCTTTTGGCTGAACTGTGCCCGCGACGATGGCGCGGTTGAAGTCGTCAACGTGCTTGAAACCGAAGGAAGCGAGGTCGTCGTAGCGAGCATCCATCTCTTTGACGACCCACTGCAGCGCTTCGGCCGCTTTCTTGGCGTTGGTGATGATCGGCGTGATCAGGTGAGGCACGCCCTGATAGGCAGCCAGTTCGACGCGCTTGGGGTCGATCAGAACGAGGCGAACTTCGGCGGGCTTGGCACGCATAAGGATCGAAGTAATCATCGAGTTGACGAACGAGGACTTACCGGCTCCGGTCGCTCCGGCAACCAAGAGGTGGGGCATCTTGGCGAGGTTGGCGACTACGAATCCGCCTTCGACATCCTTGCCGATGCCGATCGTGAGCGGATGAGCGCTCTGCTGTGCGATTTGCGAGCGAAGCACATCACCGAGCGACACGATTTCGCGGTCGGTGTTGGGAATCTCGATTCCGATCAGGGACTTGCCCGGAATCGGAGCGAGGATGCGCACTTCATTGCTCGCCACCGCGTAAGAAATGTTGCTCGAGAGGCGGGTTACCGCCTCGACCTTAACG
>JBEEJJ010000087.1:0-8104 GCA_041169265.1 Actinomycetota bacterium
GTTTCTGCCTTGCCAAGAATTTCCATCGACTCGAACAGCGGTGGCGAAATGCGGCGACCCGAGATTGCGGTGCGTAGTGGGCCAAACGCGATGCGCGGCTTCAGCTCGAGCTTTTCGATCAGCGCGGTGTTTAGCGCCTGCTGAATGTTCTCGGTGGTGAACTCGTCGATTGCTTCGAGCGCCTCACCGGCGTGAAACAGCACAGCGTTGGTGTTCTCGGGCATGCCTTCGAGTGCATCCGCGTCGTAGCTAATCTGGTCGGCCTTCACAAACAAGAAACCGAGCATCGGTGCGGCTTCACTCAAAACCACGATGCGCTCTTGGATGAGCGGGGCGGCGGCCTTCAAAATCTCGGCCTGCTCGGCGGTGAGCTCTGCACCCACGACACCGTCTTTTTGCAGGTATGGCACCAGGCGCGCAGCAAAGTCGTCGGCCGAAAGCAGTCGGATGTGTGCTGCGTTGATTGCGTCGGCCTTCTTCTGGTCGAAGCGTGCCGGGTTCGGGTTCACATTTGCGACGTCAAAGTTTTCGGCAAGTTCTTGCAGGCTAAAGATGTCGCGCTCGGCGCTGATACCCCATCCGAGTAGTGCCAGATAGTTGAGCAAGCCTTCTGGAATGAAGCCTCGGTCGCGGTGGTGAAAAATGTTCGACTCTGGGTCGCGCTTGCTGAGCTTCTTGTTGCCTTCGCCCATCACGTAAGGCAGGTGGCCAAACTGTGGCATGAACTTGGTGATGCCAGCGTCAAACATGGCGTTGTAGAGGGCGATCTGGCGTGGTGTCGACGAGAGCAGGTCTTCGCCGCGAAGCACATGGGTGACGCCCATGAGTGCGTCGTCAACCGGGTTTACGAGGGTGTAGAGCGGCTGGCCGTTCGGGCGCACCACTACGAAGTCAGGGAATGAGCCGGCCGGAAAAGTGATTTCGCCGCGAACTAGGTCGGTGAAAGAAATGTCAACGTCAGGCACGCGAAGACGAAGTGCAGGAGTCGCGTCATCCTTGCGATACTTGGCACGCTCGCTCTCGTCACGCTCCCAGTTGCCATAACCAAGCTGCTTGGCGCGACCCTCGGCCTCGTTGCGGGCGTCAATGTCTTCGCCCGTCATATACGACTCATAGAGGTGGCCGGCTGCCTTGAGCTTTTCGATTACCTCTAGGTAGATGTCGGTGCGCTGCGACTGGCGGTAAGGCTCGTTTGGTCCGCCGACGCCAACGCCTTCATCCCAGTTAAGACCTAGCCAGTTCAGGGCCTCGAGAATCATCTCGAATGATTCTTCGCTGTCGCGCTCGGCGTCGGTGTCTTCAATGCGAAAAACGAACTTGCCACCGGTGTGACGCGCGTATGCCCAGTTGAACAGGGCGGTGCGAACGAGGCCTACGTGCGGGGTGCCGGTCGGTGACGGGCAAAAGCGCACCACAACGTCAGAACCGGTTGCGGTCGAAAAAGGCGCGGTGATTGAAGTCAAAGTCATGATGACCTCAAGTTTAGGCGAGGAGCCTACGAAAGTTTCTTGAATCGTTTCAGCACGAGGCGACCCGAAGTAAACGCGAGACCTGCCAACAATGCAATCAGAGGTATGGCATAACCTGCCGGCGAGGCTGACTCGCTGGCAGTCAAGGTGGGCGATTGGTCAACCGACTTAGGTTTCGTCTCAGATTGGAAGGAGTCGCCTCCTACTTGCACACCAGGAACTGCGACAACCTTCTGAACTGTTGGTGAGACAGTCGACTCCGCCTGATAGGAGATGGCAACAGGACTGTCGGTTGACCGAATAACCGACGGATCAACGGAGGACTCTAAAACCACGCCCCGATCATCCAAAGCAGGCCCCCAGTCCGACAGTTCAAATCGAATAAGCCCAAAGTCTGGGTCTTCAATCAGCATTTCGGTGAGAAAAGCCGATGTGGTCTTGTCGCATGAGATGACTATCTGTCGGTTCTGGGTGTCCACGTTGAAACCAGCGCTGTACTCGGCTCTGCCACTTAGAAGACTCATAAATCGATCGATGGCTGCGGTGTATCGCGCCTCATCGAAAGGTGTATCGATGTCAATTACTCGAACGACGACACCCAGGGACTTGAGGTAGTCAACCGATTCTTGCTCTGGTTTGTCAGCCAGGATCGCCACTACGAAGGCTTCGCTCACCCAAGCAATTGAAACCACGCGAATGTTTTCGAATTGGGCTAGGTATTCATCTGCTGCAGCGATAACGGCATCGATTTCGGTTTGTTGAGCAGCGACCTCAAGCTCATCAGAAAGCTCTTCGTCTGTCGACTCGTCTGAATTTTGTTCTGCATCAACCACTTCGACGGCGGTAACTACTTGTTCAGCTTGAGGTTCCGAATTCTGAGTCTCAGCCAATGCGGGCGTCATGAAACCGAGTGTGATGACGAGAGTTGCCCCGACAAGTGAAAAAAACTTCATGATCCCCCAATACGAATCGAATAAGGACAGCCTAAAAGGCTGAAACCGCAAATTGCGCAACATTTAGATACAGCGGAATCCCGAGTGTCAGGTTGAACGGAAAGGTAACCCCGAGCGCAGCGGTGATGGCTAGTCCGTGGTTGGCTTTGGGCAGCGCAACCGAAACCGCGGCCGGTGCGGCGATGTAACTCGCGCTAGCGGCAAGCACCGCAAGCACCGTCAAGTCGCCAACGCCAAGACCGGCAAGGCGGCCGAGGCCGATGGCGAGCATCCCCGCGAAGATCGGAAAGACGATGCCGAAGCTGATGAGCTTGAAACCGACACCTTTGAGCTTTTCGAGTTGCGAGCCGGCCACGAAGCCGAGGTGCATGAGAAACAGCGCTAGAACACCCGGCAGCAGGTCGACGAACATCGGTGTGACCTTGGCATATCCAGAGGCGCCCGTTACATAGCCGATCAGCAGACCCCCGACCAGAAGCACAATCGACTTGCTGAGCAGAATTTCGTGCAGCGTGGCCGACCAGTTTGGGTTCGCGCCAGCGGCCTTGTTCTCTGGGCGGCGCGAGCCAAGGTAGATTCCGATGATGAGCCCGGGAATCTCCATCACGGCGAGCAACGCGGTGGCATAACCGCCGTAGCTCACGTTCAGCGTTTCAAGAAACACCAGCGCAGCCGAGAACGTAACCAGCGAGGTTGAACCGTAGTGGGCGGCGATCGCACCGAGGTCGATTCGTTGCAGTTTGGTTAGGTAACGCAGTACAACATAGGCAAGAAACGGCACAAGGATGCCCAGACCGATGGTGAGCGCCAGTGGCACGAGTGCCGTGGTGAGGTTGGCATTGCTGAGACCAACGCCACCTTTGAGCCCGATGCCGAACAACAGAAACATCGAGATGAAGGTGTAGATCTGGTCTGGAATGAAAAACTAATACCGAGACCGAGGTGAGGCTCGAAACAGCTGCGGATAGGTCAAGCACGATTAGAACAATACCAGAAATACAAATCAGGTATTTTGGTTCAGTCTTTTTTCGTAACGTGTCTAGAATTGCACTCATGAGCTGGACATTTCTTTCGAACCACGGGCACGTTCTGGTGCAGATTGCCAAGAATCCAGACATCCGTGTCAAAGAAATTGCTGCCGCTGTTGGCATCACCGAGCGCGCCGCCCAGGGAATCGTGTCTGACCTGGTTGTCGGCGGTTTTGTTATCGCCCAAAAGGCTGGGCGTCGCAACACCTACTCAATTAGCGCGGATGCTCACCTCAAGCACCCCGCCGAGGCTAACCTCACCATCGCCGAGTTTGTCGCGGTGTTTGGTCGGGTCTAAGCGGCGAAAGGTTTCGGCCGAGAATCAGGCCGAGCGAACCGGGTTGGTCAACGTGCCGATGCCCTCGATCGAAATCTCGACCACCTGACCGTCTTCGATACGACCGATGCCGGCTGGGGTTCCGGTAAGAATCACGTCGCCGGGTAGCAAGGTCATCGCTTCAGATACGTGAGCGATGATGCGCGGCACCTTGTGAATCAACATGTCAACGCTCGAGTGCTGTCGAAGTTCGCCGTCGACTCGGGTTTCGAGAGTCTGGCCATCGACTTCAAACTCGGTTTCGATCCAAGGTCCGAGTGGGCAGAAAGTGTCGAATCCTTTGGCTCGAGTCCACTGTCCGTCACGGTCTTGAATGTCTCGAGCGGTCACGTCGTTGGCGATGGTGAAACCCCAGACGTAGTCGAGCGCATCCGCTTCGGAAACGTTTTTGGCAACATCCCCGATTACGATCGCCAGCTCACCCTCGTGGTCGACTCGCTGTGAAATCGCAGGAAGCACGATTGATTCGCCGTCACCGATCAACGAGGTCGTTGGCTTTAAAAAAATCAGTGGCTCTTTCGGAGCCTCGCCGCCCATTTCGGCCGCGTGGTCGGCGTAGTTCTTGCCGATGCAAACAATCTTCGAGGTCGGCAGGGTCGGTGGCAGCAGTTGCACGTCTTTTAGCGCGACCCGCTCCCCCGTGGTCTCATAGCCAGAAAACAGCGGATGACCTTTGAAGACGACCAGCTCCGGTCCGTCGACGAGCGCGAAACGAACCTCACCGGCAAGGCTGAACTTTGCGATACGCATTAGGCGAGGCGGAGCATCCAGTTGTGGCGGTCTTCGACTCGACCGTATTGAATTCCGGTTAGCTCCTCGCGAAGGCTCGCGGTTAGCGCACCTGGCTCGGCGTCTGCCGAACCGATGGTTTCGACGCGGCTCTTGAACTGACCGACCGGCGTAATCACCGCTGCAGTTCCACAGGCGAACACTTCGACGATCTCGCCCGAGTTGATGCCCGCACGCATTTCGTCGAGGGTGATCTTGCGCTCTTGAATCTCGATTCCGCGGTCCTGGATGAGCTGAATGACCGACTTGCGCGTGATGCCGCGCAGAATCGTTCCGTCGAGGCTAGGAGTTGCCACGTGTCCGTCTTTGTAGACGAAGAACAGGTTCATGCCGCCGAGCTCTTCGATGTAAGTGCCGGTTTCAGCATCGAGGAACATCACCTGCGAGCATCCCTGTTCGTAGCCTTCACCCTGCGCCTGCAGCGACGCGGCGTAGTTGCCGCCGGTCTTGGCTTCACCAGTGCCGTGCTTTCCGGCACGTGCAGAGTCGAGCGCGATCCAGATCGAAACTGGCTTCAGTCCGCCGGTGAAATAAGGGCCGACCGGGCTAGCGATGACGCGGTATTCGGCACGGTGAGCCGCGCGCACGCCCAAGAAGTCTTCGGCTGCGATTTCGAACGGACGAATGTAAAGGGTCTTTTCGTTAACCGGCTCTGGCACCCAATCGCCATCGACCGCGATTAGCTGTCGAAGCGACTCGACGAAGAGGTCTTCTGGAACTTCTGGCAGCGCCATGCGGCGAGCGCTGAGTTGCAGACGCTTGGCGTTTTCATAAGGACGAAAGGTCCAGATCGAACCGTCGTCGTGACGATAGGCCTTGATACCCTCGAAAATCTCTTGCCCGTAGTGCAAGACCGCAGCTGCTGGGTCCATTTGGATCGGGCCATAAGGTATGACCTCGGCGCTAACCCAGCCCTTGTCTTTCTCCCAGACGCAAACCACCTGGTGGTCGGTTCGATACTGGCCAAAAACCGGTGCAGCCAAAACCTCGGCGCGCTTTTCTGCTGGCAGCGGGTGCTGGTTTCGGGTGACCGAGAACTGAAGGCTCATCGTCATGCTTTCTTGGTGGTTAGAGTCTCGAGAAGATGCTCTGGGCAACTTCGGTAGTGCTGCGCTTCTGATCGCCGCGGTTGGCCAGGTCGTGGGCAACGGCATGTTCGATTCGAGCCGAGGCAACGTGCTGCTTGAGGTGTTCGAGCAACAGTGCCGCCGACAGAATGGCAGCGGTCGGGTCGGCAAGGTTTTTGCCTGCAATGTCTGGAGCCGAGCCGTGCACCGGCTCGAACATGCTCGGGAACGCACCATCCGGGTTGATGTTTCCCGATGCGCCCAAACCGATTCCTCCGCCGATAGCCGCAGCTAGGTCGGTCAGGATGTCGCCGAACAGGTTGTCGGTAACGATCACGTCGAATCGCTCGGGGTCGGTGACCATAAAGATAGTTGCGGCGTCGATGTGCAAGTAGTCGACCTTCACCGCCGGGAACTCTTCGGCAATGCGGTTCACGGTGTTCTGCCAAAGCCATCCGGCGTGAACCAAAACGTTGTGCTTGTGCACCAGTGTGATCTTCTTGCGGTCACGGTTGCTCGCCAGTTCGAAGGCATAACGAACCAGGCGCTCCACACCGAAAGCGGTGTTGACCGAAACCTCGTTGGCTACCTCGTGCGGGGTGCCGACTCGAATCGCACCACCATTGCCCACATAAGGGCCTTCGGTGCCTTCGCGAACAACCACGAAGTCAACCTTGCCTGGATCGGCCAGTGGTGAAACGACACCTGGATAAAGCTTGGTGGGGCGCAGATTCACATAGTGGTCAAAGCTAAAACGAAGCTTGAGCAACAGGTTGCGCTCGAGGATTCCCGACGGAACGCGAGGGTCGCCGATGGCACCGAGAAGAATGGCGTCGTGCTTTTTGAGTGACTCGAGGTCGGCATCCGTGATTGTTTCGCCGGTTGCCAGATAGCGGCGCGCACCGAGGTCATATTCGGTCGTCTGAAATTCGACACCCGACCCTGCGGTCACGCGATTGATAGCTTCGAGGGCGATCGCGGTAACTTCGGGTCCAATGCCGTCGCCACCGATTACACCGATGTCATAAACACGCGTCACGAGTCAGCTCCAAGTCGAGTTAATTACTCCAACTTTACTGCCCGAACCGCGCTCTCGGGCATGGACTAACCCGCCTAGAGCACGATTGCGTTGACCACCAGCGTGATCGACGGCTTCAGCCCATCCTTGGTTTGCACCTGGCCATCACGAAGTTCGCAAACTTGAACATCAAGCGGCAGTGAACCGAGCAGCTGGCTCATGCTCTCGACCGACGGCAATACGTTGGGGTCTTGCGGGCCACCAAAGCCACCCTGAAGATTCTCACGAGCGTGCCAAACGCCAACCAAACGACCGCCTGGCTTGATCTGACTCACCAAATTTTTCAGGGATGCTGCCAGCAACTCGGCCGGCACCTGCAGATAGGGAACGATGCCGAGGTCGACTGGCGCCAAGGTGCTCGAAAAGTTTGCACCCGACGCGCACAACGTTCTGACTCGGTCGGATACCCCTCGCTCGAGTGCGAACGCGACGCATTTGTTGAGACCGACCTCGCTGATGTCAACGTTCTCAACCTGCCAGCCGCGCTCAGCCAACCAAACGGTGTTTCGTCCTTCACCGCCGGCGAGATCGATGGCCGTGCCGGCCGCCATCGGCTCGCAAAACTCGACGATGAATCGGTTAGCGGTTTTCGTATAGATAAAGTCATCGGTCGAATACTTGGCATCCCAGTATGCGGGTGCAGTGACCGGCGTCGGCTTTCTGCCGATGCGCCCAAGAAGACTCTTGATGAATTGCTTGCCAGCGGAATCGGTCATGCTTGCAGTCTAAACTTTGGGATATAGAAAGAAGGATTCACCATGGCAGAAGAAATCTCGGTCTCCGACCTAGCGCTTGAAATTAAGACCGGCGGATGGGTGCTCGACGTTCGCGAAGATCACGAGTTTGAAGACGGACACGTGCCACAGGCACACCACATTCCACTGGGAGTCGTGCCAGACCGTTACCTAGAGATCCCTCAGGACGAAAAGATTTTTGTGATTTGCAAGTCGGGCCGTCGCAGCCAGGTTGCTGCTGATTTCTTGCTGGGCAAGGGCTTCGACGCGGTTTCTGTGGTTGGCGGAACCGACGGCTGGATTGCCTCGGGACGCGAAGTTTCGTTCGCCGACAGCCTCTAAACAGTCAAAGAAAAAGACCCCGGAGAGATCCGGGGTCTTTTCGATTTCTAAGGCTTAGTGAACGGTGAGATCGATCGCCTTCATGGTGTCAGCCTCGATGGCCACGCGCACTCGCTCGAGAACATCGGCCGGAACGGGCGAATCCACGGTGATAACCGAAAGAGCCTTTCCACCCTTTTGCTGACGCGCGATCTGCATGGCGGCGATGTTGACGCCGGCCTCTGCAAAGGCTTGACCATACACGGCGACGATGCCCGGGCGGTCGCCATAAACCATGAGCACCAGGTGCTCGGCCATTGCGAGCTCA
>JBEEJJ010000088.1:0-4827 GCA_041169265.1 Actinomycetota bacterium
CGGTAGATGGCTAGAGCCTTGAGGCCCAGCTTCCATCCCTGGAAGTAGACATCTGCGATTTCGTCCTTGGTGGCGGTCTCCGGCATGTTCACGGTCTTCGAGATTGCACCCGAGAGGAACGGCTGAACTGCTGCCATCATGCGCACGTGACCCATTGGCTCGATCGCACGGATACCGACTGCGGTGTCGAAGATCGCGTAGTGCTCCTGCTTGAGCCCTGGAGCGTCTACTACGTGGCCGTGCTGGCTGATGTGGTCGACGATTGCTTCGATGGTCTCCTGCGAGTAGCCAAGGCGGTGCAACGCAAACGGAATGGTCTGGTTAACGATCTGCATCGATCCACCGGTCGAGAGCTTCTTGTACTTCACGAGAGAGAAGTCAGGCTCGATTCCAGTGGTGTCACAGTCCATCATGAATCCGATGGTTCCGGTTGGAGCAAGCAACGAGATCTGCGAGTTTCTCCATCCATTGACCGAACCGATTTGGCTGTTGAGAGCCCACTGTTCGGTGGCGGCGACAAGAACGTCGGCGTCGATGTCGTTCACTGGCGAAAGCTGGGCGTTAGCGGCCTTGTGCTTGTCCATGACGCGGTCGTGTCCGGCCTTGTTCTTTGGGTAACCGGCGTAAGTGCCAACGACTCCAGCGAGCTCTGCCGAGCGGCGGTAGGTGGCTGCCGACATCAGGGAGGTGATCGACGCTGCAAGCGCGAAGCCTTCCTTGCTGTCATAAGGCACACCGATCGCCATCAGCAAGGCACCGAGGTTTGCATAACCGATTCCGAGCTGGCGGAAGTTGCGGGTGGTCTCACCAATCGCCTCGGTTGGGAAGTCTGCGAACGAGATCGAGATGTCCATCGCGGTGATGATCAACTCGGATGCCTTCACGAACTTCTCGCTGTCGAACGAGCCGTCTGGGTTGAGGAACTTCAGAAGGTTTAGCGATGCGAGGTTGCACGATGAGTTGTCGAGGTGCATGTATTCGGAACATGGGTTCGACGCGGTGATGCGACCAGACTCAGGGGTGGTGTGCCAGTCGTTGATGATGTCGTCGTACTGGATGCCAGGGTCGGCACATTCCCAAGCCGCGATTGCGATCTTGTCGAACAGTTCACGAGCGTCAACCTCTTCGATGACCTCACCGGTGGTGCGGGCGCGAAGACCGAACGTGGTGCCGTTCTCGACGGCCTCCATGAACTCGCGGTTCACGCGAACCGAGTTGTTGGCGTTCTGGTACTGAACCGAGTTGATGTCCTTGCCACCGAGCTCCATGTCGTAGCCAGCGTCGCGGAGAACGCGAATCTTCTGCTCTTCACGCGACTTGGTTTCGATGAACTCTTCGATGTCTGGGTGGTCGACGTCTAGAACAACCATCTTGGCTGCGCGACGGGTGGCACCACCGGACTTGATGGTTCCAGCGGATGCGTCTGCACCGCGCATGAACGAAACAGGGCCGGATGCCGAGCCACCGCTCGACTTGAGCAGTTCCTTTGACGAACGGATGCGGGAAAGGTTTAGACCGGCACCGGAACCACCCTTGAAGATCATTCCTTCTTCGCGGTACCAGTTGAGGATCGACTCCATCGAGTCGTCAACCGAGAGGATGAAGCAAGCGGAAACCTGCTGTGGGCTCTTGGTGCCAACGTTGAACCAGACGGGCGAGTTGAACGAGAAGACCTGGTTCAAAAGCATATAGGTGAGCTCGTGCTCAAAGATGGTGGCGTCGTCTTCGGTAGCGAAGTAACCGTGGTCGCGGCCGCCCTGGGTGTAGGTAAGCACTACGCGGTCGATCAGCTGACGGAGGCTGAACTCACGCTCAGCGGTGCCAACGGCTCCACGGAAGTACTTGGTGGTAACGATGGTCGAAGCGTTGATGCTCCAGAACTCTGGGAACTCTACGCCACGCTGCTCGAAGATCACCTCTCCGTTCTTCCAGTTGGTCTGAACGACGTCGCGGTACTCCCAGTTGACCTGGTCGTACGGGTGTACACCTTCGGTGGTGTAGATGCGCTCGATCGTGAGACCCGCTCCGGTTCCGGCGGTGCTGCCGGTGAATGCCGATGTATCGGTCACGGTATTGCCTTTCTGCTTTGGTTTTAACTCAGGTTTAACGCTGAGAAAGTTCGGATATTCCTTCACGCTTCGAGTCGAGTTCGCTTGTGGCATCTCGAGTCGAGCGCAAAACATTTATGGCCGCTTCGAAGTCGTCCAGGGTCTCCCAACCTTGGTAAACACTGGCAAAGCGCATGAATGCGACTTCATCCAGCTTTCGTAGCGGTTCGAGAATGGCCAGGCCAATCTCATTTGCTTCTATCTGTGACGATCCGGTGGTGCGAACGGTTTCTTCTACCGTTTGAGCGAGCAGTGCTAGATCGGCCTCACTGACCGGTCTGCCCTGACACGCCTTGCGCACGCCGTTTACGATTTTGTGTCGGCTGAAGGGTTCGATGACTCCGCTTCGCTTGACCACGGTCAAGCTGGCAGTTTCGGTGGTGCTAAACCGCTTTCCACACTCAGGACATTCGCGACGACGTCGAATTGAGACGCCATCCTCGGATGTTCTGGAGTCGATAACTCGGGAATCGGCGTGACGACAGAACGGACAGTGCATGTCGAAAGCCTCCTCCCTGAGTTTTTGCAAAAGTTATCCACAGTTTTCCACAGGGGACACAATATCTAGACACTTTTTGCAATGCGGTCACTATATCTTGTGGTCTGAAGGGGTCTAAATCAAATTCATTCGCGTATCGGCGTGTCGCTAGTAAATAGGCGGAATTCGCACCTTTTGCCCCGCGTCAACGTCCCAAAACAGATAACGAGATGGCAACGAAAACCCGAGGTGAACTTTGCGTGAAGGGCGCGGAGGTCGGCTAGGTCGATAAAGCGGCCTCGATGGCTCTGTGAGCGACGACCTTAGCTAGTCGAAGCGGGCTTGCACCGCATCCGCGTGACCCGGTAACCCCTCGGCTCGGGCAAACGCCTGTATCGAATCCGATATCTCGGCCAGGCCTTCGCTCGAATAATCGATGAGCTGCTGCGCCCTCAAGAACGTGTGCACGCCGAGTCCGGCACCAAACTTTGCCTGCTGCCCCGTGGGAAGAACGTGGTTCGAGCCTGCGCTGTAATCACCGAGGCTCACCGGCGAGTTTTTGCCAAGGAATATCGCTCCGGCATTGGAGACCCGCCGAGCATCGCCCATCGGATCAGCGGTGTGGATCTCGAGGTGCTCGGTGGCGTAGTGATTCGCAAACTCGATAGCCGCACCTAGGTCATCGACTAGCACCAGGGCGGACTGCACACCCGAGAGGGCCGTTGCGACTCGCGCAGAGTTTTCTGTGGCTGCGCAGACAGCCTCAAGTTCTTGCTGAACCGCCGTCAAAAGTTCGGCGGATGCGGTAACCAAAACGCATGCGGCGGCCTCGTCGTGCTCGGCCTGGCTGACCAGATCATAGGCAATCAGCCTGGCGTCGGCCGAATCATCGGCCACAACCAAAATCTCTGTAGTGCCAGCTTCACTGTCGATGCCAATCCGCCCGCGGAGTGCTCGCTTGGCTGCGGCCACGAAAATGTTTCCGGGTCCGGTGACCATCATTACCGGCTCGAGCCCGATGCTCGGCACGCCATAGGCGAAGGCGGCGACGGCGGCGGGTCCGCCGATTACAAAAACGTCTTGAACGCCAAGCAAAGCCGCTGTTGCCAGCACCGTGGGGTGCGGGCGGCCCGCGAAGGCGGCTTGACCAGGTGTCGCGATTGCGAGTCTGGCAACGCCAGCAACCTGAGCCGGCACCACGTTCATAACCACGCTGCTGGGATACACGGCCTTTCCACCAGGAACGTACAAGCCGACCGAGTCGACCGGCTGCCACCGCTGGTGAACTGTTGCCCCGTCGGCGAGATTTACCGAAAAAGGTTTGGGCAGCACAGCGCCAGAAACGGCTCGAACTCGCTCAATGCTGGTTTCGATGGCAGAACGGAGCTTCGGGTCGAGTTCGGCGAGTGCCGATTCGAGTTCGCTCGGCGACACTTTGAAGGGTCTCGGGTCGAAACCGTCAAACTTTTGAGCAACGTCAACCAGCGCATCCTCGCCGAGGTTTTTTACGTCTTCGAGCAGTGGTCGGATCTGGGCTACTGCGGAATCGATGTCCAGAGCGGCGCGAGGCACCCTCGAGTTCACCAGAGAACTCGAAAGCGGCAACCCGCGCAGGTTTTCGATTCTCATGTGCGCCTCTCTAGAACGAATCACAATTCTACGACTCGGGGGTTAACCTAGAAGCGAATGAACATGACAGAACCCAATAACTCAGCCGCGGTAGACGCACTAAAGCAGACTTTCAGACGCCACGCCTCTGGCGTCGCGGTGATAACGACCCACGACACCGAAGGCAACCCCGTCGGCTTCACGGCAACCTCCGTGACCTCGCTTGGGGCGACTCCACCGCTGGTTTCATTCAACGTGGCTAGGGGTTCGTCGTCTTGGGCCTCGCTCGAAGCCGCCGAGCACGTTGCGCTGCACACCCTCGGCACCGAAAACATCGATCTGGCCACACGAATGGCTGCCGATCACACGCAAAGATTTGCACCGGACGACTGGCATTTCGACGACCGAGGGCTTCCAATCATCGAGGGCGTTAGCTCTGTGCTGATTTTGAGAATCCGTGAAATCGTGAATATCGAGGCAAACGCTGTGCTAATCGGCGATGTTGTCGACGGGTTCGTCGGAGCCGAACAGCATCCCTTGGTCTACTTCCAACGCGGCTACCGCACCGTCAGCGACATCTGATCCGTCATTTTGCTGCGGCTTTAGTTGGCTCAATGCGCCGATTCCGAACAA
>JBEEJJ010000089.1:0-4757 GCA_041169265.1 Actinomycetota bacterium
CCCGAAACCGACAGGCCGTTGCCCATCGGGATGCTGAGCCAGAGGTGATCCCAGCGCGACATGTTGTCGCCCATCCAGTTGGCGGCATACCGCTGAATGCCGGCGCTGCCCGCTCGGCTGAGCACGAAGGTGCGCAGATTCGGCATCGCCTTGCGCAAACCGTCGACCGTGCCCATCGCCATCAGCAACGCGTATTGATTGTGAAAGCGTTCGTGCTCGTGTTGTCCGCGGTCCCAGCGCATCGGCATCGGGTCTTTGTCGCCCGTTGCCGGTTCGTTCATGTCGTTCCAGATGCCAGCCAGACCGCTCTTGACGTGTTCGGCGTTTAGTTCGCCCCACCATGCTCGAGCATCCGCGTTGGCGAAGTCGGGGAAAGCAGTGTCGCCGGGCCAAACCTGGCCGATGTAAACCTCGCCGTTCTCCTTAAGGGCAAAAACGCCTTTCTCGAGTCCGTCGTCATAAACCTCATAGCCCGGGTCTTCCTTTACGCCAGGGTCGATGATGGTGATCACCTTCACGCCGAGTTCACGCAGACGGGCAAGCATGCCGGGCGCATCCGGATAAAGCTCTTTATTCCAAGTGAAGACCCGGTAGCCGTCCATGTAGTCGATGTCTAGCCAAAGGCTGTCGAGCGGAATGTCGAGCTCGACGTGCTTCGCGGCGAGCGCCTCAACGTCGGCCTGCTTATAGGCATACCAGCGGCACTGGTGAAAGCCGAGTGCCCAAAGCGGTGGTAACGCGGTGCGACCGGTGAGCTCGGTGTATTGCATCAAGATATTCGCCATCGCCGGATTTCCGAATACATACTCGGTGTATTGCCCACCGTTGAAGTGAATCTTGATTTCATCGGATGCGGTGAAATCGTATGCCGCGCGGTATCCGTTGTCGATGAACGAACCGCTCATCATGCCGGTCTTCGAATCCTGGTGGTAATAAAACGGGATGCTGACGTAATAGGGGTCGAACTCGGTGCTGGTGTTATCGGAGCGCGGGTCGGTCTTTTCGTATTGACCCGTGAATTCGCCTGACGCCGTTGGATTGAGCACGTCGGTGTTCCAGAGGGTGAAGTTGCGACCGCGGCGATTGAATGAACCGGTCTTTTCGCCCAGACCATAGATCGGGTCTTGCTCTCCGATTGCACGCCTAATGATGAACTCTTTGCCGTTTCGGGCATAGCTCCAAGCCCCCTGCTCGTCTTCGATTGGCTCGAAGATGGCGCGATCCTTGTGGCGCACGTCGAAGGCGAAGGGTTCGTGACGGATGCGCACATACATCTCCCCGGTGAAAAGAAGAGTCACACCATCCTTGGTTTTGACGGCGAATCGCTTGCCCAGTTTGGGATCGGCAGCCACGGCGTAAGTTGGTTGATCGTCGAACTCACCACCGACAGAAATCTTGATTCTGACCAGTTCGGCATCGATCACGTCGACTCGCAAAAACTCGTCGTCAACACTCGCAATCAGACCGTGCTTGGTCTTCGTGATCGAGTTGACGCGCTTGAGCGGGGTGAATTCCTGCGTTTTCATAGTGTCGAACTTACCCGCTAATCAACTCGCTAACAGCGAACAAAACAGGCCGTTCTATTGGAAGATTCACAAAGTGTGCCCTGTTTATCGTTCACAAGCGAAAGTTCAAAGAAAGGTCATCATGCTTACCTGCCCCAAATGCCAAGAGTCCATGAGGACTTACGAACGCAACGGCATAAACGTCGACCAATGCACCGGTTGCAAGGGCATCTTCCTCGACCGCGGAGAACTCGAAGCCCTGATCAACGCCGAGGCCAACTACGACTCACCTGCAGCAGCGACGGCTCGGCCTGCTCAACATGGCGGTTCCGCGCCTTACTCGCACCCGCAGCAAAACAATCAACAGCCTTACCGCAAAAAGAAGAGCTTCCTCAGCGAGTTTCTAGACTTCGACTAAATCGCTGAGTCGGGCACCCGCTCGATTCAACTGTCAGTCGATAAGTTCCGCCCAGCCGTTTATCCCCCTTTCCGGCTGGGCGGTATCTTTTAAACCTGATGACTAGAGAACTTGGTATTCACGGCGAGGCCTATGGTGGCAGTTACACCGCCGAGCAAAACGAGCAGTTCACCGCCAAGTTCCAGGCGATCATGCTCGAGCTTCGCGAAGGTTTTTTAGCCGGCAACTCAGTCGACTCGGATGTCGTGCAAGCGACAATCGCCAAACACTACGAATTCGTGCTTCAGTTCTGGAAGCCGTCGCGAGAGGCCTACAAGTCACTCGCTCTCAGCTACATTCTGCCGACGCCCTACCGCGACAGCATCGAGGCCGTCGAGCCAGGCCTCGCGCAGTTCAACCATGACGCCATCGTGTTTTGGGCTAACGCCAATCTCGATTAAATCGCGCGGCTTACCTGGCTCGACACACGGCAGGCTGCAATCCAAACTCGGCTACATTGTCCAGACGCCGACTATTTCACCGCCCATGATGTTGACGATCATGCGTTTTGGATCGGATACTCCACCTGGTGGGCCAGATGGAAAGAAGTCCTCACCGTCTTCGATTCCAACTATTACGGTCAGGCCCTTCGTCTTGGCATAGGCCTTTGCCTTGGCCAGAGTCATGCCGAACATGGGTGGTGTCAGATACATGTATTGCTGCCCAGAGCTGATTAACACAGCCTTGAAGGCGTCGTTGATTGCCTTGCTGAATGGGCCGTAGCTGATTTCAAAGACGTATTTGGTTTCGAGGTATTCGATTGAGGTCACGAGTCCATTTGCATAGGAGATTCGTACCGCGTCGAACGATGGAGCTTGCCGATAGACAGACCACTCAACAGTGCCTGGTTTCACCTCCACGTATTTGTAGTCGAAGACGACACCATTCGCGTTGGCGGGGGTTCCTTTTGGTACAACCCTCCTGGCATAGCCGGCTTCTTCACAGACAGGATCCCCGTCAATCCATCCGCCGACTTCATAGCCACGAGTGGTTTTGGTCATCATGGTCCACTGTTGCCCGTAGACAAAGGAATCGGACTGTGGAAATGCATAGGTGGTTTGCTTGTTTTTCGGAATGTATGCGGCAAGACCGACATCTTTACCTTTTTTGCAGCTGGCGTTCAAGATCGCAATAAAGTCATCGACCACAGGTTCGCCAGTGATCGCACTAGAACTAGAAGTCGGCGAACTGCTCGGCGTGAGAGACGGGCTCGCGTCGGGGGCATTGCTGGTAGCGCATCCCGTGAGCAAAATGACGGCAAGTACCCCCGCGCTGATTTTCAGCAGATTCATGGGCTAAGCCTAGACTGACCTAGTGACCGAACTCGACTACCGCCAGATTAAAAACTGGCACCGCAGCGTTGTAATCCTCTTTCTTTTTATGGGTACCGCATGGGCGGCGCTGCTCACCCGCATGCCGCTGGTTAAATCGAGCCTTGCCGTGACATCGACCCAGTTGGGCCTCATCCTGATTGCCGGCGGAATCGGATCTTTGATCGGCCTCAACCTGATCGGGCGAATGATCGCCTCCCGAGGCACCAAGCACTGGATCATGATTTTCTACCCCGCCGCCGCAATCTTGATCATCGCCGGTGGCTTGGCCATTGAGGCTGGTCAACCGATTGCCTATGCCATCATCGGCTTCGGCCTCGGCTGCACTTTTGGTCTCACCGATGTTCCGGTCAACGTCGATGGCACCGAGCTCGAAAAACTCACCTCACGCAACCTAATGCCAAGAATGCACGCCGGCTACTCGGCCGGCACCCTGATTGGCTCGGGATGGGGCGCTCTGGCAGCCTCGTTGAACCTCGGCATAATGGCCACCATCCTGCCGTTTGCCTTGGTTCAGGCAGTAATTCCGTTCATCCTGAACCGTCACCTCCCGGCCGGCATTGGCATCGAACATAAACATCACGAGGATGCGCCCCCGGCGAAGTGGTTTGGCTTCGCGCTGGTGTTTCTCGGCCTCGGCATTCTCGGCATCACGCTGGCTGAGGGCGGAGCGGGCGACTGGATGACGCTCGGCTACAAGGAGGGTTACGGTGCGTCCGAGGCCGAAGCCGGCATCGGCTTCAGCCTCTTCTTCCTTGGCATGGTTGTGGTTCGCTACTTCGGCGGAAACCTTGCCGACCGAATTGGCAAGGGACGCGCGCTTCAGCTTTTCGCCGCGGTCGGTGTTGCGGGCATCCTCTTGGTGATTCTCTCGACACCAAACCTTGTGCTCGGCTGGATCGGTTCGGTCATGTGGGGAGCCGGAGTCGCACTCGGATTCCCGCTGTTCATTTCGGCCGCTGGCGAAGGTGAAAACTCAGCTCGTCGCGTCTCGTTCGTGGCGTCTTGGGGCTATGCGGCTTTCTTGGCCGGCCCGCCCGTGCTTGGCCTGCTGGCCGACCAAATCGGCATGCTGACCATGTTCTATGTCATGGCGGCATTCATGATTATGGCGCTTTTCGCAGCCGGCACGGTGCGCAACAAACAACAGGACTAGGGAGTGCCGAGCACGGCGCGCTCGAAATCATTGAAGCTATCAATGATTTAGCGACGGGCTGCACGAAGGCCCCTGGTCGACGCCGTTAAAAAAGAGAAACCCTCCCATCTCTGGGAGGGTTTCTTCCACCTGTGGTGGAGACTAGGGGAATCGAACCCCTAACCCCCTGCTTGCAAAGCAGGTGCTCTGCCAATTGAGCTAAGTCCCCGTAGATTCTTGCCGAAGCAATCATCCGTGGGCCTAGGAGGACTTGAACCTCCGACCTCTTCATTATCAGTGAAGCGCTCTAACCACCTGAGCTATAGGCC
>JBEEJJ010000090.1:0-7930 GCA_041169265.1 Actinomycetota bacterium
GGTGCCTACTCCGTGAGCCATAGCGGCCTGCAGCAGCAGAGCCTTCTTAGCCTCGTCAGGGTTGGGTTTGTTGGCCAGCACGTGAGCCGGCAGAATCTGCTCTGGCAGGGCATACAGGCGTTTGAAGGCGTCGCGACCGCCTGAGACGACCTCGCCAACCAAGAACATGTATTCGAGTGCCCGTTTTAAGTCGCTCCAGCCCCACCATGAGCCGCTCCGCTTGTTTGCATCGGACTCGAACTGGCCAGACGCCATGGGGCCGTTCGACTCGAGCTGGAGACGAATCTGAGCGACGAGTTTTTTGTTGCCCGCCTCCATGCCCCATTTGGTGACGTACTTGTCGCGGTAGGCATCCATTCGCCAACGGTAAAGCGGCCATTTTTCGAGCGGGATGATCGAAGCCTCGTGCGCCCAATACTCGATTAGTGTCGGGTGGAATCCGCCCATAAGGTCGTCAAGCTCGGTTTTGGCAAAGTTTCCGAGACGTGAGAAAAGCGGCATGTAATGAGCGCGCTCAAACACGTTCACCGAGTCGACTTGCAAGAGCCCGAGCCGGTTTATGACTTCAAGCACCGAGGTGTCTCGATCTGAGTCCACGCCAAGTTGGCGAAGGCTCAAAATGCGAGCCTCGTCGGCGCTCAACTCTAACGGCATAGTGCTCCTTCGCAAACTAAACTCTAACCAGCGTATTTAAAGGAGTTTCAAATGCCCACCAAGAGCCAAATCGTGGCCCCAACTCTCGCCGAGTTTGAGCGCGCCCACGAAATTGTGGCTCAGGTTGCCCACGTGACTCCTGTGCTGCACAGCAACTTCCTCAGCCAGATTACAGGTGCAGAGGTGTGGCTGAAGGCCGAAAACCTCCAGCGCACCGGAGCTTATAAGGTTCGCGGCGCATATCACCGAATGAGCAAGCTCTCCCCAGCCGAGCGCAAGCGCGGCGTCGTGGCCGCATCCGCTGGAAATCATGCCCAGGGAGTCGCTCTAGCCGCCAAGAAACTCGGTATCAAGGCCACCATCTTCATGCCGGTCGGAGCATCGCTGCCGAAGTTTCAGGCAACGCAAAACTATGGCGCAACCGTGGTTCTCGAAGGCGCGGTCTTTGGCGAGACCCTAAAGGCCGCCCAAGAGTACGCAGCGAAGAAGGGTGCAGTGTTCATTCCGCCATTCGACCACCTGGACGTGGTGCTCGGTCAGGGAACCGTCGGACTCGAGATTCTCGACCAGTTGGACGATGTCGACAGCATCCTGGTTGCAATCGGTGGTGGCGGTCTTGCCGCCGGTGTCGCGGTTTCAGCCAAGCTCAAGGCAGCCGCAGCGGGTCGCAAGATCAAAATCATCGGTGTTCAAGCTGCCAACGCAGCCTCATATTCTCCGTCGCTCAAGGCCGGAGAGCCTAAGACCATCGAGACCAAACCGACTATTGCCGACGGCATTGCGGTTTCTCGGCCTGGTGCGATTCCATTTGCGCTGATTTCGAAGCACATCGACAAGGTGGTTACCGTCACCGATGACGACATCGCCAAGGCGATCGTAGCCATGCTCGAGCGCTCGAAGATGGTCGTTGAACCAGCCGGTGCTGTGGGTGTTGCAGCCTTGATGACTGGTGCGTTCAAGCCAAAGGGCAAGACGGTTGTTGTGCTCTCAGGTGGCAACATCGACCCGCTTTTAATGCAGAAGGTGATCGGCCACGGTTTGGTGGCATCAGATCGCTATGTGACCATTTCGGTTATGTTGCCAGACCGACCTGGCCAGCTAGTGAAGACCGCCGAGGCTATTGCGCGGGCTCACGGAAACGTCGTCGAGGTAATGCACACCAGACACGGAAACGATTTTGATATCAGCGAAGTCGAGCTGCGGATGAGCATTGAAACGACCGGCGCTGAACACAGCCAACGCGTGCTCAAGGAGCTCAAGGCTGCCGGACTGAACGCCCAGGTCGCAACTAACCGTTGAAGTGTTCGACCGCGATGATCTTTACCGAGATCTGACGGCCGTTCGGCGCTAGATAAGAGAGCTCTTCGCCCACCTTGTGACCAAGAATGGTCTTTCCGATCGGGCTGTCTGGGCTATAAACGGTCAGGTCGGTGCCTTCGGCAATCTCAGCAGAACCGAGCAAGAACTTGTTTTCACTGCCGTTCAACTCGACGGTGACAACCGTGCCCTGCTCGACCACACCGTGGGTTGCCGGGGCTTCACCGACCACCGAGGTCGCCAGAATCTCTTCGATGCGAGCGATGCGGGCTTCGATCTTGCCCTGCTCCTCTTTGGCCGCGTGGTAGCCGCCGTTTTCCTTGAGGTCGCCCTCTTCGCGTGCATCCTGGATGCGTTTCGAAATCTCGTGACGAGCAACGGTGACAAGTTCTTCGAGCTCGGCCGCGAGGCGGTCGTATGCGGCTTGGGTTAGCCAAGTCGGTTGGGTCTCAGACAAGATGCACCTCGGAGTCGGTTGGGGAGATAAATAAAAGCACTCGGTAGTTGCTACCGAGCTTGAAACGATTTTACTTCAGCCAGCACTTCTCAACCAAGCCGGTTACGCCGAGTTGAGTGGTGTTCACGGCGACCTCGATGACCGTGTCGGCAGGTGCATCCGCGCCTATTTCGACCTCGCGATAGCCAACCACGGCGTAGCTCTGATCGAGCACTTCTGCGGCGCACGTGAACTCTGCCGGAGCGGACTTTTGCACTTTGAATCGAACGACCGTTTGGCTGGCCGATTTCACCTCGTAGCCGACGGTGGTGGGCTTGGCGGTGGCGGGGGAGAAAAAGCTCACCCAAACCGCCCAGACCAAGAAAACAGTGAACAGGGATGCGGCGACCGCAACCATGCGTCCACGACTCGCTGGCGGTTTAATACCGTATCGCTCGCGCATCAGTTCTTCTTGATTCATGGCTTTAAGGCTAACTTGCCGAGAGCATAATTGAGACATGAAGACTCTCGCGCTGATCCTTGCAGCCACTGCAACTCCGAGCCCAACCGAAGATCCGGCAAACACTTTTTATAGCCCGGGCACCGTCGGCTTTTTGCTGACCTTCTTTGTTGCTGGTTCGGCTGTGCTGCTGATTTTCGACATGGTTCGCCGAGTGCGCCGTGTTCGCTATCGTGCGGAGATTCAAGAGAAGCTTGCGGCCGAGCAGGAAGCCGAAGGCGAAAACTAGCAGCCAGCTAAGCAAGGCTTGATGCCGAATCGGCGGCTATTCTTCGGCGCTGATGGTTCTGAGCCTCTTAGCCGTTCATGCTGCCAGCCAGCGGTCTTAGGCAGATCAGAAGCGCAGCGGTCCAGTGGCACAAAAACGCCAAAACGGTGAAGGCGTGAAATATCTCATGAAAACCAAAGTGCTTTGGAATCGGGTCCACCCACGGCGATGAGTGACATCATCCATGCGTTCGCGGCATAGAAGTCCACCACATAGATCAACGCGGATGCCCCCATTACGACGTAAATCGGCACATAGAGCCAGCGCGGTGCGTTCACCCAGAGCACTCGGAATCCCATCCCCGCTATCGCCGTGGTCCAAACCGCAATCAGCAGCGGCAGGCCTTTTTCGGCGGGCAATGCCAGCATGGCCATGGGCGTGTAAGAGCCTGCGATGAGAAGCACGATGTTGGCGTGGTCGATGCGTTTTAGCGCGAGCTTGACCTTTGGCCGCCAGTTGAAGCGGTGATAGAGCGCCGAGTTGCCGAAAAGCAGGAAGGACGAGGCGAAGAACAGCGAAGCCGCAACCTTGCCGGCAATGCCGACCGCGAAGACGATCAGGATCACGCCACCAGCGATTACCAAGGGGAGCACCCCGGTGTGGATCCAACCGCGCCAAGATGGGCGGTCGTTGTCGGCTAATGGAAACCCCGTCGAAACTGGCAGGTAGATGGATTGAGTGTCTTCGAGTTTTGGCAGCTGGTCGATCAGCTTCTGCTCGTCGATGCTGCTGCTTTTCTCGTTCATACTCAAAGGTTAGTAGCCTTATCTCGTGCGCAACCTCATCTATCGGTTCTATGAGAAATCGCTCGAGCGACAACTCGACATTTCGTCGCTACCGAAGCACATTGGGGTCATCCTCGACGGCAACCGTCGCTGGGCCGAACGCAAACCAGGCACAAGCACACGTGAGGGACACGCAGCCGGGGCCGCCAAGATTCGCGAGTTTCTGGGCTGGTGCAATGACCTCGGTATTGAAGTTGTGACGCTCTATCTTTTGTCGACGAATAACCTGAGCGGCAGAGCATCTGCCGAACTCGACGAACTGCTTTCGATCATCGAATCGCTGGCCACCGAACTGGGCAAGAGCGGGCTAGGCAAAGTGAAATGGGTGGGAGACCCAGCCGGGCTTCCCGAATCGCTCGTGCACAGCCTCAAGGATGCCGAGCGCAGCAGCAAGTCGGTGTCGGGTTTGCACGTGAACCTCGCCGTCGGATATGGCGGTCGCAAAGAGATCGCCGATGCGATGCGTGCCATCGTCAAGAAGCACGCCAAGAAGAGCGAGAGCTTTGAAGCGCTCGCCGAGGCGCTCACTCCGGAGCTGATCGGCAAGCATCTCTACACGGGTGGACAGCCAGACCCAGACCTGGTGATTCGCACCTCTGGGGAGCAACGGATCAGCGACTTTCTGCTTTGGCAGAGCGCTCACTCCGAGTTTTATTTCGAAGAAGCCCTCTGGCCAGACTTCCGCCGAGTCGACTTTTTGCGTGCCATCCGCGCCTTCGAAAACCGCCATCGACGCTTCGGTTCTTAACACTCGGTTACGTTGCAGTGTTTCGGGCGTGTCGCGTTGCTAAGCGATGTGAATTGAGGGCTACTCTCTTGCCAAGCCTGAATTAAAGGAGCTTTGGTGGCCAAATCATCCGAAACCGAGTCCAAGGCAGCAAAGTCAAAAGTTGCGCCAAAGAAATCTGAATCGAAAGCGGATGCGAGCCCCAAAGATCAGGCAACCATAACCTACGTGCTCGACACATCGGTGTTGTTGAGTGACCCTAAAGCGTTGTTCCGGTTCAAAGAACAGAACGTGGTCATCCCCATCATCGTCATCAACGAACTCGAGAAAAAGCGTCACGATCCAGAGATCGGTTATTTCGCGCGTCAGGCGCTTCGCTACCTCGACGACCTCCGTCAGCAGCACGAACGTCTCGACTTTCCGATCGAGGTCGGCGACGGCGGCACCCTTCGCGTCGAACTGAACCACATCGACCAGTCGGTGCTGCCGGTCGGTTTCCAGCTCGGAGACAACGACTCTCGCATCCTTGCCGTCGCCTTTAATCTCGCCAGCGAGGGTCTCGACGTGACGGTGGTTTCGCAAGACCTTCCGATGCGTGTGAAGGTCGCCGCTCTGGGTATGCGTGCCGAGCAGTATCGCAACAACATGGCTGTTGACTCCGGTTGGACTGGGCTGGCCGAACTGGCTCTCAACGCCAACGAGATGAGCGAGCTTTATGACGCCGAGGTAATCAAACACCCGGATGTCGCGTCGATGCCGATCAACACCGGTCTCGTCATTACGAGCGAGCGCGGTCACGCCCTCGGTCGAGTCACCGAAGACAAGAAGGTTCGTCTGGTTCGCGGCGACCGCGACGTTTTTGGCGTCCATGGACGATCTGCCGAGCAACGCCTGGCCATCGACCTGCTGCTAGACCCCGAGATCGGCATCCTGTCGCTCGGTGGACGCGCCGGAACCGGAAAGTCGGCACTGGCCCTGTGTGCCGGTCTCGAGGCGGTTCTCGAGCGACGACAGCATAAGAAGATCATGGTCTTCCGTCCGATTTATGCGGTTGGTGGGCAGGAACTCGGTTATCTTCCGGGCAGCGAAAACGAGAAGATGAACCCCTGGGGCCAGGCAATTTTCGACACGCTCAGCGCTCTGGTTTCAAAAGAGGTCATCGACCACATTGTCGACCGCGGCTTGCTAGAAGTTCTGCCGCTCACGCACATTCGTGGTCGTTCGCTTCACGACGCATTTGTGATCGTGGACGAGGCGCAATCGCTCGAGCGTAACGTGCTGCTCACCGTGCTTTCGCGCATCGGACAGAACTCGCGCGTGATCTTGACACACGACGTGGCCCAGCGCGACAACTTGCGTGTCGGTCGCCACGACGGAATCGCTGCGGTGATCGAGGCACTCAAGGGGCAGTCGCTATTTGCTCACGTGACCCTGACTCGCTCGGAGCGCTCGGCCATCGCGGCGATGGTTACCGATCTGCTCGACTAGAGGCTGTTCATAACTCAAACGGGTGTTTGCTCGCGAATCTAGTCTTGGTCGGTGCAGAATCCGCTTTTTGCCTGGCTCGGGCCACTCTATTTGCTCGCTGTTGCAGTGCCGCTCTCGGTGATCGACATCCGGCAGCGTCGATTGCCAAACAAACTCGTGCTGCCTGGTTTTCTAGTGGTCTGGTTGGCACAACTTGCGGATTCGATTCGGCAGGGCGACTTCAAAAGCATGGGCCTGGCGACGGTCTGTGCGCTAGGCATGTTTGCACTTGCGCTAATCGCAAATCGCATCGGAGCGCTCGGTATGGGCGACGTCAAGTTGCTCGCACTGATTGGCCAAAGTTTCGGCTGGTGGGGGCTTGGTGCGCCCTCGGTAGCCGTAGTTAGCGGCATTCTGCTCGCTGCCGTGTTTGTTCTGGTGGCTCTAGCGGTGCGCCGACTATCGGCCACCTCGACGATTCCGCTAGGCCCATACCTGTTGGCTGGTTGCCTGCTGGCGACCGTTCAACTCTGTTTCAGCGAAAGAGTGGTCAGTCTGCCGGCTTAGTCATCGAAAGCACGTCCAGTGCCTTGTCAAGTTGCTCGAGCGTGAGCTTTTCTCCGTCGACATAACCGAGTTCGATGGTCGCTTCGCGCACCGTTATGCTCTTTGCCACCGAATACTTGGCGATCTTGGCTGCGGCCTCGTAGCCGATGTATTTGTTCAGCGGCGTGACGATGGATGGGCTCGACTCGGCTAGCGCACGTGCGCGCTCTTCGTTGGCCTCGAGACCGCGAATGGTCTTGTCGGCCAGCAGGCGCATCGAGTTGCTGAGAAGTCGAATCGACTCGAGCAGTGAGTTGCCCATCACGGGAATTGCAACGTTCAACTCGAAGCTACCGGTAGCTCCGGCCCAGGCAACCGAAGCATCGTTGCCG
The DNA here is from genome assembly GCA_041169265.1 of Actinomycetota bacterium. Taxonomy (GTDB): domain Bacteria; phylum Actinomycetota; class Actinomycetes; order Actinomycetales; family Microbacteriaceae; genus Rhodoluna. The sequence goes on from JBEEJJ010000090.1 coordinate 7,113, forward strand.
ATGACGCGGGCACAAACCATCAAAACGGCTTCTGGCACCACTGGGTTTACCTTGCCCGGCATGATGCTCGAGCCCGGCTGTAGGTCTGGAATGTGAAGTTCGGCAAGACCTGCGTTTGGTCCGGATCCCATCCAGCGAAGGTCGTTGTTTATCTTGGTGAGGCTGACCGCGAGAACTCGGAGTGCTCCCGAAGCTTCGACCAGTGCATCCCTCGCGCCCTGTGCTTCGAAGTGGTCGCGCGCTTCGGTGATCGGCAGACCGGTCTCTTCGGCGAGAAGTCGAATGACCTCCTGCGGGAAACCCTTTGGAGTGTTGATGCCGGTGCCAACCGCGGTTCCGCCGAGCGGAACCTCAGCGACGCGGCCGATGGTCGACTCAACTCGTTCGATTGCATAACGGATCTGAGCCGCGTATCCGCCAAACTCTTGACCGAGGGTCACTGGAGTGGCGTCCATGAGGTGGGTGCGACCGGCCTTGACCACTGACTTCCAGAGCGAAGCCTTTTCTTCTAAAGAGACGGCAAGGTAGTCGAGCGCTGGCAGCAGGTCGTGAATCAAGGCTGCGGTGACAGCGACATGCACGGATGTTGGAAACACGTCGTTCGAAGACTGCGAAGCGTTGACGTGGTCGTTCGGATGAACTGGCGAACCCAGACGAGTGGAAGCGAGGGTCGCGAGAACCTCATTCATGTTCATGTTCGACGAAGTGCCCGAACCGGTCTGGAAGATATCGACGGGAAACTCGCCGTCGTGTTGGCCAGCGGCCACGTCATCCGCGGATTCGGCGATGGCTTTAGCGATGTTGGCGTCGAGTACGCC
>JBEEJJ010000091.1:0-4694 GCA_041169265.1 Actinomycetota bacterium
GCTCCAGGTCGCAAACCGTTGGGGCGTGAACCTCGTGCCAGAGCCTAACTTCGTAGGTTTTTAGGCGAAAAGCTTCTGCAGGCGCTGAATGCCCTCGAGCAGCGGACCATCACCGAGTGCATACGACATGCGCACATAACCCGATGGGCCAAAGGCCTCACCCGGCACAAGGGCTACCTCTGCCGCATCCAAAATGTAGTCACAAAGTTCGAGCGAGGTGTTGATCTGCTTGCCGCCCCATTCGCGACCGAGCAGGCCGGAAACGTCTGAGTAGACATAGAACGCGCCCTCAGGCATCGGAGCAACCCAGCCGGGAATCTTGTTTAGCTCGGCAACCGCCAACTTGCGGCGGCGGTCGAACGATTCACGCATGGCCTCGACCTCGTCTTGAGGTCCGGTCAGTGCGGCAATCGCTGCACGCTGCGAGATGTTAGAAACGTTTGACGACAGGTGCGACTGCAGGTTGCCGGCAGCCTTCATGGCGTCGAGCGGGCCGACCATCCAACCCAAACGCCAACCGGTCATGGCATAAGACTTGGCAACACCATTCACCAGGATGGTGCGGTCGATCATTTCGGGAACCGCCTCGGTCACCGAAACGGCCTTGATTCCGTCGTAGGTGAGGTTCTGATAAATCTCGTCGGAGATGATCCATAAGCCGTGCTCGTGAGCCCATCTACCAATCGCCTCGACCTCGTCGCGCGAATAAACCGAACCGGTCGGGTTCGACGGTGAGCAGAACAACAAAACCTTGCTGCGGTCGGTGCGGGCAGCCTCTAGCTGTGCCACGGTGACCTTGTAGTTCTGGTCTGAACCGGCAAAAACCTCAACGGTCTTTCCACCGGCAAGGGCGATGGCCTCAGGGTAGGTGGTCCAATAAGGCGAAGGCAGCAAAACCTCGTCGCCCGGGTCGAGCAGGGTTGCGAATGCCTGATAAACGGCCTGCTTGCCACCGTTGGTAACCACAACCTGAGCCGCGGTGTATTCGGTGCCGGAATCCTGCTTGGTCTTTGCCACGATCGCCTCGCGCAGCTCGGGCAGACCGATTGCCGGCGTATACCTGTGGTTTTTAGGGTCTCGGGCGGCTACAACAGCGGCCTCAACGATGTGGTTCGGGGTGGCAAAGTCTGGTTCACCGGCGGCATAAGAAATCACCGGACGACCGGCGGCTTGAAGCGCCTTGGCCTTTGCGTCTACTTTGAGCGTTGCCGATTCAGCGATTGCGCCGATGCGGCGAGAAATTCTTGAAGAAGTCGAGTCAGTCACCAGTCAAGCCTATCGTCTGAATAACTTGTTCTCCCTTTGCATTTCTGGGGTTCGGTGGGCTAAACTCCTAGAAGGTAGTTGACAACTTCCGGAGCCTAATCTGGCAAATTAATCACCTTAGATTTCAATCTAGAAGTCTGCCCTTTTCGGGGTGATTACAAGGATGCTCCGGCGGCACCAATCGCGAATGTGCAAGCGCTCGCGGCGGCTACTCACCGTTTAGGGCGGTGGCTCAATTGGTAGAGCAGCGGTCTCCAAAACCGCAGGTTGCAGGTTCGAGTCCTGTCCGCCCTGCAAGTTGCAACGTTGTTGCGAACTGAAACAGAAGGAAGAACGATGGCAGAAGAGTACGAGGCTTCAGAGAATCTCGTCGACAAGGCCAAGGCCGATCGTGCTGCTGCACGCGGACCTATCGGTCGCCTCATCCTTTTCATCAAGCAGGTCATTGGTGAACTGGGCAAGGTCACCCGTCCGACCTGGGCCGAGCTTCGCAACTACACCTTCGTAGTGCTGGGCTTCGTGACCGTGGTGATGATCATCATTGCGGCTCTCGACTGGGCGTTCTTCTATGTTGTGCAGTTCCTTTTCACCCCGACTGCAACCAACTAAAACTTTTACTGCAAAAACCAAACAGACTTTTCAAACGATAGGAAGCCACCGTGAGTGAAATCGAGCGCGACGAGCTAGAAACCGCTCTTGACGCTGCCGAGGCAGTGCACGAAGCGCAAGACGCAATCGCAGACGACCTCGAGGTCGCCGAGGATGCAGCCGACGAGGTTGCTCTCGACAGCGCCGACGACGTCGTAGTCGACGTTGAAGAAGTTGCCGTCGACGAGGTTGTGGCCGAAGAAGTTGTTGCCGAGGCAGCCGCTGAGGCAGCATCCGCGCCTGCCGAAGAAGACGAAGACCCTTATGCCCAGTTCAAGGCCGAGTTCCGTGCCCTGCCAGGCAAGTGGTATGTCGTTCACTCCTACGCCGGCTATGAGAAGCGCGTAAAGCAGAACGTCGAAAACCGTCGCCTCAGCCAGGCCGGTGGAGACGATGTCTATCAGATCGAGGTCATTCTCGAAGACACCGTCGAGATCAAGAACGGTCAGCGCAAGCTGGTCACCAAGGTCAAGGTTCCTGGCTACGTGTTGATTCGCATGGACCTAAACGAAGACTCATGGGCACTGATTCGCCACACCCCAGCCGTCACCGGATTCGTGGGCAACGCTCAGAACCCAACCCCACTTCGTCCGAGCGAAGCTTTCGAGATGCTCAAGAAGTGGCTCTACGAGCTCCCAGAAGAGGCCGCTGCCAAGGCTGCCGCCAAGGGTTCGGTTGCTGTTCGCGGCAAGTCGAAGGCGATTCCAATCTCGGTCGACTTCAAGGTTGGCGAGAGCATCATGATTCGCGACGGTTCGTTCGCTGGTCTGCCTGGAACGATCTCCGAGATCAAGCCAGAAAGTGGCAAGCTCACCGTTCTTGTTTCGCTGTTCGAGCGTGAGACTCCGGTCGAGCTCGGCTTCGAGCAGGTCGGCCCACTCAACTAGTTTTTACAAAGAGTTCCACAACTAAACCAAAGGAATAACAAATGGCACCGAAGAAAAAGATCACTGGAATGATCAAGCTTCAGATCCAAGCGGGCGCTGCTAACCCAGCACCACCGATTGGTCCTGCACTTGGTCAGCACGGTGTAAACATCATGGAGTTCTGCACCGCGTACAACAACGCAACTGCAGACCAGCGCGGAAACGTAATCCCTGTTGAAATCACCGTTTACGAAGACCGCTCGTTCACCTTCGTTCTGAAGACCCCACCTGCAGCCGAGCTCATCAAGAAGGCTGCCGGCGTCGCAAAGGGCTCGTCGACCCCACACACCGTGAAGGTTGCCAAGCTGTCGCGCGAGCAGGTTCTGAAGATTGCAGAGCAGAAGATGGCCGACCTCAACGCAAACGACGTTGAAGCAGCAGCGAAGATCATCGCCGGAACCGCCCGCAGCATGGGAATCACCGTCGAGGCCTAAGCCCCAAAACTTGCGCGGGTTTTCCCGAGCAAAAACGGCGGATGAGCATCCCGTGTTCAACCGCCAAACCGAAATGGAAGTGGGAGTGCCAGCGCGGCACGCAGACCACAACTGTGACCAAATAGAAAAGGAATAACAGCATGGCAAAGCGCAGCAAGGCTTATGAAGCCGCAGCAGCAAAGATTCAGCCTGGAAAGTTCTACACCCCAGCTGAAGCAGTAACCCTGGTCAAGGAGACCGTCACCAGCAAGTTCGACTCGACCGTTGAGGTCGCGTTCAAGCTCGGTGTCGACCCTCGCAAGGCCGACCAGATGATCCGTGGAACCGTTTCGCTTCCAAACGGAACCGGTAAGACCGCCCGCGTAATCGTGTTTGCTACAGGTGCCGCAGCAGACGCAGCCCGCGCGGCTGGTGCCGACGAGGTCGGCGGCGACGAGCTCATCGAGAAGGTTGCCGCAGGATGGGTCGACTTCGACTCAGCAGTATCGACCCCAGAACTCATGGGTAAGGTCGGTCGCCTCGGTAAGGTTCTTGGTCCTCGCAACCTGATGCCAAACCCTAAGACCGGAACCGTAACCCCAGACGTGGCCAAGGCTGTCACCGACATCAAAGGTGGAAAGATCGAGTTCCGCGTCGACAAGCAGGCCAACCTGCACTTCATCATCGGAAAGTCCTCGTTCACCGCTAAGCAGCTCGGTGAGAACCTCGATGCAGCTCTCGAAGAGATTCTTCGTCTGAAGCCATCGTCGTCGAAGGGCAAGTATCTAATCAAGGGTGCAGTCGCAACCACCTTCGGCCCTGGTATCCCACTGGACACCAGCGTCACCAAGGTCGAGTTCTAAACTCAACCAACCAAACTCAACGTTGAGGGGATCGGGGCTCAAAGCCCCGGTCCTTTCTTCATCCCGAGGATGACTGAAGTTCAGTTTCGGGTGTTATAAAGGGCTTCGGCCACAAAGTTTCTGGCGGCGAGTGTCGGCAGAGCAATCGGCTTCGGCCGCAAATGTTTCACAAGGCGAAAGCCATAAAAGTAAGGCGGGATATTGTCACAGCACGCATTTGGCGCAGCTACTCTGCTTGATCCGAAGGACCCAATGGGCTTGCGTTCCGACGCACCCCTGCTAGACGCGTGGATTCGTGACATGGAGACCGACCGGTCTCCGTTCCAGATTCCCGGACACAAGGGCCGCACCGACCTCACCGGTGCAATCGTGGATGGCGACATCCCAGTTTTGCCGGGTAATCACCCGCATCGCATCTCTCCAAGTTTGATTCTCGAGGCCGAAGCGCTTGCCGCGAGCCTTTGGGGTGCCGACCTCTGCCGATTCGGCGTGAACGGTTCGAGCGGATCGAACCACGCGGCCGTCATGGCCGTTGCCGGTCCCGGCGACAAGGTCATCGTTTCGCGAACCTTGCACAA
>JBEEJJ010000092.1:0-4683 GCA_041169265.1 Actinomycetota bacterium
TCAGCGCCCTCAATGTCTGCGTCGGTATCAAGGTAGAACTGGCAGTAACAGCCCGCCCAATTCGGATTCGTTTCGAAAGCCTTAGCGGACATGAACGAAAGGAAGCCTTCTTGATTTACCTCGCTAAGAGGTCGAATGACTACCACTCTTTGCCTTTGGTCGACATGGCGCGGTCGGCTTCACGTTTGTCTTGGCGTTCTTTCAGGGCCTGGCGTTTGTCGTAGTCGCGCTTTCCGCGAGCAAGAGCAATCTCAACCTTGGCTTTGCCGTCTTTGAAATAGAGCGAAAGTGGAACAAGCGTGTACCCGCTCTCGCGAACCTTGCCCGAAAGCTTGTCGATCTCGGCTCGGTTCAACAACAACTTGCGGCGACGGCGAGTGGCGTGATTGGTCCAGGTTCCTTGCAAATACTCGGGAATGTGCACATTCTCGAGCCAAGCTTCGCCGCCATCGATGCTCGCGTATCCATCCACCAGGGATGCGCGACCAGCCCGCAACGACTTCACTTCGGTTCCGCGAAGCACAAGTCCGGCTTCGAAGACATCTTCGATGTGATAGTCGTGACGGGCTTTGCGATTGCTGGCAACTACCTGTTGCCCACGCTCTCTTGGCACGATTCACTCCTGGTTGATATGACCCGACGGTCAGCCCATCAGTCTAACAACTGGCGAGCGGGCGAGAAAGGGCTAGATCTTGAGGTAGCGACGGATGGCGAATCCGGATGCAAGTGCCGCAAGCACCACGCCGGCACCGATGATCAGCGGCATCAGAATCAGCGCATCGTCCATGCCAACAAATGAAGTGAGCGGAAGCCTCTCTGCCAGGTAGCCCTGAACAAAGAACACCACGATTGCAATCACCGCGCCGGAGGCGAGGAGGCTGCCGATGGTTGCCGCGACCACTCCCTCGAGAATGAACGGAAGTTGGATCGAGAAGTTGCTCGCGCCAACCAAACGCATGATGCCGATTTCGCGACGACGAGAGAAGGCGGAAAGTCGGATCGTGGTCGAAATCAGCAGCACGGCTGAGGCAAGCATGATTGAGGCGATGCCGACGGCGGCAATAGAGGCCGCGTTTAGGATGCCGAAAATCTGGTCCAGGTATGAGCGCTGATCGCGCACCTCTTCGACGCCGGCCACCCCGGTGAACGATTCGACAATGACTGCGCTCTTGTCTGGGTCTTTGACCTTGACCCAGTAGGTTTCGTTGAGTTGCTCTTTTTTGACGTACTTTGCAACAGCGTTATCGGCGAACTGTTCTTGGAACTTGTCGTAGGCGGCTTGGTGGTCTTCGAAATAGAAACGCTCGACGAATGGCTTTAGTGCGGCGTCGTTCAGGGCGGCCTCCACGGTTGTCTTCACATCTGGTGACGCCTCCCCCTGCGGGCAAGCATCGGCCGGACTGGTGTCGGTGCACAGATAGATAGCAACCTGAGCGCGGTCATACCAGTAGGTTTTCATCTGTCCGATTTGCGCTTGCAGAAGTCCGGCGGTGCCAACAAAAGTAAGCGACAAAAAGGTGACCAGAATGATCGAGATGATCATGCTGACATTGCGAGTGAGACCTTGACCGATCTCACGCATCAGAAAGCCGAGCTTCATGCTTGCTCCTCGGCTTCGTTGGTGGTTTGGGCTGCCTCTGCTGCAGTTTCTGAAAGAGGGGCGGGAGGCGTTTCTGCGGCAATCTCGACCTGGTCTGTGATTGGCAAGGCGGTTTCGTAACCCGACTTTTTGTCGTCGCGAACAATCACTCCGCCGCGAAGTTCAATCACTCTACGCTTGAGGCGGTCCACGATTCCAACGTCGTGCGTGGCCATGACGATCGTCGTGCCGTTTTGGTTGATCTTTTCAAGCAAGGATACGATGCCCGCGCTCGTGGCTGGGTCGAGGTTTCCGGTTGGCTCGTCGGCTAACAGTAGGTCGGGCTTGTTCACGATTGCTCGAGCCAAAGCTACGCGCTGCTGTTCGCCACCACTTAGCTCGTTCGGTAGACGGTCTGCTTTCTCGTCGAGCCCGACGAGGCGCAAAACCTCGGGAACCGCATCCGCGATGAAGGCAGAAGATTTACCGATCACTTCAAGAGTGAAGGCCACGTTTTGAAAAACGGTTTTGGTTGGCAGCAGACGAAAGTCTTGAAAGACCACACCCATCTTGCGGCGAAGTGCTGGAACCTTGCGACTGGGGATCGTGACTAGGTTCTGACCAAGCACGAAAAGCTCTCCACGACTTGCGATTTCTTCGCGAAGCATGAGGCGCAAAAGGGTTGATTTGCCCGATCCGGATGCGCCGACCAGAAAGACGAAGTCTCCGCGCTCAATCTCGAGCGAAACACTGTCGAGCGCTGGCTTTGGAGCGCCTTTGTGTTGCTTGGTGACATTGGAAAACGAAATCATCTTGGGTCAAGACTAGGCTGAACGCCTGCGTTTTCAGCGGAGGCTAGGCTCGCTTGCGCCAACGAATTCCGGCGGTGATGAAACCGTCCAAATCTCCGTCGAAGACCGCGCTCGGGTTGTTCACTTCATACTCAGTTCGAAGGTCCTTGACCATTTGGTAAGGAGCTAAAACGTATGAGCGCATCTGCTCACCCCACGATGCCTTGACATCACCGGCGATTTGCTTCTTCTTGGCTTCTTCTTCTCGGCGTCGTTGTTCCAGCAGTCGACTCTGAAGAACTCGCATCGCGGCAACCTTGTTTTGCAACTGGCTCTTCTCGTTCTGACACGAAACGACGATTCCAGTGGGCAAGTGAGTTATGCGAACTGCAGAGTCGGTGGTGTTCACCGATTGCCCGCCAGGGCCTGACGAGCGAAAAACATCCACGCGAATGTCATTTTCGGGGATGTCGATGACATCGGTCTGCTCAATCAACGGCACTACTTCGACCGCGGCAAAAGAGGTCTGTCGTTTGCCAGCGGAGTTGAACGGGCTCATGCGAACCAGGCGGTGCGTGCCAGCCTCTACGCTCAGAGTTCCGAAGGCAAAAGGCGAATCGATTTCGAAGGTGGCCGACTTGATGCCAGCGCCTTCGGAATAAGAAATATCAAGCACCTGGGCTGGCATCCTGTGCTTTTCGGCATAACGCAAATACATGCGCATCAGCATCTCGGCAAAGTCGGTGGCATCGTCTCCACCGGCACCGGCGCGAATAGTGATAACCGCGGCTCGTGAATCGTACTCGCCGTTCAGCAGAGTTTGCACCTCGAGTTCACCGATGGCGGCTTCTAGCGCCGAAAGCTCGGTCTTGGCCTCCGCTTGAGTTGCTGCATCCCCCTCGGCGTTTGCCATTTCGATGAGAACGACTAAATCGCTCAGTCGGGTTTCAACTTCGTGGATGCGGGTGATCTGGCTCTGCGCCCGCGAAAGCTTTGAGGTCACTGCCTGGGCGCGCTCGGCATCGTCCCAGAGATTTGGCTCAGAGGCCTGCTCTTTCAGGGTTTCGACCTCTTTAGCGAGCGAGTCGATGTCGACAACCTGACGCACGGATGCGAAGGTTTCTCGCAATGCCGCGATTTCGGTGCTCAGGTCAAGGTCTGCCATATCGCTTCAAGTCTAGGCGAGAGGGTTTGAGCACTGAACGATAATGGAGGGGTGAAACCAGCGACCACAATGACCATGATCAGGCCGCTTCTGGTTCCCGTATTTTTGCCGTCGCTTTTGATGTCGATCGCCGAGTATGCGCTCCTCCCGGTCATTCCCGCGAGCGCTTTGGCCCTGAACGCAGACATCCCAACCGCTGGTTTGATTGCTGGTCTTTTGATGGTAGGCGTGTTGATAGCCGACCTCCCCGCAGGACGTCTAGTGGATCGAATCGGCGAGCGTCGTTCGATGATTCTCGGTGCGATTCTTGGTTCGTTCGGGGTGGTCGCGGTTGCTCTGGGTCACAGCCTTTTGCTGATGGCTCTGGGAGTTTTTTCACTTGGCGTCGGTATCGCGATCTTCGCTCTCGCTCGCCATGCATTCTTCGCCGAGCACATCCCTCTCGAATTTAGAGCTCGCTCGCTTTCGCTGCTGGGCGGCACGTTCCGCGGTGGAGCTTTCATCGGCCCAATCATCGGTTCGCTCTTCATTCTTCAGTGGGGCGTCGCATCGGTTTACTGGCTCGCCGGCATCACCTGCGTGATTGCGGCTATAGTTTTGCTCGCATCGCCCAAAGACGTGATCAAGCCAACCCCAGTCACGAAACCAGGTGGCATCTTGGCCGTTGCTAAACGCGAAGCCAAACCGCTGTTGACTCTCGGTGTCGGCGCGGCCGTTTTGGGTGCGATTCGCACCACGCGTCAGGTCGGTCTTCCGCTTTGGGCCTTAGTTATCGGCTTGTCGCCAGAGGAAACCTCTCTCTACATCGGACTTGCGGGCATTCTCGACTTCGCACTGTTCTATACTTCAGGACAAATCATGGACCGCTGGGGCCGCTTCTGGGCTGCCGTTCCACCCACTCTGGGGCTAGGTGTTTTGCACATCTTTGTCTTCACGGTGCATGACGGAACCGGATTCCTGCTGCTAGCTGGAGCAATGGCTCTCGCCAATGGGTTCGGCAGCGGAATCATCTTGACCATGGGCGCAGACTTAGCCCCCGCGGATGCGCGAAACGAGTTTCTCGCTTCATACCGGCTAATCACCGACATCGGCGTCGCCGCCGCGCCTCCCCTGCTCTCGGCTATCACGGTCGCTACAGGAGAGTTGGC
>JBEEJJ010000093.1:0-4577 GCA_041169265.1 Actinomycetota bacterium
CAACCGCGAACATGTCTCGTGATGCCGAAGGCTACCTTCCCTTGGATGCCGTCTATGCGGGCTGGCTCTATGCAGGTGCCGAGCGCTACCCGGCCGCACTCTCGGTCGGAATCAACGAAACCTTCCAGGCCGTGCCAAGGCTGATTGAGGCTCACGTAATCGATCGCAACGATCTCGACCTCTATGACCAGGTGGTCACTCTTGAATACACCGACTTTATTCGTCCGGCAGCCAAGTTCGACGGCATCGAAAGTCTCGTCGAGCAAATCAACCGAGACATCGACCGGGTTCGCGAACTCCTAGCCTGATACCCTGCTACCTATAGCCGACCGAAGGAAAACACATGGAACCAGTTCCTATCTGGCAGCCTCAAAACCAGCGTCCGCCGATTACCTTTGTCGACGCCATCGCTCTCGGTTTCAAAAACTTCACCAACTTCCGAGGCGTGTCTCGCCGGAGTGAATATTGGTACTGGACACTATTCACGGTGCTGCTGGGTATGGTTGCCGGCACTCTGGACACCGGTGTTGCCACCGCCATCCCAAACTTCACAGCAATCAACGACGTCGCCTCGATTGTCCTGCTGCTGCCAACCCTCACCGTCACTGTGCGTCGATTCAGGGATGCGGGCTTCTCGCCTTGGCTCTTACTCTTGCAGCTCATCCCCGTCTTTCTTTTTATAGCTCTGGTGGTCAGCGCGGTGTCCTCGGCAGCGCCGTTCTTCAGCCAGTACACCGAAGCCGAGTTGAACACCATGGCGAACGAACTGATCGACAAGGGCACCGGGCCACTCGCCACTGCCATCCAAGGCGGTTTGTTCAACGGCGTGCTCGGGTTCGCTTTGATTGTGCTCTTGGTCTCGTTGGCCATCGGAATCTGGCAGCTAGTCATACTTTGTCGCCCAACTAAGACCTTCGAACAGGGCAACAAGTACGTCGCACCAACCGCGCCGACTCAGCCACTCACCCGACAACCAAATAACTGGGACGACGGCGGCACCACCTCCTAAGCCACAGGTTCGATCGGGGCTGGCGAAGAAACGCCGGCTCGGGTATGCTTGTGAAGTTGCCGTGTAACGGCCGCGGATAAAGAGAGCTCAACTCGAAGTGATTTGGGCGCCGCGCAGCGAGGTTTAGAAAGGACCGAGTTATGGCACTAGAAGCAAGCGTTAAGACCGCAATCATCAACGAATACGCAACCCACCCAGGTGACACCGGTTCTCCTGAGGTTCAGATCGCTGTTCTGACTCAGCGCATCAAAGACCTCACTGAGCACCTCAAGGAGCACAAGCACGACCACCACAGCCGTCGTGGACTTCTTCTTCTTGTTGGTCAGCGTCGTCGCCTTCTTGGCTACCTGCAGAACGTTGACATCAACCGCTACCGTGCGCTCATCGAGCGTCTCGGACTGCGTCGATAGGTCTTCAAACAAAATCGCCCCGATTCGTCGGGGCGATTTTCTTTAACCGCACTTCTAGCCTTTGTCGGTGTCACCTGTTACCCTTGAAAAGAGCGATGAAGCGAGTTTGCTGGTCTTCGGTCGTGGATCTTGGGGTTTCTTCCAAGGTTTTCAACTGCAGACCAGGGCAATCCACACCATTGTGGTCACGTTTACTCGCCTCCTACGCTCACGCGCGACAACTCCAACAGTTGGCGCTGCCGCGCATTTTGAGGAATAAAGAGGAGGGACCATGGTAGGTCCAGACAACCACGAGCCGATGGACGGCACGGAATACGAATATGCAATCATCGACAACGGCAAGCATGGCAAGCGTGTAATCCGTTTCGAAACCGGGCGTCTAGCCCAGCAGGCACAGGGTGCCGCATCTGTCTACCTAGACGGAGAAACCATGCTTTTCTCGGCGACCACCGCCAGCAAGCAGCCAAAAGACCAGTTCGACTTCTTCCCTTTGACTATCGATGTCGAAGAAAAGATGTATGCAGCCGGTCGCATCCCAGGGTCGTTCTTTCGTCGTGAAGGCCGCCCAACCACCGACGCGATTCTGGCTTGTCGCCTGATCGACCGCCCACTTCGCCCTTCGTTCGACGACGGTCTCCGCAACGAGATCCAGGTAGTCGTGACCGTTATGGCGATCAACCCAGACGAGCTCTACGACGTCGTGGCTATTAACGCCGCATCCATGTCGACGAAGCTTGCAGGTCTGCCATTCTCTGGTCCGGTTGGTGGTGTGCGCGTTGCACTCATCGACGGTCAGTGGGTCGCTTTCCCTAAGCACTCGCAGCTCGACCGCGCCGTCTTCGACATGGTCGTTGCCGGTCGCGTTGTCACCGAAGCCGATGGTTCGCACGACGTTGCAATCATGATGGTTGAGGCCGAGGCTACCGAAACCTCGTGGAACCTGATCAAGAACGAAGGCGCTCAGGCACCGACCGAAGAGATCGTGGCCCAGGGACTTGAGGCCGCCAAGCCTTTCATCAAGGAACTTTGCGACGCTCAGAGCCGTCTTGCTGCCCGCGCAGCCAAGCCACTCACCGAATACCCACTCTTCCCGCCATACACCGACGAGGTCTTCGCTGCCGTTGCAGAGTTGGCTGAAGCCGAACTCGGCAAGGTCTACCTGATCGCCGACAAGCAGGCTCGCCAGGACGCCGACGACGCCCTCAAGGCATCGGTAAAGGAGCAGCTAGTTGCCAAGCTCGACGAGTCGCTACACGGACAGATCTCGGCCGCCTACAAGTCGGTCACCAAGAAGGTCGTTCGTACCCGCGTTCTCAAGGAGAAGGTTCGTATCGATGGCCGTGGCCTAACCGACATCCGTGCGCTCGACGCCGAGGTTTCGGTGTTGCCACGAGTTCACGGTTCGGCAATCTTCCAGCGTGGAGAGACCCAGATTCTTGGTGTAACCACCTTGAACATGCTCAAGATGGAACAGCAGATCGACTCGCTGAGCCCAGAGACCACCAAGCGCTACATGCACAACTACAACTTCCCGCCTTACTCGACTGGTGAAGTTGGCCGTGTTGGCACCCCGAAGCGCCGTGAAATCGGTCACGGTGCTCTCGCCGAGCGCGCACTGGTTCCAGTGCTTCCAGCTCGTGACGAGTTCCCATATGCGATCCGCCAGGTTTCCGAAGCTCTCGGTTCCAACGGTTCGACCTCGATGGGTTCGGTCTGTGCTTCGACTCTCGCTTTGCTAAACGCTGGTGTGCCACTGCGCGCACCGGTTGCAGGTATCGCAATGGGTCTAATCTCTGACACCGTAGACGGTAAGACCGAATACGCCGCCTTGACCGACATCCTCGGTGCCGAAGACGCACTGGGAGACATGGACTTCAAGGTTGCCGGAACTCGCGAGTTCGTCACCGCGATTCAGCTCGACACCAAGCTCGATGGAATTCCATCGGACGTTTTGGCTGGGGCACTGACTCAGGCTCGTGACGCACGCGTGCGCATCCTCGATGTTATGAACCAGGCAATCAGCGAGCCAGACGAGATGGCACCAACCGCGCCTCGCGTCATCGCAGTGAAGATTCCGGTCGACAAGATTGGTGAGGTCATTGGTCCTAAGGGCAAGATGATCAACCAGATCCAAGAAGACACCGGAGCTGACATCTCGATCGAAGACGACGGTACCGTTTACATCGGTGCGACCGACGGTCCTTCGGCTGAGGCTGCCAAGGCTGCCATCAACGCAATCGCTAACCCTCACGTTCCTGAGATCGGCGAGCGCTTCCTCGGAACCGTCGTGAAGCTAGCCACCTTCGGTGCGTTCGTTTCGCTGGTTCCTGGCAAGGATGGTCTGCTGCACGTCTCTGAGCTCAAGAAGATCTCGGGCGGAAAGCGCGTGGAGAACGTCGAAGACGTGCTCTCGGTTGGCCAGAAGATTCAGGTCGAAATCACCAAGATCGACGACCGCGGCAAGCTCTCGCTTGCTCCTGTTGTCGAGGGTGAAGAAGGCGCTTCGAACGAGTCTTCCGACTCCGACGAAGAATAAGCAACGCTCAGTTCTGGTTTGTGCAAAAGATGACTGAACTTCAGTTTCCGCTAGACCAGACTGACCTCACGTTCACCGCTTCGGGTGGCAGTGTGATTCGTCGCACTGTTCTCCCGAGCGGTGTTCGTGTTTTAACCGAGGCCGTGCCCGGTGTGCAGAGCGCGTCGGTCTCGTTCTCGGTGCCGGTCGGCAGTCGCGATGAAACCAACGGGCACTTCGGTTCGACCCACTTCCTCGAACACCTGCTGTTCAAGGGCACTGCCAAGCGCACCGCCCTCGACATCGCAATCGCCTTTGACTCGGTTGGCGGCTCATCCAATGCCTCGACGGGCAAGGAGCACACCTCCTACTACGCTCGCGTGCAGGAGTCGGCCGTTCCACTTGCCATCGACGTGATCGCCGACATGCTCACTTCCTCGGTGCTCGACCCGGTCGAGTTCAACAACGAGCGCACCGTCATCCTCGAAGAGTTGGCGATGAACGAAGACGACCCTCAAGACGTCGCTCACGAGGCGTTCTTCGAGCAGGTGCTCGGCGACCACGAACTCGGTCGCCCGATCGGTGGCACAAACGAGACCATCACCAACGTCACTAGGGATGCGGTTTGGGAGCACTACCGCGC
>JBEEJJ010000094.1:0-4543 GCA_041169265.1 Actinomycetota bacterium
CACCAATGCGGAGCTGATCGAATTTTTGCCCACCTACATCGAGCGAACCAAGCTGAGGCTCGAAAACTACCTGAAGACGGGGCAATACTTGCTCGTCAAATGAGGGAATGCATCATTTCCAATTTGCTGTTGTTTAGTGTTACTTTCAACTGTTGACCGCCTAAACGGTGAGTCTCAGCATCCAGAGAACAACGGAATCAATTGAGCCAGAAGCCGAACAAGCGAGTGCACCCAGCGCGAATCGTTGCACGCGTATTCGGGTTGGCAATTTTGGTTGGCACCGTGGTTCTGAGTCTGCCCATCTCGCGCACAGCAAATAACTTCGGTGGTTTCCTCGAAGCCGCGTTCACATCGGTTTCTGCGATTTGCGTGACCGGCCTTTCGACCGTCGACGTCTCAACCTATTGGACGCCCTTTGGGCATCTGATGATCCTACTAATGATCAAACTTGGCGGTTTCGGAATCGTCACGTTCGCAGTACTTCTTGGCATTTTGCTGGCCCGTCGAATCGGGTTGAATTCCCAGATGATTGGTTCCGCCGAAACCCCAGGTCTTGATCAGGGCAACCCTAGGAAACTGATTCTAAAGATTTTGATTGCGAGCTCGAGTTTCGAGTTTCTCGTGGCGACATTTGTGACGCTGCGTTTGTGGCTTGGCTATGGCTATTCGTTTGGTGATGCTTCGTGGTACGGCACGTTCCACGCCATTTCAGCCTTTAATAACGCTGGATTCTCGCTCTATTCGAACAACCTCATGGGTTTCGCCACCGATGGCTGGGTGCTCATGCCACTAAATGTCGCTGTCATCCTTGGCGGATTAGGTTTTCCTGTGGTCTTTGAGCTGGGTCGTCGCATCATCGGGCGGGTGCGCGCATCCCAGGTTGGTGGAGTGATCGAATCGGCATTGCACTGGACCCTGTCGACTCGATTGGTGATTTGGAGCACCTTGGTGTTGCTGGTTTTCGGTTCGGTGTATTTCGCGGCAATCGAATGGAACAACCCGGCCACTCTCGGGCCACTCGATTTCGGTTCGAAACTGCTGAACGCATTCACCCAGTCGGTGCAACCTCGAACCGCTGGATTCAACTCCGTCGATCTCTCTCAGGTCTATCCGGCGACATTGATGGGGATGGACCTGCTCATGTTCATTGGAGGTGGCTCCGCCTCGACTGCCGGTGGTATCAAGATTGGCACCGCTGCAGTCTTGTTGTTTATCGTCTGGACCGAGATTCGAGGCGAAACCGCTGTGAATGTAGGAAGCCGTCGTTTGCCCCGCTCGATTCAACGTCAGGCGTTGACCATCATCTCGTTGGCCTCTTTGGCAGTGATCACCGCAACGATTTTGATCAGCTTGACCACGAAGTTCACGACCGACCAAATCTTCTTCGAGGTTGTTTCTGCATTCGGCACAGTCGGTTTGAGCACCGGAATCACGGCCCAAATGCCACCCTTCGGGCAAATCATTTTGATGGCCCTGATGTTTGGCGGTCGTCTAGGTTTGGTCGTGGTCGCCACGGCACTTGCAGTTAGACAAACTAAAGTTCATTTCGAATACCCGAAAGAGAGGCCACTAATTGGCTAAGCGGTTAAGAACTATCGGCGCGGATCGCCTTCAGACTCCGGTTGCAGTGATCGGCCTGGGCCGATTTGGGTCTGCCCTGGCCCTGGAACTTCAGGCCCTTGGGCATGAGGTTCTGGGTATCGACCTAGACACAGAGCTGGTGCAGCAATACGCGCCGCTTTTGACTCGAACGGTTACCGCCGACAGCACCAGCGCTGATGCAATGCGCGAACTCGGTGTTGACACCTTTGATCGTGCGGTCGTTGCCATTGGCGTTGACCTAGAGGCGAGCATCCTCACGGTTTCGCTGCTCAAAGAAATCGGTGTGCCGGAGATTTGGGCCAAGGCGATGAGCGATTCACACGGCCGAATCCTCGGTCAGCTCGGTGTCGACCACGTGATTTTCCCAGAGAAAGACATGGGTAAGCGTATCGCTCACTCGGTGGGTGGAGACCAACTCGATTACATCGAGATCGACGAGGGTTTCGCGATGGCCAAGACGATTGCGGCACCATCCTTTGTTGGAAAGAGCCTGACCGAACTCGCCATTCGTCGCGAATACGGCGTGATTGTTGTTGCCACCGCTTCGGGCGACGTTAACTATGTGCCAGCGACTCCGGCAACGGTGATTGGCGAAGGCGAATATCTGATCGTCGCCGGGCCAAAAGACAAGCTGGAGACCTTCAGCCGCGTGCAGTAGAACTAGCCAAGCTGGGCCGCAATGATGACCTTTGCGCGGTGCAGGCGGGTGACCAGCTCGGCTTGCCTGATGCCAAGGTCTTGCGAAACGTCAGACATCGTGCGCTTCTGCACCAGGATGCCCTCGGCCACCGGTTTGAGTGATTCGGGCAGCGCCGCAACCGCTTCGGCCAACTGCTGACTTGTAAAGCCGCTCAGATCTGGCTCGGCTTCTTCGAAAGTCACATCTAGATCGAATTCGCGATTTTGCATCATGCCTCCAATAGAAATTCCTTGCGGAAACTTTGAACCACCGAACGCATGCCGATGCCACAAACTCCGATCATCTTGCCCCCGCGGTAATAGCCGAAGACACAGTCGCCGCTGACATCACCGTCGATCAGTCTAATTTCGTCGGCTAAACCCAAGAGTCCGTAGGCAAGCAGGTGCATGTCGTATTGGTCGCTCCAAAACGACGGGATGGGCGCGAATGGCTGCTGCCTGACCGCTGCCAGTGCGGCCTCATCCTTGGCCAGGGATGATGCGAGCACCTGCCCGACTCGCTTGGCGCTGTCGGTGGGAATGTTCCAGTGCTCCACCCTGCGTGGCTCTTCGTCAAAAACGGGGTTTGGGAACCGCGCCACATCACCAACCGCGAAAACGTTTTCGAGAGTTTGTCCGTCTTCTGAAATGACCTGCAGGTCGTTGTTCGTGAGCACGCCGTTCGATAGATCGAGCCCGTTGCCGGCGAGCCACTCGACGTTCGCAACCGAGCCGATCGCTTCGATAAACACGTCACAATCAAGTTGCTCGCCACTGTCGAGAACCACTCCCGTCACTCTCGCGCTGCCCACGAGGTCGGTCACGGTGGACTTCATACGGAACGAAACGCCCTGTTCTTCGTGACGGCGTTGCAACTCTGCGGCCAGTTGCGGGCCTAGCGGTCGAACAATCGGGTGAACGCCAGGGGCCACGACCGTCACTTCGCAGCCAAGTTTTCTGGCCGTTGCTGCTACCTCGCAGCCGATGAATCCAGCACCCAGAATCACTACTCGAGCCCCCGCCGCCAACTCGCTGCGCAGTGCGATTGCGTCGTCGAGAGTTCTCACGACGTGGCGTCCACCCAGATCGCCATTTTGGCATTGGAGACGTTTTGGTCGAAGTCCGGTCGCGATGATCAGTGCACTAAACGGATGCAGGAGCCCGGTTTCGTCGGTAACCGAGTTGTTGGCGAGGTCTGCAGACACAACCTTCGTGCCAAGCACCCAGTTGACATCCTCAGTGGCCGGGCGCTGCGGAAAGGCCACGGCCTCGTGGCTAACTTCGGCCGCTAGCACCTCTTTGGAAAGCGGAGGACGGTTGTATGGCGCATACGGCTCGTCGCCGATTGCCGTGATTGGCCCGGCATAGCCAAATCTGCGCAACGCTTCGGCGGCGCGAAGTCCGCCCATCGATGCGCCGACAATGACTACCGGCTTGGTCACGACTGAATCTAGTTCTGGCTATTCGACGATGCGGATTGCTTGCATCGGGCAAACGTCAATAGCTGCCTCAACGTTCGCGCGCTCACTGTCGTCGGCCTCGGCCGTGTACTCGAGCTTGTCATCCGAGTTCAAGCGAAAGATGTCTGGCGCTTCGAAAACGCACTGACCGTAGTGCTGGCACTTGGTCATGTCGACGTCGATCTTGATTGTCATTCTTTTTCCTCCACGGTTGATGGGTAAAGGTCTTTGGATGGGGTTCGAATGCCACGGAATTCCCAATCGCCACCGAGGGCGGTCGAGATTACCTCTTCGCTTTCGGTTGGTTGAGCGCCAACATCCGTTCGGATCGGAGTGGGGCCTTCGACTATGTGATTGGTCAGCCGGCCGAGACCTTCGACTTCGACCTCAACCACATCACCCGGCTGCACTGGGCGGCTGAAAGCCGGAGTGCCAGAGAACAGCATGTCCCCGGGCACCAAAGTGATAGTCCGTGCGATGTCGGCGACCAGGTAGTGCATGTCCCACTCCATGTTGTCGGTGTTGTCGTCTTGCTTGACCTCGCCGTTCACAAAAGTACGGATGCGCTTGCTTCTGAAGTCCCAGTCGGTGACCATGCCCGGACCAACCGGAGCCAGGGTGTCGCTGCCCTTGACGCGCAACATCGAGCCCGCATCCGTGTCTCTAAAGTCGTGTAGTCCGTAATCGTTGCCCACGGCGTATCCAGCAATGTAATCACCGGCTTCTTCGGGGGAGATGTTTCGGCAGGTCTTACCGATGATGATGACGATTTCGCCCTCGTAGTTGAGCCACTTGCACCCGGC
>JBEEJJ010000095.1:0-4326 GCA_041169265.1 Actinomycetota bacterium
TAGGTTCTAATCACCTACGAAGATCCGAGATAGTTACGCCCAGTCAGCGAGTGTGATTCGACGATTCAACTGGAGTCAGCCGCGGCGATTCGGTTGGTCACAGTCGCGCCTTTTACGCGAGATCTTCAACCTCGTTGTCAAGTTCCGACCTGGTGACCTTGCGACGTTTTGGCACGAAATTCGGATCGGTCTGAATGCGATAAAACTCGTATTCTTTGTTGATTGCGAGGTAAAGTGCGACAAATCCAAGGATGCCGAAGAGTAGCCACTGCAGAGCATACGACAGGTGATTGCCCTCATCGGTGCTCGGTTTCAGCAAAGGCACAGGCATCTCGGCTGGAGCATCGGCTTCACTTGCCATCCGCAGATACCAGTCGGTTCTGAAGTCGACCTGCACCTTATTCTCGAGTTCGGCAAGGTTGATGCCGGCCACTTGCCCTGCCGGTGCATCCCTGTCTGGCTTGGATTCGAAAGCAACCAGCCGCGCGGTGATGACCTGAACCTCAATGCTGGGCATCGGCACTCGGTCGGGCGAATCGGTCTTCGAACCAGTCGGCAACCAACCGCGCGAAACGATGAACACGTCCCCCTGAAGGGTTTGGAACGGAACCAAGGTTTCGAAACCAGGTTGTCCGTTTTGAGGGCGATTGCGCACCAACAGTTGCAAGTCAACGAGGTAGCGACCTTCAAGTGTCACGGGACGCCATTTCGCGCCTACGCTCGCTTCGAACGAGCCGAGTTCGACAGCGGGGGCGTCGTAGTTTTGCTTTACAAGTTCGATTTGCTCGACCCTGTGAGCGCGGCGGTCAAACTGCCACTCGCTCAAAAGAACACACGAAATCGCAAAGACGGTGGCGACGACTAACCAAACCAGCCAGCGCTTCCAGGATTGGGCGAAGTAGCTCATAGCTCCTCGGTATTCAGAAAAAAGTCTCTGCTTTTCAAATAGTCAACCAGAAACTCGAGATGCTCACCGCAGGCCGCCCATCGCTTGGTTCGGCCGTCTCGGTGAACCTTCGGGTTGCGCCAGACAATCGCCGTTTGGGCTTCGAGCGAGCAACCTGCTCTGGAACATTTCTTCACGAATCAATTAACGCAGGTGCGCCTAATCCTTGGATGCGTCGCGGAAGGCATCGGCCGAGATGGCAAGTGTCGGAGCCTCGGCCTTTGAAGCAGTCTTGGGCTCACCCGGATCGCCCTGAGCGTTCGCGATAATTACCGCGAAATAGGGCAAGAAGATGGCTCCGGCGAAGAGCACCCACATCAGCCAACCCTGAACCATCATGCCGAACACCAAACAGAGCACGCGCACGGTCATCGCAACCGTGTATTTGATCATGCGGCGCTTGCGTTCAACCTCGGGCGATTGTCCGAGGGAGGTGACGCTCTGGGTTTTTGCCATTTGGCTCCATTTGCTTGACGGTCTAAAAACGAGGTTGCGGGTAGACTCAAAGTGTCTAAACCCCAACGCTGTGGCTGTATTCCCTAAAGATTAAGGCTAGCAATGACCACCCCAAGAACTGTGCTCGTAACCGGCGGAAACCGCGGTATCGGACGAGCGATCGCCGAAGAATTTGTGCGCCAGGGCCACCGCGTAGCGGTGACCGTTCGATCTGGCGAAGGCCCGGCCGGAACCCTGAGCGTTGTAGCCGACGTGACCAACGCAGAGTCGCTCGACGCAGCCTTCGCCGAAATCGAAAGCAAGCTCGGCCCAGTCGAGGTTCTGGTTGCCAACGCCGGAATCACCAAGGACACCCTGCTGATGCGCATGACCGACGAAGAGTTCGAACAGGTCATCGACACCAACCTCTCGGGTTCATTCCGGGTTCTTCGCCGAGCCACCAAGGGCATGATGAAGCTCAAGTTCGGTCGCGTGATCTTCATCGGTTCGGTAGTCGCTCTGCTCGGGTCTGCCGGTCAGGTCAACTACTCGGCATCCAAGTCTGCTCTCGTCGGCATGGCACGCTCGCTAACCCGAGAGCTCGGCGGACGCGGCATCACAGCGAACGTGGTGGCACCTGGATTCATCGACACCGACATGACCTCGGTCTTGCCAGAGGAAACCATCGAGCAATACAAAAAGAACATTCCGGCCGGTCGCTTCGCGCAGCCGGAAGAAGTCGCCAAGGTCGTTGCTTGGCTGGCGAGCGACGATGCGTCTTACATTTCGGGAGCGGTCATCCCAGTTGATGGCGGACTCGGAATGGGTCACTAACCGCCTTTTCGGCCAAAGTCTGACACAATTTAGTTACCCCGATTCAAAGGAAAATAATGGGCATTCTAGAAGGCAAGAAACTGCTGATCACCGGCGTTCTGACCGAGGCTTCAATCGCATTCTCGGTCGCGCGTCTGGCACAGGAAGAGGGTGCCGAAATCATCCTGTCGTCGTTCGGACGCATGCTTCCAATCACCACCAAAATCGCTGAGCGCCTTCCAAACGGTGCCAAGGTAATCGAGCTTGATGCAACCAACCAAGACGACCTCGATGCACTCGTTGACCGAGTGAAAGAGCACCTGCCGCACCTTGACGGCATCGTTCACGCCATCGCATTCGCACCGCAGACCGCACTCGGCGGAAACTTCATGGAAACCGAGTGGGAAGACGTTTCGACCGCGGTTCACGTATCGGCATACTCGCTGAAGTCCATCACCACGGCTGCTCGCCCTTTGCTAAAGAACGGCTCCTCAGTCGTCGGTCTCACCTTCGACGCTTCGGTTTCCTGGCCGGTCTATGACTGGATGGGCGTGGCCAAGGCTGCCTTCGAGTCGACCTCGCGTTATCTGGCTCGCTACCTCGGCAAAGACGGCATCCGCGTCAACCTAGTTTCGGCTGGGCCGCTACGCACCACGGCAGCCAAGGGCATCCCTGGCTTTGCGACCATGGAAGAGATCTGGGTCGAGCGTGCGCCGCTAGCTTGGGATCTAACCGACACTGAGCCTGCCGCCCGAGGCATCATCGCTCTGCTGAGCGACTGGTTCCCAGCAACCACCGGTGAAATCGTTCACGTCGATGGTGGACTTCACTCAACCGGTCAGTAGATGATTCTCAAAACAAAAAGGACACCTTCGGGTGTCCTTTTTTTGAACTCGGCAGCTCTTTTTGCGGGGCGCTCAGGGGAGTAGCGGGATGAGTTCGCGCAGATCTTGCCTGTCGACGACCACATCGGCGGATGCCCTAACCTTAGGTTTTGCGTTGAACGCCACTCCCAGCGCGGCAACCGACAACATGTCTAGGTCGTTTGCTCCGTCGCCGACGGCAATCGTGGCCGAAGCAGTTAGTCCAAGCTCTCCTGCCCACTCGGCGAGCGCGGAGGCCTTCGCGGGTCGATCGATGATGTCGCCGACGACTTCACCGGTCAAAGTATGTTCCAGGATCTCGAGTTGATTGGCTCGCCAAAAGTCCAAGCCCAGCCGTTTCGCCAGCGGCTCGAGAAGTTGATTGAACCCACCTGATACGGCACCAACCTTGCCACCACGAAGATGAATCGCCTCGATGAGTTCGGTTGCCCCGACTGTTACTCGAATCCGCGCGTAGGTTTCTTCGATAACGCTATCGGGCAATCCCACCAACGTTTTGACTCTGGCTCGCAGGGATGACGAAAAGTCGAGCTCACCGCGCATCGCGCGCTCGGTGACATCGGCAACCTCGGCGCGTTTGCCAGCGGCATCTGCCAAAAGTTCGATTACCTCATCCTCGATGAGAGTGGAATCGACATCGAAGACTACGAGAAACCGGGTCACGGCTTAACGACGACGGACTTGCCGACTACCGTGATGCCCGACTCGGTAACCGTGAAGCCACGGTCAAGGTCGCGCTGACGATCGACGCCGATCATGGCTCCGTCAGTAACGACAACGCTCTTGTCAAGGATTGCTCGGCGAACCGTAGCGTTTCGCCCGATTTGAACTCCATCGAGTAGCACCGAGTCGGTGACCAGAGCGTGGGAGTTCACTTTTACCCATGGCGACAACACAGATCGTTCGACAATGCCGCCGGACACCACGGTGCCGAGCGAAACGATCGAATCGGTCGTGCGACCCTGATTGCCTTCGCCATCGTGCACAAACTTCGCCGGCGGCAGGTTGATTTGCTGGGTGAAGATCGGCCATTCGGTGTTGTAGAGGTTGAAGACCGGCATCACCGAGATTAGGTCCATGTGTGCGTCGTAGTAGGAATCGATGGTTCCTACGTCTCGCCAATAGGAGTGATCGCGCTCGGTGGATCCGGGAACCTGGTTGTAGGTGAAGTCATAAACGCCAGCGTCGTCACGAGCGACCATGTAGGGCACGATGTCGCCACCCATGTCGTGGCTGGAGCTCTCGAGT
>JBEEJJ010000096.1:0-4847 GCA_041169265.1 Actinomycetota bacterium
GGTGAGGTTGTGTTCGAACGTTGCGTGAACCGTTAGCGAGTGGCTCACCTGAACCGGAACGCGAACACAGGATGCGGCAACCTTCAGACCCGGAATGCCGAGGATCTTGCGAGACTCGTCGCGAACCTTCATCTCTTCGCTGGTATGACCGCCTGCCTTGAGCGAACCCGCAAACGGAATAACGTTCAGTGCGATTGGCACTGGCCATGGCGAGTCGGCGATCGATACGTTGCCCGCCTCCAGCGCGGCAGCAACATCATCCGCAGCTAGACCGAGTTGTGTTTGACCACCCACAACGGCGAGCTCTGCTGCCAGGCGGTCGATGCCCACGGCACCGGCACCCGAGACGGCTTGGTATGAAGACACTACGAGTTCTTTGAGGGTCCACTTGCGGTGCAGCGCACCCATCGCGGCCATCATGGTCAGCGTGGTGCAGTTCGGGTTCGAGATGATGCCGAGCGGGCGGTTCTTGGCCTGCTCAGGGTTCACCTCTGGCACGACCAGTGGCACATCCGGGTTCATGCGGAATGCAGCCGAGTTGTCGACGGCAACGGCACCGCGCTCGGCAGCGATCGGTGCCCAAACTGCCGAAACCTCGTCTGGCACGTCGAACATCGCGATGTCCATGCCGTCGAACGCCTCTGGCGACAGGGCAACAACGGTGAGTTCTTCGCCATGCACGGTAATTTTCTTGCCAGCCGAACGAGCCGAAGCAATCAGGCGAATCTCGCCCCAGATGTTCTCGCGGTTGTTGATGATGTCGATCATCACGGTGCCTACTGCACCGGTGGCACCGACTAGGGCGAGGTTTGGCTTGCGGCTCATGCGTTTCTCCTTGTTGCTCAAATTCTAAAAACTAGGGATGCCCATCTCGGGCCTTGCTTTGTGGCGGGTTTAGCGGCCGGTTCCGGCATAGACGGTTGCTTCGATGTCGCTGTCTAGCTCGAATGCGGTATGCACGGCTCGGGCTGCATCGTCAACCTGGCTGATGTCGGTGACCACCGATATGCGAATCTCAGAGGTTGAAATCATCTCGATGTTGATTCCGGCCTTGGCCAGCGCGCCGAACAGAGTCGCCGAAACACCAGAGTGCGTGCGCATACCTGCACCGACAACCGAGAGCTTGCCTATTTCGTCGTCGTACTCGACGTTCTTAAAACCGATCGAGCCCTGGGCAGCCTCGAGAGCTGCCATGACCTTGGCACGGTCGCCCTTCGGCAGGGTGAAAGAGATGTCGCTAATCTTGGCTTCGACGTCGACACCGGTTGCGGTGTTCTGAACGATCATGTCAATGTTGGCACCCGCTTCGGCCACGAGGGTGAACACCTCGGCTGCCTTGCCCGGCTGGTCTGGAATACCTTCGATAAGGATCTTCGACTGGCCCTTGTCGGTTGCTACTCCCGAAACTACTGACTCTTCCATGTGTTCTCCGTTGTTGGTTGCAAAAACGATGGTGCCTGGATCTTCGCTGAAGGTCGAGCGGACTCGAAGGTCGACTCCGTGACGACGAGCGAATTCAACGGCGCGGATGTGCAGAATCTTGGCTCCGGCGGCGGCAAGTTCGAGCATCGATTCGACATCGATAGATTCGAGCTTGCGGGCCGATGGAATCTGACGTGGATCTGCGGTGTAGACGCCGTCGACGTCCGAGTAAATTTCGCAGAGATCGGCGTTGAGTGCCGCGGCTAGAGCCACTGCCGTGGTGTCTGAGCCACCTCGTCCTAGCGTGGTGATGTCTTTCGATTCACGGTTGAAGCCCTGGAAGCCAGCCACGATGGCGATGTCGCCTTCTTCTAGAGCTTCCTGGATGCGCCCGGGGGTCACTTCGGCGATGCGGGCGTTGCCGTGAACCTCGTCGGTGATGATTCCGGCCTGCGAGCCTGTGAAGGAGCGGGACTTAGCACCGAGCGAGTTGATGGCCAGCGACAGAAGTGCCATCGAAATTCGCTCTCCCGAGGTGAGCAACATGTCAAGTTCTCGAGGGCTCGGGTTATCGGTGACCTGGTTGGCAAGGTCTAGAAGTTCATCGGTGGTGTCGCCCATCGCCGAAACCACGACGACTACCTTGTTGCCCGCTTTTTGGGTGGCGATTACGCGCTTGGCGACGTGCTTGATCTTTTCGGCGTCGCCAACAGACGAGCCGCCGTATTTTTGCACGATGAGGGCCAAGGGATGCTCCTGAAAAGTGTCGAATTGAGGTTTCGGGGATGCGATTCGACTGTGAATCTGAGGATTTTCGGGATTCGAAGATTGCTTCAAGTCTAGTTGACTGTTCGGCGTCCTTCAAAGGCACGGCCCAGGGTAACTTCGTCGGCATATTCGAGGTCGCCACCGACCGGCAGCCCAGAGGCAAGTCTTGTAATTCGAATGCCGAGAGGGCTCAGCATGCGGGTGAGATAAGTAGCGGTCGCTTCACCTTCGAGGTTCGGGTCGGTTGCGATGATGACTTCTTGAATCTCGGGGTTTGAGAGTCGCGACATCAACTCTTTGATGCGCAGGTTGTCGGGGCCGATTCCCTCGATCGGGCTGATCGCTCCCCCGAGCACGTGGTAGAGCCCGCGGAATTCGCGCGTGCGTTCGATTGCCTGCACGTCTTTGCTCTCTTCAACGACGCAGATGGCGTTTTGCTGACGTCGCGGGTCACGGCAGATGTTGCACTGCACGTCTTCGGCCACGTTTCCACAGGTGTCGCAAAAACGCACACGCTCTTTGACCTCGAGCAGCACCTGGGCGAGGCGCTTTGCTTGGTCATCCTCGGTTTGAAGCAGGTGAAACGCGATGCGCTGGGCAGACTTCGGACCGACTCCGGGCAAGCGGCTGAGTTCGTCGATGAGTTCTTGGACTACACCCTCATACATCAGCGACCACCGGCTGGGTCGTCAAGTGGTTTCGCGCCAAATTCACGCAACACGGATTCGCCATAGCGATCTTTGTCGTCGACCGCAGCCTTGCGCGACTTGGGTGCTGGTGCAACCTGCTCGATTGGAGTGGTGGCATCGAGGACGGGTTCGGATGCGGGTTCGCCCGCGGGTTCGGCCTCAAGATCTGCTTCGGGTTCGGCTTTTTCTTCTGAAACAGGTGCTGGTTTGGCCGCTGATTTTGCAACGGCGATTGGTTCGGTCTTCGGCGCCGCGGCAACCGCGACCGGAGCTGCTGCCGGAATCTCGATCGGAGCAGGCGCTGTGTCTACGCCAGGAACGACATAGGGCTTGAACTTGACGGTCACGCCAAGTTCCTCGCGGATTGCGGTGCGCAAAACCTCTGGAGCCTGACCGGCGTTCTTGAATGAATCGAGATCTGCTTGGCTCGCGAATCGCAGTGTCAGCACATCGTCAACAAAGTCGACGACCTGAAGTGTGAATGCGATGACCCAGGCTTGCTTGGAGGCCTTCTCGACGCGGCTGAGGATGGCGTTCCAGGAGTCGCGGAATTGAGCGGCCGTAACCGCTGCGAGTGCAGGTGCAGCTGTGGGCACAACAGCAGTTGCTTCGGCAACAACTGGCTCGGGTGGAGTCGAAGAAACTGCGGCTGGCGCCGGAGCAGGCTTTGCCGCTACAGGCTTCGAAGCCGAAGCTGACTCTGGTGCACTCGAGGGCGCAACAGTTGCCGTTGGTGCAAGGGACACGGGAGCAGCCTCAGCTGTAGAAACCGACGAACCGTCTGGGGTCGCGATGCCGATTCGACGCTCGAGTCTCTCGATGCGGGCAAGTGATCCGACTTCGCTTTGGTCGGCAGCCGGAACGAGCACGCGACCGATCATGAGTTCGAGGTGAAGCTTCGGGCTAGTTGCACCCGACATGTGATTGAGCGATGAGTTCACCACATCTGCCGCATGAGTGAGTTCGGCTGCACCAAATCGCGACGCCTGAACGCGCATCCTCTCGAGCTGCTCTTCGCTGATGCCGCGCAACACCGTCTTCGCATCGTGAGTAACGGCGTTGACCAGAATCAGATCGCGAAGCCGCTCCAGAATGTCTTCTACAAACTGGCGAGGGTCTTGACCGCTCTGTATCACTCGATCGACCGCGGCGAATGCGGCAGCCGAATCCTTGATGGAAAGCGCATCCACGGCTTCATCGAGAGAGCCCGCAATCAGCTGGTCGAGGAGGCTGAGCGAGTCACGAACCGAACCACCACCAGAGCGAACCACCAATGGAAGAACGCCAGGCGCAACATCCACGCCCTCTTGCTTGCAGAGCTGATCGAGGTAGTCGAGCATCTGTGCCGGCGGAACCAAGCGGAATGGGTAGTGACGACGATCTTGAGCAGCGCATTGAATCCCGCGGCGGTGACCATGTGGGCCTCGTCGAGAATGAAGATTTTGTATCGGTCGCGAGCCGGTGCGAAAACCGCGCGTTCGCGAAGGTCGCGGGCAT
This sequence comes from Actinomycetota bacterium, assembly GCA_041169265.1. Taxonomy (GTDB): domain Bacteria; phylum Actinomycetota; class Actinomycetes; order Actinomycetales; family Microbacteriaceae; genus Rhodoluna. The sequence goes on from JBEEJJ010000096.1 coordinate 4,377, forward strand.
CGTCAACACCGTTGTGGCTAGCAGCGTCGATTTCGACTACGTCTAGTGAACCGCCGCCATCGCGCGAAAGCTCGATGCAACTCGGGCACTTTCCGCAGGGGGTGTCGGTCGGCCCCTCGGCGCAGTTGAGGCAGCGAGCGAGGATTCGCGCAGAAGTCGTCTTGCCGCATCCGCGTGGGCCAGAGAACAGATAGGCGTGGTTGACTCGGTCGGCTCGAAGAGCGGTCATGAGAGGCGCGGTGACCTGAGCCTGGCCGATGAGTTCGGCGAAGTTTTCAGGACGATAGCGACGATAGAGAGCGGTGACCACGTTTGAAGCCTAACCTCCTCTAGCGACATCGAAACGGCCCGAAACGGGCGGTTGTGAAAAGACTCCCCGCACACCCGCCAGAGCCCAGTTACCCTTGCTATCTTTCGATCCTGGGGGAGTTAGCCGAGGTGACGCCGCACGGGGAGTCCTTCGTAATTCTA
>JBEEJJ010000097.1:0-3981 GCA_041169265.1 Actinomycetota bacterium
GCTCTGATTTCGATCGTCGGATTCGTCTTCGAGCACAGCCGCGGGCAATACGCACACTAAGCAAACCTAAAAAAGCCACCCGAGAAGGGTGGCTTTTTTTGTTTCGGCTAGGCTGTGGTCATGACTGTTTGGGGACTAAGCCCTTTAGATGACGACGACTGTATCGACTTCATCTATGAGGTTCGCGCTAAAGGCTTGCTTGCAATAGAAAGGGCATTAGAGGCCGCACGCTATCGAGATTCAAGACCCGAGCAGCACGCCGAGGGCTTTGCCGCTGCATACATCGTGGTTGCCATAGTTACTAAAGACGCCGAGGTGGTCAGTGCAGAAACCCTCGCCCTGAAACCTAATCGGGAGCATGTCGAAGCCTGCAAAGCGGTGCTGCGAATCATCTTCGATCGTGGCGATGAATACATGTCTCGCTGGTTCGAGATGGGGGATGAGGTCGTCGGCCTCAAGGGGCAACAGTTCACGTTGATGGCCAAGGTGCTCGGTTTCGACCCAGAAGACGCGATTGTTTCGGGAGACCTACTCCACGGTAAAGCACCAGCAGAGCAAGCTCCCGGCGCGGGAAGTTGGCAAACTCAGCGAATTGCCAATCTCCAGCTTCTGCAAACCCGCAATGAGATGAAAGACGACTTTGAGGCCGATCACAAGGTCGATCACATGTTTGCTTGCTCGACCGACGCAATGGCTAAAGAAGTCATGGACGCGCTCAAAGAAGATTTTGAGTTGGAGGGGCCAACCTTCTTGCCGGCAGAATCGGAAAACCCTGAATGCTGGGCGGTTGTTGCTTCAAAACACTACCCACCTAATTTTGAGAACACCTGGGGCTACACGCTTCGAATGTTCGACGTTGCCAAGAAAACCGGCGCTGAATACGACGGATGGGGTGCTCCAATCATCAAGCGCAAGCGGGCTTGGTTCGGTCGCTGACCAAGCGCTTTGCCCGCTAAACACTCTTGGCAAAAGAAAACGCCCACCAAGTTCGGTGGGCGTTTTCATTAGTCGATGATTAGTGCAGTTCCTTGTGATCGTGAGCTGCCTCTAGTTCGGTTTGAGTCACCGGCTCGACGCGGTCCTCAAAGAAGAAACGCGACAGGCGAGCCCGGATGCGCGCACCAACGGTGATCACACCCTTCGAGTTCGGGCGAGCCAGGGTCGGCTTGTAGGCCTTGAAGTCGACGAGCTTATAGATCTCATACTCGTTCATCGGCTCGTGAACCTCGATGTATTCACCGTGTGGCAAACGAACGACTCGACCGGTTTCACGACCGTGCAGAACGATTTCGCGGTCCTTGCGTTGAAGCGACAGACATGCACGCTTGGTGATGATGTAAGACACGATCGGTAGAACGATCAGCGAGATCTGCATCGTGGTCAGAACGTGGTTCAACGACATCTTGAAGTGCGTTGCGATCAAGTCGGTTGATGCACCAGCCCAGAGCACTGCATAGAACACGACACCGGCCACACCGATTGCCGTGCGAGTTGGCGCGTTGCGTGGACGGTCAAGCACGTGATGTTCACGCTTGTCTCCCGTGATCCATCCTTCAATGAATGGGTACAGGGCAACCACAACCAAGAACGCGATACCAACGACCATCGGCAGAAGAATGTTCATCGACAGGGTGTAGCCACCGATTACGAACTCAAGGTGAGTCGGTGCGAGGCGCAGAGCGCCATCGAGCCAACCGATGTACCAGTCAGGCTGAGTACCCGCCGAAACAGGGGAGGGGTCATAGCCACCGTAGCTCCACACCGGGTTGATGGTGAAGGTAGCGGCGACGGCCATAATCACACCGAACACGATGAAGAAGAATCCACCGGCCTTCGCAACATAAACCGGCATGAGCGGGTAGCCAACGACGTTGTCGTCACGCTTCCCAGGGCCCGAGTAGTGCGTGTGCTTGTGAATGACGACCATGAACAAGTGGATTGCCACGAAGACCAGAATCAACGCTGGAATCAACATGATGTGCAGGCTGTACAGGCGACCGACGATGCTTTCACCAGGGAATTCGCCACCAAACAGCAGAGACGACGTGTAAGCGCCGATTACTGGGATGCCCTTGATCATTCCGTCGATGATGCGAAGACCGTTACCAGAGAGCAGGTCGTCGGGAAGCGAATACCCGGTGAATCCACCGGCCATACCCAGAACAAAGAGAGCGAATCCAACAACCCAGTTGATTTCGCGAGGCTTGCGGAAGGCACCGGTGAAGAACACGCGGAGCATGTGCAGGCCAGCGGCAGCCACGAACAGCAATGCCGACCAGTGGTGAACCTGACGCATCAGCAGACCGCCACGAACCTCGAACGAGATGTCCAGGGTCGAGGAGTAGGCGATGGACATTTCGGCACCCTTGAGCGGACCGTATACACCGTCGTAGATGACCGGAACCATCGAAGGCTGGAACCAGAAGGTCAAGAACGTTCCCGAAAGCAGAAGCACTAGGAACGAGTAGAGGGCAACCTCGCCGAGCATGAACGACCAGTGGTCGGGGAAGATCTTGCGGCCAAATTCCTTGAGGATTCCGGCGACGCCGACGCGCTCATCCAGGTAGTTGGCGGTTCCGGCTAGAAAGCCGCCCTTTTTCTGTGCGTTTGAAGTGGCGGTGCTCATGCGGTTCTCTCCCAGAAGCTAGGGCCGACAGGTTCGGTGAAGTCGCTCTGTGCCACGAGGTAACCCTCGGCGTCTACTGTGATCGGCAACTGTGGCAACGGGCGCGATGCCGGGCCGAAGACTACGGCACACTCGTTGGCCAGATCGAAGGTCGACTGGTGGCAAGGGCAAAGTAGGTGGTGGGTGTGCTGCTCATAGAGAGCAACAGGGCAACCAACGTGGGTGCAGATCTTCGAATAGGCGACAATGCCGTCGTATGCCCAGTTCTCGCGACCCTTCGACGGGTTGAGCTCCTTAGGGTCAACTCGGACGAGCAACACGGCGGCCTTGGCCTTCTCCTCGAGCTTGTGGTGCTCAAGTTCGCTCAGGCCTTCTGGAATAACGTGGAAGACCGAGCCGATGGTCACGTCGGAAGCCTTGATCGGCGTGCCGTATGGGTCGCGAGTGAGGCGAACACCCTTGTCCCACATGGTGTGCTTGAGCGAGTTCTTCGGGTTTGGTCCCAAGTCACCAAAGATGATGATTCCAGGCAATGGGAAGAAGGCTAGTGCTCCATACAGAGTGCGGCGGATAAGTTTGCGGCGGGTAAAGCCCGACTCTTGGTTGGCTAGCTCGATGATTTCGATGGCGCGAGCACGAGTCTCTTCACTTCCACGAGTCTGGTGACGAGGCTCAGAAACCTCGGCGTCTGGCATCAGGGTCTTCGCCCAGTGCACTGCACCGATACCGATTCCCATTAGTCCGAGAGTGATTCCGAGGCCAAGGAACAGGGTGTTGTTGCGAACAGTGCCCAGATCGGTCTCGCTTAGTGGATAGGCGAAGTAGGCGTAGAGAGCAAATGCGCTACCGAGAATCGAGAGCAGGAACAAAGCCACGACCTGGCGTTCTGCAGCCTTTTCGTGCTTCTTGCTCTTGTCGGTCATGCGAACGCGGTGCGGCTCGATGCCCGGGTCTTTGATCGCATCTTCTGCGATTACGGCAAGACCACCTTCATATTGGTATTCGGCTTCTTCGTGGCTCTTTTTCTTCTTGGCCACGGATTTACCCTTGGAACTCACTTGATGTTCTCCTTGAGGTTGGTCTTAGTTGGACTTGGCGCCGAGCCATACGGTTATTGCAACAATGCCACCCAACACGAATAGCCAGAGGAAAAGTCCTTCGGCTACTGGGCCGAGGCCACCGAGCTCTTCGCCACCCGCGGATGGGTTGGCTTCGATGTATTTCAGGTAAGAGATGATGTCGCGCTTGTCATCTGGAGTCAGGTTTGCGTCGTTGAACACCGGCATGTTCTGAGGGCCAGTGACCATCGCTTCATAGATGTGCTTGGCCTCGACACCCTTTAGGTTCGGAGCAAA
>JBEEJJ010000098.1:0-4646 GCA_041169265.1 Actinomycetota bacterium
CATCCTCGTTGTTGCTGCAACCGACGGTCCTATGCCTCAGACCAAGGAGCACGTGCTTCTTGCTCGCCAGGTTGGCGTTCCTTACATCGTTGTTGCTCTGAACAAGAGCGACATGGTTGACGACGCCGAGATCCTCGAGCTCGTTGAGGTTGAGGTCCGCGACCTTCTCAACCAGTACGAGTTCCCAGGCGACGACGCACCTGTCGTCCAGGTTTCGGCTCTCAAGGCTCTTGAAGGCGACGCCAAGTGGGGCCAGAGCGTTCTCGACCTCATGGAAGCCGTTGACAACAACGTTCCTGAGCCTGTTCGTGACCTCGACAAGCCATTCCTTATGCCTGTTGAAGACGTTTTCACCATCACTGGTCGTGGAACCGTTATCACCGGCAAGATTGAGCGTGGCCAGGTCAAGGTAAACGACGAAGTTGAAATCGTCGGTATCCGCGACAAGCAGAAGACCACCGTTACCGGTATCGAAATGTTCCGCAAGCTGCTCGACTACGCAGAAGCTGGCGAGAACGTCGGTCTGCTTCTTCGTGGAACCAAGCGTGAAGAAGTTGAGCGCGGCCAGGTTGTTGTTAAGCCAGGCTCGATCACTCCTCACACCGGCTTCGACGCCAACGTCTACATCCTTTCGAAGGATGAGGGTGGCCGTCACAACCCGTTCTACGCAAACTACCGTCCACAGTTCTACTTCCGTACCACTGACGTGACCGGTGTTATCACCCTTCCTGCAGGAACCGAAATGGTTATGCCGGGTGACACCACCGAGATGTCGGTCGAGCTGATCCAGCCGATCGCTATGGAAGAAGGTCTGCGCTTCGCGATCCGTGAGGGTGGCCGCACCGTTGGTGCCGGTACCGTTACCAAGATCACCAAGTAGTAGTTTCTACAAAAACGAAAAAACCCTCGGGCCGAAAGGCTCGGGGGTTTTTCGATTCTCTATTGGTTTTGCCGCAACGTCGTTCGTTGTCGGGCGTCGCGCCGAATCGGCTCAGTCTTCGATCGGCTGACCAAATCGGTAGGTGTTGCCATCGCCGTCGCGCAACCAGAACTCGCGCATGTGCCAGGTCTGATCTTCGGCGGTGGTGCCGGCTTGCGCTGCCAGCTCATCCACGTTTGAAACTCTGAAATACACGACGACTGGGCCGATGCCATCTCCTCGCGACTCGCTCGCGTGCACCGAGATTCCGTCGGGGTGCTGGAACTCGGCATACATAAGTTCTTGGCCCGGATTGTGCTGCCAGGCCATGGTGAACCCCACGCGACCGAGCGTTTCTTCGGCCACCGAGATTTTGGAAACCGGAACGACCGGCACGACTTCATGAATCATGGCTTTAGCCTAAGTGGCAAAAGCTAGCCGAGGAGCCGAAATGCGTCAGGGTGAGCCGACAGGTCGATTCGTGTTTAGGTCAGCCGAGCAGTCGAAACGCGGATGCGGCCGAAACCAGCACGATCGCCACCGAAAGCAGTGGCACCCCACATCCAGATTTATCTGCCGGGACGATGTTGAACGGGTTTTTGAAGAACGAGAACGGGTCTTTGTGATCTGACATGAGTTGCCCCTTTCAGTTTGACTCTAACCAGACGGTGTTCGAGTGCGCGAGCCGCGGACCGTCACCTTTTCGGGGGACAGGTTCAGCCAGCGCATCCGCCGATTTGAGAAGCAAAAACAATTTGCATTCGCACCGCTAACCCCCGTAGACTAGACAAGTTCTTGAGACGTCGCGCTATCTGGCGCGAACCACTCTTGGCGCAGTGAACAGCTCAGCTGGTCCGGCCGGAGCGCGAACAGAAATTTATTCGACCAAGCTTTTGGTGTCTAGCGTGTTTTTCATGCGACACGCCCGACAGCGTGGGTCGGAGAGGCAGTACCCCCAGCAATGGGTTTTGACAGATAAACAGTGGTGCAACAGAAGTAGTGCTACTAAACGTGCCCGAGGCGAATGCCAGAGGCGTGAACGAGAGTGAGTCAGCATGGCGGCACAGAAGATCCGCATTCGACTTAAGTCGTACGACCACGAGGTCATCGACTCGTCCGCACGCAAGATCGTTGACACGGTCACCCGCGCCGGCGCAACCGTAGTAGGCCCAGTGCCTCTGCCAACCGAGAAGAACGTGATCGCTGTGATCCGCTCTCCTCACAAGTACAAGGACAGCCGCGAGCACTTCGAGATGCGCACCCACAAGCGTGTTATCGACATCATCGACCCGACCCCAAAGGCCGTGGATTCTTTGATGCGTCTCGATCTGCCTGCTGACGTCAACATCGAGATCAAGCTCTAAGGAACCTCATGGCTACCGAAAACAAGACAGTCAAGGGACTGCTGGGCAAGAAGCTCGGCATGACCCAGGTCTGGGATGAGAACAACCGTCTCATTCCCGTGACCGTGGTCGAGGCCGGCTCCAACGTCGTGACCCAGATCAAGAACGCAGAAACCGATGGCTACGCAGCCATCCAGGTTGCATACGGTGCAATCGACCCACGCAAGGTGAACAAGCCAGAAGGCGGTCACTTCGCCAAGGCTGGAGTCAACCCACGCCGTTTCCTCGCAGAGATCCGCACCGCCGACGCCGCTTCTTACGAAGTTGGCCAGGAGCTCGGTGTTGAGGTTCTCGAGGTTGGCTCGAAGGTCGACGTTGTCGGCACCTCGAAGGGTAAGGGCTTCGCCGGTCACATGAAGCGCCACGGCTTTGCCGGTGTATCCGCTTCGCACGGTGCTCACCGCAACCACCGCAAGCCAGGTTCGATCGGTATGTCGTCGACCCCGGGCCGCGTGTTCAAGGGCAAGCGCATGGCAGGTCGTATGGGTGGAGACCGAGTCACCACTCTGAACCTAGTGCTGCACGCTGTAGACGCCGAAAAGGGTCTGCTAATCATCAAGGGTGCAATCCCTGGTCCTAAGGGCCAGTTGGTATTCGTCCGCAACGCAGTGAAGGGAGCGTAACCCAAATGGCAGAAACCACCAAGGTTGACGTTCTAGACGTTCAGGGCAAGAAGGCTGGCTCGGTTGAGCTTCCGGCTGACCTGTTCGATGTTCAGGCCAACGTTCCACTTCTACACCAGGTTGTAGTAGCCCAGCAGGCTGCTGCTCGCCAGGGAACCCAGTCTGCAAAGACCCGCGGTGAAGTGAGCGGTGCCGGTCGCAAGCCTTTCAAGCAGAAGGGAACCGGTCGCGCTCGTCAGGGTTCGATCCGTGCTCCACAGATGCGCGGCGGTGGCATGGTTCACGCCGTGAAGCCTCGCGACTACTCGCAGCGCACCCCTAAGAAGATGATTGCTGCCGCTATCAAGGGAGCCCTGTCTGACCGCGCTCGTAACGGACGTCTACACGTCATCAACGAGTTTGCGATCGGTTCGGTTCCTTCGACCAAGGCTGCTGCCAGCATCCTTGCTCAGCTAACCCAGCAGCGCAACGTTCTCGTTGTTCTAGACCGCTCGGATGACACCAGCTACAAGAGCCTTCGCAACCTACAGAGCGTTCACGTTCTGCCGGTTGACCAGCTCAACGCCTACGACATCCTGTTGAGCGACGACCTGGTTTTCACCAAGTCGGCTCTCGACGCTTACATCGCAGGACCAGCCAAGGGAGCATCGGCCAAGGCCGTAGCTACCTCGGGTGAAGCCGCACAGGAGGCATAAAGATGGCTGCCATCAACAAGAACCCACACGACGTAATCATCAAACCAATCGTCTCTGAGAAGAGCTACAGCTTGATCGACGCAGGTAAGTACACCTTCGAGGTCGACCCACGCTCCAACAAGACCGAGATCAAGCAGGCCATCGAGGCAATCTTCAAGGTGAAGGTTGCATCGGTTAACACCCTCAACCGTGTTGGCAAGGTCAAGCGCACTCGCATCGGCTTTGGAAAGCGCAAGGACACCAAGCGCGCCATCGTCACCCTTAAGTCCGGTTCAATCGACATCTTCACCAACGTCGGCTAAGCGGAAGTAGAGAAAGCAAGAAAATGGCTATTCGCCGCAACTCGGCTGGCCGCGTGACCACCCGCCACATCGGTGGAGGACACAAGCGCCAGTACCGTGTTATCGACTTCCGTCGCAACGACAAGGATGGCGTTCCAGCCACCGTCGCACACATCGAGTACGACCCGAACCGTACCGCTCGTATCGCTCTGTTGCACTACATCGACGGAACCAAGCGCTACATCATTGCCCCAAACAAGCTGAAGCAGGGCGACCCAATCGAGCAGGGCCCATCGGCTGACATCAAGCCAGGCAACAACCTGCCGCTCAAGAACATCCCTGTGGGTACCGTGATTCACGCGATCGAACTCAAGCCAGGCGGCGGAGCAAAGCTCGGCCGTTCGGCAGGTGCATCGATCCGTTTGGTAGCCAAGGATGGCGACTACGCCCAGCTGCGTTTGCCATCGGGTGAAATCCGCAACGTGGATGCCCGCTGCCGTGCAACCATCGGTGAAGTCGGCAATGCCGAGCAGTCGAACATCAACTGGGGTAAGGCCGGACGTCTACGTTGGAAGGGCGTTCGCCCAACCGTTCGTGGTGTTGCCATGAACCCAGTCGACCACCCGCACGGTGGTGGTGAGGGTAAGACCTCGGGTGGACGTCACCCTGTAACCCCTTGGGGTCAGGCTGAAGGTCGCACTCGTAAGCCAAACCTGCCAAGCGAC
>JBEEJJ010000099.1:0-4129 GCA_041169265.1 Actinomycetota bacterium
CGCATCATCTCGATGGTTCTTGGACGCGGAAGGTCGATGTCGATAATCTCTTTGATTCGGCCTGGTCGCGCGCTCATGACGGCAACCTGGTCGCTCAAGAAGATGGCTTCAGAGATACCGTGCGTGACCATAAGGGTCGTCGCGGGTTTTTCGGTCCAGATGCGAAGGAGCTCGAGGTTCAATCGCTGGCGGGTCATGTCGTCTAGAGCGCCGAATGGTTCGTCGAGCAGAAGAACCGAAGGCTGAACAATCAAGGCGCGGGCAATAGACACGCGCTGACGCATTCCTCCTGAAAGTTGCGCCGGCTTGGCATTCTCAAAACCCTCGAGACCTACCAATTTGATGATGTCTTTGAGAGCCTGCTCGTCAACCTTTTCACCCGAGATCTCAAGTGGAAGTTTGATGTTTGAAACCACGCTGCGCCAAGGCATGAGAGCGGAATCCTGAAAAGCGATTCCAAGTTCGTGGTTTCTTCGAAGTTCTTGTGGGTCTTTTCCGTCGACGGTGACGTATCCCGAAGTTGGGGTCTCAAGGCCGGCCAGGATGCGCAGAATCGTCGACTTGCCGCATCCCGAGGGGCCGAGCAGCGATAGGAAGCTCCCCTTGTCGCTGTGAAGTGTTGCATCTTCGAGGGCGACTAGGGTTTCTTTGCCGATCTTGAAGGTCTTGCTTAGTCCTGAAATGGTAATGCCGCTGCCCAGGGCGTTAGAGCCCTGAGCAGCGACATCAACCGGGTTTGACACTAGAGACTAGCCCTTGAGTTCAGGGTGCTCGTCGTAGACCTCTTTGAGGAGGCTTAGGTCGAACAACTGGTCTGCAGTGATCTCGTAACCAGCCGACTTTAGGGTCGCGAGGTTCAGCTCGATCATCGCTTCGCTGATGGTGAAAAGTCCGTTTGCGGCGGTCTCTTCGGTCTGAACCAGAATCTCGTTCTGGGTCTTCGACTGGTAGTACTCCTTGTCAGGGTTCAAACCAAGGTCTGCTCCGTAGGTGTTCAGCGCTAGGTCTGCGCCACCGTTCGAGTCAGCAATCGCGTCTTTCCAGCCGAGGATGGTTGCATAGAGGAAGGCCTTCAGTGCTTCGCGGTTGTTGTCGATCGAGTCCTGGGTTACAACGAAGCTCTCGGTCACGAACGGTAGGCCGTTGTCAGCGAAGAGCAGGTTGGTGACTTCGTAGCCCTGGCTCTCAACAACGAAAGACTCGTTGGTGACGTATGCGAGGAAGCCGTCGACTTCACCGTTCACCAGCGGGGCTGGGTCGTACTGAACTGGGACCTTGGTGACCTGTGACTGCTCAATGCCGTTGGCCTTGAGGAGCGCGTCGAATAGGGTCTCGTTCGGGCCAGCCTGAACACCGATCTTCTTGCCGATCAGGTCTTGAACGGTCTGGATGTTGCCGCCGTCCTTGAGCGAAAGAATGGTGAAGGGGTTCTTCTGGTAAGTGGTACCGATGATCTTCAGAGGAGCACCCTCTTCTAGGATGATCGGTGCGGTCGAGATCGGGTTGGCGATACCAACCAGAGCGTTGCCCGAGAGAACTTCAGCCTCTGTTGCTGCTGGGCCTGCTACGAGGTTCACAGCCGAGAAGCCTGCATCGGTGTAGTAGCCGTTTTCAACAGCGAAGAATTCGCCGGCGAACTCGGAGTTTTTGATCCACGAGAGCTGAATGTTCAGTTCGCCGTAGTTGGCTGGCTCTGCAGCTGGTGCACAACCGGTTAGAGCCAGGGCTGCAACCGAAAGGGCTGCGGCAATGGCCTTGATACGACCTTTAAGGCCGGTTTTCTGTGAAGTCACTTAAGTAACCTTTCAAATGTAATTGAGCAGGTGAGATAGATCTTTTTGCTTACGCCAGATGCCTGTGGGCTTTTAGTCCCGTTATCCAGTTGGCGTGCAAAAAGTCTTGCATATGATTCGGTCGCGACACGCCGAAGTTAGCAAGAACGAGACGAAATTAAACGCGCGGTTGGTCGCTCAGAAGTTCTGCATCCATCGGCAACGTGTCCGACAGTGGAGGGGCGGATAAAAGTTGCAGGTTGAGCCCGCTGATGGCATCCAAAACCGAGGCCGAGCGGGTAACTCCTGGCAGCGGCACGACCTTGGGTGAGAGCGATCGCAACCAAGCGACTGCCACTGCATAACTGCTCGCGAAGTGGTGTGCGGCAAAGTCTCGAAGCTCTTGGGTTGCGTCGCGTGCGTGCGCACCTTTCATGGGCGACCAAGGCAAGTAGGTGATGTCGAACTCTTCACAGACTTCGAGCACATCCTGCTCGTTTCGATAGGCCAAACTGAGCTGATTCTGCACCGTGGCAATTGGTCCAACAATTTCGACCGCGCGACGCAACTGCTTTGCGCTGTAGTTGCTGACGCCAAGGTGCTCTATCAACCCGCGTTGGCGCAGTCCCGCGAGGTTCTCGAGCTGCTGCTCGAAGGGTAGGTTTGGGTCGAGCCTGTGGTGCTGCCACAGGTCGATCTTCGAGACGCGGAGCCGTCCAGCCGATGCTTCGACGGCGCGCAAAAGATAGTCGAGCGAGGCGTTGCGACCCCAGACCTCGCCCGGCTTGCGTGTAATGCCGCCTTTCGTAGCGATGATGGCTGAAGAACCCTTGGGATGAGTGCGCACTGCTTCGGCTACGAGAAGTTCGTTGTGCCCGAAAGTGTCCCAGGTTGGCGCATAAATGTCAGCCGTGTCGAAAAGGCGAACCCCGTTATCTAGGGCTACGTGAATCGCCTCGATAGTAGATTCGCGGGTTGCATCGTCCGGGTTGTTGAACGAAGCCTTCATGCAGCCGAAGCCGATGTTACCCAAATCGAAAGTTGTCATGTTGCGAGTGTAACCCCGCTCAAAGACTCTAGGTCAGTTCGAACTGGCCACCCTCGATTTGTCCCTGCTTGCGATAAAGGTCGAGTTTGGTTCTCGTGTCTTGAATGTCGAGGTTGCGCATGGTCAGTTGGCCGATGCGGTCGGCAGGCCCGAATGCCGCATCCTCGGTTCTTTCCATCGATAGCTTCTCCGGGTGATATGAGAAACCTTCACCCTTGGTGTCGAGGATCGTGTAGTCGTCGCCGCGGCGAAGTCGCAGGGTGACAGAGCCGTTCACGGCAGAGGCAACCCACTTCGTAAGCGCCTCACGAAGCATCAGGGTCTGTGGGTCAAGCCAGCGACCTTCATAGAGCAGGCGACCCATTCGACGACCTTCGGCGTGATACTGCGCGATGGTGTCCTCGTTGTGGATGGCCGAGAGTAAGCGCTCGTAAGCAATGTGAATCAGAGCCATGCCTGGTGCTTCATAGATTCCTCGGCTCTTGGCTTCGATGATGCGGTTCTCGATCTGATCAGACATGCCGAGGCCGTGGCGCCCGCCGATCTCGTTTGCCGCATACATCAGGTCAACCGCAGAGTCGAATCGTTTGCCGTTGATGGCAACCGGACGACCCTGGACAAACTCGATAGTCACCTCTTCGGTCGCGATCTCGACCGAAGGGTCCCAGAACTTTACGCCCATAATCGGCTCGACGATTTCGAACGAGGTGTCGAGATTTTCTAGCGATTTAGCTTCGTGCGTGGCGCCGAGCATGTTGGCGTCGGTCGAATAAGCCTTTTCCTTGGATGCGCGATAAGGCAGGTCGCGAGCCGTCAACCACTCCGACATTTCGTGACGTCCGCCAAGTTCGTTCACGAAGTCCGCGTCGAGCCATGGCTTGTAGACGCGTAGGTTCGGGTTCGCCAGAAGTCCGTAACGGTAAAAACGCTCGATGTCGTTGCCCTTATAAGTTGACCCGTCGCCCCAGATTTCTACCCCGTCTTCACGCATGGCGCGAACGAGCAGCGTGCCGGTGACTACTCGACCAAGGGGAGTGGTGTTGAAATAAACCTTTCCTCCGGTGCGAATGTGGAATCGTCGTATTGGCCGAGGTTGGCGGTATAGGCGAATGGAATGGCACCTTTTTCGCGCATCCATGCGACCGCGACAGAGGTGTCGAGACCACCGGAGAAAGCAATGCCGACCTTTTCGCCGACGGGGAGGGAAGCTAAGACTTTAGACACGTCTTCTAGGTTACCCGACATGGCTTGGCGGTGCAGGTCTGAGGCAATGTCGACTCGGATCCAGTGGCTATCTGAGGTCTTGGTG
>JBEEJJ010000100.1:0-3892 GCA_041169265.1 Actinomycetota bacterium
GTTAGCGGAATCGGCGGGCACAACGCCGCGATGGCCGTTTTAGAGGCTCTTGGGCTTTAGCCAATAGCGAGTGCCGTCGGCCACTCGGTCGAGAAAACCCCACTCAATCAACAAACGCCTGGCAAAGACATGGTCTTCGAAAAGCTGCATCAGGATGATGTTTACTTCGGTCTCGGAATAGTCACGTCCCGCCTCGAACTGCGCGGCAGCGCTCTCAAGTTGCGCCATGCGCTTGGGCAGGCGTCGGGCGATCTTGGCTGGCGTCTTTACATGTGAATTCACAAAGTCAGACTAACTGCAGAGATTCTGTGTGACGATAAAAACTTGCCTACGTTCTTCGACGCCTGGCGGGGCTGCGGCCACCGAGTCTGAAACAGACTCGCTCGGGCCTTGCGCGCTTGGAGGGACTCGAACCCCCAACCTTCTGATCCGTAGTCAGATGCTCTATCCGTTGAGCTACAAGCGCCGAGTAGACGCCGATTCTAGCTGGCTAGAAATCGTGCTTCTACGAGGTGCCTTGCCGAAACCGCAGGTTTCGGACAAGCGCTGGGTTGTGCCTCAAATAACTTAGGCAACCTGAACATTCTAGCGAACACCTGCCGAGCTTGCCAAGTGCAGCCGAAGTAAAGCTCGGCCACCTAGGCACTAACCCTAAGTTTTGCTACTCCTGGCGGGGCTTCGACCACCGCGTCAGCGAAGCTGCCACTTAAGTATTGCCGCTCCTGGCGGGGCTTCGACCACCGTGTCAGCGAAGCTGCCACGCTGGGGTCTTGCGGCGATAACCTTGAGTCAAAGCACACGAGGAGGTTGCCATGGCCAAGCGCTTGCGCCGCGCATCCCTGGTGCTTATTCCAATGATCCTAGCCTCGCTTCTCGCTCTTAGCCCACTGCCCGTATCTGCCGCCGAAGACAGCGAGAAATCGACTCAGTCGACACCTGTCAGCCCGCGAGCGAAAAACGGATGGGCCTACGACATGGTTCGTGCCGATGAAGCACACGCCATGGGATATAGAGGCCAGGGCGTGCGTGTGGCGATTCTAGACAACGGAATAGACCCGCGGGCAACCGGGATTACGGGCAAGGTCGTGGATAGTTTCGACGCCGTTCACGGTGTCAATGGGCAACAGGAACACGGCACCGCGACCGCCGGCATCGTGGCTGCCGAGACCTACGCCGAAGCGGGGGTCGGTGGGGTTGCTCCCGACGTAGAAATTTTGAACGTCAAGGTCTGTGTGATGTCGAACTGCAGGGATGAGGCGATCGTGCCCGGTTTGCGCTGGGCAATCGACCACGGGGCAGACGTCATCAGCATGAGTTTCGGTGGCGCGGGCCTCAACGCCGCCACCGCCGCACTGATTCGCGAGGCGACAGAGCGAGGAATCGTCGTGGTTGCTGCCGCTGGCAACTCGGCCTGCATGTCGATTTGGCAGAGCGAGTCTGGCCCCAAGAATCGCAACTGCTTGCAGACCAGTTTGTCGGTCGGTTATCCGGCCTCTTATCCAATTGGTGGGCTCATCTCCGTTGCAGCGGTCGATCGCGAGCGCAAGCGTGCAAGTTATTCGAGCTATAACGCTCAGGTCGATGTCGCGGCACCGGGAACGGGAGTCTCGACCACCTTCCCCTGGGGCCCTTATTCCGATTTTGGTGGCACCTCGGCGGCAACACCCGTAGTCGCAGGAGTCGCGGCTTTGGTAAAACAGGCGGCACCCAACCTAACCGCGGCTCAAGTCCAGTCGGTGCTTCAAATGAGTGCCTCTGTGCCAACCGAAGACATTCCTAAGGTTTGGGACTCGTGCACCTGGAACTCCACGAGTGTGGCGTGGGATTGCACCAATCTCTCGCCCGCTCTCTGGCCAACGCGTTACTACACGGGTGCAGGAATCGTTGATGCCGTGGCGGCAGTAGAGCTGGCAAAAGCGCTCGAGGCTAAGGTGGTGGCCGGCGGCCTGAGTGCCCCATCCGCGGTTGTTTCAGACTCCACGATCGAACTTGATTGGTCTGCGAGTGGGCTTGGCGCGGGCCCCTATTCGATTGCGATCGATGGCGATGCCCAGTATTCGGTTAGCTCTGGTTCGAGTGCCGCACTCTCGGGTCTAGTGAACGAGGCGGCATATTCGATCACCGTCACAGACTCCCAAGGCAGCGAGACTCTTCCAGCGTTGGCGATTCCAACCGCCCAACCCACAGTCGCGCCCATCTCGATAAACCGGGTCAGTGCGTCATATGAGGGCACCTACATCTATAGCGAATCGTCCTTCTCTGATCTGGGCGGGGCGTTGGTAGTTTCAAACGGAGACGTAGCAAACTGTCGCGCCAACACCTGCGAATACATGGTCGCAGAGGGCGACTATCAGGCCCATTACGTCGCGATGGGGCCGCTGGGCTACTTGAGTGAACCCTCGAGCGAGGTCACTTTCCGTTCGACCTATCTCCCTGCACCTCAAAACGTAGTCTTTGCGAACATCACAGCCACAACGGCCGATGTTTCCTGGGATGCCGTGCCCGGCGCATCCCTCTATGAGTACTACGACGCTGGGGCGGGACAGTGGCTTGAGACTGCCGAAACTCACGTCTCGATTGCCGGCCTGAACACAGCGCTTTATTCGACGTTTAGGGTGCGGGCACTAAACCGCGACACCAATATCTATTCACTTTTCACGCCTTTCTTTTGGTACTTCGCCTTGCCCCCGGAGCTTCCGGCTCTCACAGGAATCGAGGTTGCCTATCTGGACGATTCGGGGCTCGGGTTTAAATTCGATGCCAACCCAGATGCTGAGCGATTGTTGTTTGTGCGCTCCGACGGTAAATACCAATACATGCCTGCGACCAGCCCCCATATCAACGATCACTTCAACGGTGATGACTATGGCAAAACCTACAGCTATCAATTTGTAGCGATTGATGACATGAAATATGGCACCCAGTATGGCCAGATTTCCGATCCGTTCACAATCACCGTTCCATATCCCAGATCTAACGACCGCATAGTCATCAACGGCTCGAACGAACACCTCGTCGCCGGCGAACAACGACAATTCTTGGCAGATGTCGCATCTGGACGAACCGTCGAATGGAGTGTGTCGGGGCCTTGCAACCTGCTAGAGGTGGATGGCAACAGGCTAAAAATCGGAGCTGGTAGCGGATCCGGCGAATGTCGCGTGGATGCCACAGTGCCTCGGAGTTCATCCTGGTTTGAAGCCATGGAATCGGTGCGCTTGGACCTGAGGAGAGCATCTGAAGTTGTTGCGATCTCTGGCTTGCCATCGCATTTGTTGTTTGGAAAGTCGGTCGACATCACGGCAACCACAGTCTCGGGACGCGAAGTCGGCTGGAGCGTGGGAGAGGGATGCACCATCACACGGCTAGGCATGAACCGAGCCAGGCTTAAGGCCCTCAGTGGCGACGGAAGCTGCCCCGTGACCGCCAGGGTGGGTGAGGATTCCTGGTGGAGTGCGGGCGAATCGTCGGTTCGAGTTGCGCTTTGGCCTGTGGTCGAGAAAATCTCAATGTCTAGCGCCGCAACCCTGCTCGACCGAAAGCCGCTCGTCTTGAGTTTCAAATCGGTGACTGGCCGCTCTGTGACTTTCAAGAGCACTAGCATGTGCTCGGTCAAACGACTCTCGAGCTCAAAGGTGGAGGTTTCGAGCAAATACACCTTCGGTTCGTGCACCATCACGGCAAGCTTCGCGGCCAATAAAAACACGACTGCCGCCACTGCGAAGCTTGCGGTCACGCTCGGACGCAAGGCGGTTGTCGCCCGTTCGTTCAAAGAATGTGACTAGTTGCTCGGGATAAGAAAAAGCCCCGACCCGAAGTATCGCTACTCCTGGCGGGGCTTCGACCACCGTGTCAGCAAAGCTGCCACGCTGGGGTCTTGCGGAGACGAGAGGAT
>JBEEJJ010000101.1:0-3706 GCA_041169265.1 Actinomycetota bacterium
ACGCCGAACGCGTCGATTGCTCGTCCCGCTATCACCATTCCCAGCACACTGCCGGTGGTGATCACGGCACCGATTGCCGCGTTGACTCGTCCAAGCATCGCTTGGGGAGCTCGAGACATAACGATGCCGATGGCATAAGCGTTTAGGCCAGAGTTTCCGAAACCGGCGAGCAACGAGAGCACCATAAGGTAGCCCCAGTGCGGAGCCAGAGACATCGAGGTTACGCACAAAGTAAGCAGAGCGATGCTCGCGACGACTGCAGCCCCGTGAAAACGCGGCTTTAGCTTGACGGCCGCGGTGATGACCGCACCCAGAATGCTGCCACCGGCAAAAAGGGCTCCGATGATGCCATAAATCAACTCATCGGCACCGAGTTCATCTTGGGCGAGGAAAATTTCGCCAACGTTGACCGAGGCAAGAGCGATGATTAGCACTCCCAGCAAAATCACAATTGCACGGATGAGCGGGTCACCGAACGCAAACTTCATGCCTTCGAGAGCGCTCATCTTTTCGCCCTTTTCGTGTGCGACGGGCTTGCGGTTCACGCCGAGCAGCAGCACAGTCAATGCCAGCAGCCAGAAGCTAATCCCGTCGATGATGAACGGCCAAAAGTATCCGGTGGTTTTCACGAGGATGCCACCGAGTGCCGGGGCGAACAGCATGCCCACCGAGCTGGATGACTGCATCAAGCCGTTGACTCGGGGAAGGTCATCCTTGTTTGAAATGGTCACGATCGCAGCTTGGAATGCGGGGCCGACCGGCGCTCCGGCAGTTGCTGTGATGATCAGGGCTATCGGAGTCCACCAGAGCGGCAGGTCGAAAGCCAGTGTCATCGAGCTGAGACCCATGATGCTCAGGAGAGGGATTAGCACGGTCAGAGTCGAGAACTTGTCGGCAATCCATCCGGAGATTGGTGACAGCAAAATCACGGGCACGGCGAAGGCGAGAGCGTAATAGCTGACTCCGATCGCACCGATTTCGTCTTTGTCTCGCAACATAACTGCGAACGTAGTTAGCGAGCTGCCCAGCCATGAGAGCGCTCCCGCTACCGAGAGCACGCTAAGTTTGCGCCATTGAGTCTGCATGTTTGACCCTTAGTTTTCGCTCGGGGTCTGCGAAGGAGTTGGCTTGGGGCCTTCGGTGATCTTGATGGCCCCCTCGGGGGCAACCGGCATTAACTCCACCCAAGTGTTGCCGCGAGCAAGTTCAACGATCGCGCCGTCGGCGGTAGTCAAAACAATCGGTGCCGTTTGGCTGGCCTTCGACCAGGTTGCCTCGATGTATTTGCCGCCGGTGAAAACCCATGCCTTGCCCGAGTCGACCATCACGGTCTTAGGGACATAGCCGTATTTGCGATCGATTCGCACCTGCAGCACGACGACGTTCTTGGCTGTGATTGGCTTGCCGTCGACGATGTCGGTGTGAGGCTGCCCATCTTGAATGCGCTGCCAGCGAGCGCCGTCGGCGGTCGGTTGCCACTCGGCTCGGGCACTCGGATAGTCGATTCGCACGAGCTCAACGGGAGTTCCGGTCAATGCAGCCGTCGCCTTCAAGGCATCCGGTGAGAAGGTGAACATCGCCTGAGGCGGTGCGAGGTCTAGGTGCGCCTGTTGAAGTTTGTTCACGTTTACGATCACGTTGTGTGGGGCTTCTCGGTCTGAGGCTCGAGAGAACGTGCCTTTGCCCTGTTCTTCGGTTTCGTTGGCGTTGAAGACGTTGGTGGCTTGCATCATCTTGACGAACTTGAGTTGCCCACCCGAATAACAGACGATGCCGCCGAACGGGCTGATGATGTCGGGGTCCATCGGTCGAATCGAGCGAACCGGACCGACTTGCTCTGGCATCCGGGAGTGCCATACGGCAACGAGTCTGGTTAGACCACCCTCGACCATCTCGTCGAACACGATGTCGGTTTGATTCAGGTTGACTTGAGGACGGGCGACGCCGAGGTTGTCGATCTTGCAGGCGACCGACGGGCCGTCTAGTGCGGGGTTGGTGCCGGCTTCATACTTGGCTCCGGTCAAGGGCGCATAAACATAACTTTTGGGTGTGACCGTCGGAGTTGGGTTCGCTTCGGGCGTTGGTGCACATCCGGTGAGAATCAGGGATGCCGCTACAGCTAGGGACACTGCGATGTGACGGTGCTTCATGTTGGCAGTCTATGGTTCGAACCTGAGTTTGTCGGGGTTGTCGGGTTTAGACACTCAGGAAGTCTCGCGCGACCTCAGTATTTGAGCACCCAGGTCAAGGTGATTATGGGGAGGCCGAGGTATGGCTTGGTTTTGAGGGTGACGGTGCAGCTCGGCTTAGAGCGCACGGTCACGTAGGTGTTGCTTCCGACAACGCTCAGCGAGCATTTTCCGGCCGTCGTCCAAACGGTGCCAATGCCAAGGTTTGTCTTCGGAGTTCCCTGACGCGCAATCAGCCACTTTTTATTTCCGACGGTATAGGTTCCTGGCGGTGCGAATGCACCTTCTATCTTGTTGACCCCGGTGCTAAGTTGCACCGTGTGGGTGGTTGCCGCGTAGTTCCAAGTTGAGTCCTGTGCGGCCGAGAAAGACACCAAGCAAAGCCCGATTGGCGATTTGGCATAGAGAATCTTGCCTACGCGTTTGCAGTTTCCGACGATTTTGCTGGGAATCTGGCTCATTTCGATTGAGCCGCCGTTGGGCAACTTGCCCTTGTAATCAACGTTTCGAGTTAGCGGCTTGATGGTGTCGCCACGTTCTGTGGTGAAGCTCATCGACGCGGATGCCGCATCCCAGGTGCCGTCGGTTGGAACATCGACCGTGACAGTGCACTCACCGTTAGCAATGGTTGGCGTGACTTCGAATCCCGATGTGTTCGTGCAGTCGCCGATGACGGTGAGTGTCGCTGGAGCCTTCGAGCGAGACGTGAACTGGATTGTCGCCGTTTTGCCGAACTTGAGGCTTTCGATTGGCGTGAGCGAAACCTGACCGCTGACTCCGCCGTTCAGAATCTCGAAATAGTCGATGCTCGCTGCCCAAGATCCGGCGGCAGCTGCCCGTGCAGAGATTCGGCAGTGTCCGAGTTGTTTGATGGTGAGCACGCCGGTGCCAAAGACGACGGAGCAGTTCTCTTCACCGTTTATTACCTGGTAGGTGACACCACCTTCGCCGCCATCCCTGGTGATGATTGGTTCGAGCACCGTGCCAGGGGTTAGTTCCTCGGGAATCGCGTAGGCCAGTTTGACGTTGGAGGAATGTTCGAGACGTGGCGTGTCTGGCAGGTTGTTTGCGTTTACCAAATCAGGAACGATGCCGACCGCCCAGGTCAGGTGGTTGCGACTTCCGTCTTTGACCTGCACCGCCCAGTCATAACCAGATTCTTTTCGGGGGTCGCTTTTTACGTCTTCGTCGATTGACTTCCAGACGTCGTCAAGCATGGTGGGCAGGTCGAGTGATTTGGCGGTGTCGTTGACCCTGAGCATCGCCCCTTTATATAACTGTTGGCAAGGCGAATAGTCCATGCACCTAGCTGCCATGATGCCAACGTCGCCGACATTGAAAACGTCAATCCAGCCGTTCAGAGTCTGGTCGGTTCCCCACGGAAGGATTGAGAATACTCCCTCGGCCGTGCTGTGCGCGTAGTAGTTGTTTTTGATGCTCCAGGCATAGCCGTCCCAGTGACCGATGTAACGCTCGACCGCGATCTCTCTGACGAACTCGTCGAGGTCAAGATATTT
>JBEEJJ010000102.1:0-3685 GCA_041169265.1 Actinomycetota bacterium
GAACGCCGTCAACGCCGTCGTCACCGAGATCGACGAAGCCCTAGTTGGTTTCGATGCTCTAGACCAGCGCCTGGTCGACTCGGCTCTGATTGCAATCGACGGCACAGACAACAAGAGCCGTCTGGGTGCGAACGCCATCCTCGGTGTTTCGCTTGCCAACGCTCGTGCCGCTGCCGAAGCAACCGGTCAGCCTCTATACCGCTACCTAGGTGGCCCAAACGCGCACGTTCTTCCGGTTCCACTGATGAACATCATCAACGGTGGCGCTCACGCCGACACCGGTGTCGACATTCAAGAGTTCATGATCGTTCCTCTCGGCGCCGAAACCTTCAGCGAGGCAATCCGTTGGGGCGTCGAGGTCTACCACGCTCTCAAGGGTCTGTTGCACAGCAAGGGACTCAGCACCGGTCTCGGTGACGAGGGAGGTTTCGCTCCTGAGCTTCCAACCAACGCTGCCGCGCTGGACCTAATCGCCGAGGCTGTAGCCAAGGCCGGTTACACCCTGGGCACTGATATCGCACTCGCACTCGACGTTGCTGCCACCGAGTTCTATTCGGAGGCCACCGGCAAGTACACCTTCGAAGGTCAAGAGCGCACCAGCGACGAAATGATCGCCTACTACGCCGACCTCGTGTCCAAGTACCCACTGGTGTCGATCGAGGACCCACTGGCCGAGGATGACTGGGCTGCCTGGACCAAGATGACCGCCGAGCTCGGCACCAAGGTCCAGCTCGTCGGAGATGACCTCTATGTAACCAACCCTGCTCGCCTGCAGAAGGGAATCGACAACAAGGCAGGCAACGCCATCCTCGTCAAGGTCAACCAGATCGGAACCCTGACCGAGACCCTCGACGCCGTTTCGCTCGCTCAGCGCGACGGAATGAAGGCAATCATTTCGCACCGTTCGGGCGAAACCGAAGACACCTTCATCGCCGACCTAGCCGTTGCGACCAACGCCGGCCAGATCAAGACCGGTGCTCCTGCGCGTTCCGAGCGTGTCGCCAAATACAACCAGTTGCTTCGCATCGAAGAAGAACTAGCCGACGCAGCCGTCTATGCAGGTCGCGGCGCGTTCCCACGCTTCAAGGCCTAGGAACCAGAGCACGAAAGCTAAGAGGCACCCGAGATGAAAGCAACCAGGCCAACCAAAGCCAAGGTGCGTCGGTCTCGGGTGTCTTCTGCTTCCGAGCCTCGCGACAACATGTTGCGCGGGCTCAAACTGGATACCCGCACCATCACCCTGTCGATCATCCTCGTATTTGGCATCGCCACGCTCGCACCTCAGATTCAGGTTTTCATCGAGCAACAGCAAACCATCGCGGATGTTCGAGCTCAGGTGGCCGCCAAGGAACAAGCGGTGGCCGAGATGAAGGCCGAGCGCAAGCGTTGGGAAGACCCGGTCTACATCCGCTCACAGGCTCGTGACCGTCTCTACTACGTGATGCCTGGTGAGGTTTCTTATCTTGTGATGGATGCCGCCGGAATCGACCAGAGCGACACCAGCGGAACCGTGGGTGACATGATCGCGAACCGTACGAACAACTCCCAGATCACCTCGTCCGTGCATGCCACAAAGGCGAACTGGATGGATGCGCTGGTCGAGACCGTCGTGCGTTCTGGAATCGAGCAACCGACCGAAGAGGCCAAGAAATAGTGCCGATCACTCCAGCCACCGAAGACGACATCTGGGTGGTTTCAAAACAACTCGGCCGTCCAGCTCGAGACATCGTCGCGATTGCGGCTCGGTGCGTGTGTGGCAAACCGACGGTTGTGCAAACCGCTCCTCGTCTCGGCGACGGAACGCCATTTCCGACCACGTACTATTTGACCCACCCTGGAGCTACGGCAGCGCTTTCGACACTCGAAGCGTCTGGACTGATGGCCCAGTTGCAAGAGCGTTTAAACACGGATGAGGCGCTCGCCGCGCAATACCGCGCGGCCCACGAGAGCTATCTCGCCGACCGCGCCGAGCTTGAGAAGGTGACGGGCGAGGTGCCAGAGATCGCGGGGATCTCGGCTGGTGGAATGCCCGTGCGAGTCAAGTGTCTGCACGCCCTCGCGGGTCATGCTCTCGCGGCCGGCCCCGGCGTGAACCCGATAGGCGATATCGCCCTAGAACTTTGCTCGTGGAGCCCAGCGCGCTGTGTTTGCAGCGTTGAGACAGATGTAACAAACCGATAAACCGAAAGTAGTAAATTAGAACCTATGCCTGCTAACTCAAAGAGCACCTCTGTGCCAAAGATCCTCGTCGTCGGTGGAGGATACGCCGGCTTCTACACCGCTTGGAAGCTTGAAAAGCACCTTGCCAAGGGCGAGGCCGAGGTCACTCTGGTCGACCCGCTGCCATACATGACCTACCAGCCGTTTCTTCCTGAGGTGGTTGCCGGATCGATCGAAGCACGTCACGCAGTCGTCTCTCACCGTCGTCACCTTCGCAAGACCAACGTCGTTCTCGGCAAGGTCACCTCGGTCGACCACAGGAAGAAGATCGCAACCATCGAATACGCAGGCGTTGCCGGTGCCAAGAAGTTTGCCTACGACCAGATCGTCGTGACCGCGGGTGCCGTATCCCGCACCTTCCCGATTCCAGGCGTTGCCGACAACGCAATCGGTCTCAAAAACATCGAGGAGGCGATCGAAGTTCGCAACCGCATCCTCAGCAACTTCGACAAGGCTGCCAACTTGCCAGCCGGCCCCGAGCGCGACCGCCTGCTGACCTTCGTGGTCATCGGTGGCGGATTCGCAGGCATCGAAGCTTTCGCCGAAATGCGTTCGCTCGCTTCATACCTGCTTCGCTACTACCCAGGGTTGACCTTCGACGACGTCAAGTTCCACCTCGTCGAGGCCATGGGGCGCATCATGCCAGAGGTTTCGCTCAAGACTGCCGAGTGGGTTGTCGCCGACCTCGACCGCCGTGGCGCAAAGGTTCACCTGAACACCCAGCTCGTTTCGGCAGTAGACGGCAAGGTTGAGCTTTCGACCGGTGAGACTTTCGAGTCCGACGTGATCGTCTGGACCGCCGGTGTCATGGCTCATCCGTATGTGCGCAACACCGACCTTCCGATCGAAGAGCGTGGCCGCATCCTCACTCACCCGAGCCTTCGCGTTGTGACTCCAGAGGGTCAGATCGTCGATGGCGCTTGGTCGGCCGGTGACGTTTCGGCTGTGCCAGACCTCAGCGGTTTTGGTGTGGGAGGTTACTGCGTGCCAAACGCTCAGCACGCCGTTCGCCAGGGCAAGCTCATGGCTAAGAACATCGTGGCAACCCTTCGCGGCGAAGGCGTCACAGACTACTTCCACAAGCCTCTCGGCGCAGTCGCAGGTCTTGGAATCGGAGTCGGTGTCTTCCAATACAAGAAGCTCGGAATCAAGGGTCTGATCGCTTGGTTTATGCACCGCGGATACCACGGTCTTGCGATTCCAACCTGGGAGCGCAAGATTCGCGTGTTTGCCGGCTGGATCTGGAACTTCCTGCTCCGTCGCGACATCGTGTCGATCACCTCGACCAAAGAGCCACGATTACCTTTCGAAACCTGGGCTTCCCGACCTAAGAAGTAGGTTTCGAAGCTCCTGGCGGGGCTTCGAACTTTGGGGCTACGCTCAGAGCAAGCCCCTTTAGCCCAATGGCAGAGGCAGACGACTTAAAATCGTCACAGTGTGGGTTCGAGTCCCACAAGGGGCACTC
>JBEEJJ010000103.1:0-3656 GCA_041169265.1 Actinomycetota bacterium
GACAGAATCCGCTGAGCCGATTGCCCAGGATAAGGAACCGCAGCGCTAAACAGCTGCTGGATCTCGGTCTTTCGGCTGGGCAAACCCCACTCGATGGCCTGTTGCAGCGCAACCTCGAACCCGTGAAAGTCGTGCACGCGAACCGTGGTCGCTGCGGCTAACTCACCAAGCGGGTTGAACTCCCAGTGGCCCTGCTTCTCCCAATAGATAGCGGGCCGCTTGGTGACCAGCGGGTACTCCGCGATAAACGAGATGCCATCGGTGAACATCAGGTCGGCAGCCAACATAAGCGCTGCATACTCGCCGTGCTCGTCGGTGGCGGTGTTTGGCAACGCATCCCAGGCCGAACGCCAAGCCGCTAGCTCTTCTGCCGACATGTAGCCCTGACCGACCAAGGTTCCAAACATATACGGATGCGGGCGCAGCACGAACTCGATGTCGTCGTGAACCCGCGCGAACTCGAGCATCTGCCGGTGCATTGAGTCGAAAACGCCGAAGTTGAGCCACGCCTCGCCGAAGCTGTGATGCGGTGCCCAGAGCACCTTGAAGTGCTTCGACTCGGTGCCGAGCGGCCAATAGGTATGAGTGTTCGACATCTTTTCGATGAGCGCATCGACCTTCGGGGTGCCGGTGAAATGAGCGTGGTGCGCACCGCGCTCGGTGTGCTCGAAGGCATCGCGCACCGAACGGTCTTGCAAGAACAACAGGTGTGCGAGTCGGTGCGTGGTCTGACGAAACAGGTGCGGCGCCACCCCGCGAATGCCTGGCTCGTTCACCAGAGGCAGCGAGAAATAAGGCACGTAGCAAACTCGAGTGAACGCGATGAGGCTTTCGATCTTGTAGGCCGGCTGGTAGTTCTTTTGCCACGGATAGTTCAGAAACAGGTAGTCGGGTGCGAGCTTCTTGAGCTCGGCTAGCCCACGGTAAGAGTCTTCGAAGTCGAGCCGCACATGCTCGATGTCGAGGTTGGTGAAGAAGTCACTCACGGCTTGTTCGTTGCCGAAGTCGGTGTCTCCGGTCAGTTTTCGTGGAATCGTGACGACGATCGGCTCGAAGTCGTCAGACTCGAGCATCAAACGGTGAACTTCGGCAAGTGCATCCCAGGCCTCGTAATAGAAAACCAAAAAAACAACACGGATGCGCCCCCGCGCCTTGCTCACTTGATGCCGTACTTCTTCATTAGGGCGGTCACTTTGGTTTGTTGCGTCTTGAGCCACTTGATCGAACGAGTCTGCTCGAGCTTTGCGTTATCGCTGCTGAACGGCGCGACCAGCTTTGCGGTGTTTGTCATGAAGCCGACCAGGTTGCTGCTGGTTGCCTTTGCCGAAACCAGCTTGAGGTTGGTCAGGTATTCGGTCTTGCAAGGTTTGTAACTTAGGCAGCGCTGAAACAAAAGACCACGAGGAATGGCTGGTTTCTTGTGCGACTGCATTACCCAGGGATAGCCGACCTCGGGGGCATCCATGGCAAAGAAGTAGTCGTCACCGAGCGCTGGCGTCTGGCGGTTTTCGCCGAAGGTTTGGTCGACGCCCCAAGGAATCATCGTGAAGACGCCCTTGTCGTTGCTGCGCCAGAAGTGGTTGTTGATGATCGGGCCCGAATAGGAGTCCCAGTGGCCAATGAAGTTTTCGACCGCGAACTGCTTGATGAGCAGGCTGCGGTTGGTGTATTTATTCATCGCGGTCCACCACGCTGCCGGGCTGTTGATGTTGGCAACTTCGATGAGCTTCTTAAGGTCGAGCTTGTTCGGCGTAGTCTTCCAACCCTCGTCCACGGTGAATCGTCCCGTGGTCTCGCCACCCGAGTCGTTGCCGAACATCAGATCTTTAAAAGCCTGAGCCTCATAAAGATGCTGGGTGGGGTCGGCGAATCGTTTGCTCAAAAATATGTCGTCGGGAGTTTCGACATTCAAATAGAAACCCTTGAGCGTGCCATTGATAAAGACTTTGGCGTATCCGGCCTTGCTCGCCGGAATGCCCATCGCGTTGAACAGACGATAGGCGGCCGCCTCGTGAATCATCGATGTGTCTTGAGTTAGTGCATTCAGCGTCATGGCTTTGAGCCCCAAGAAACGGTTTCCCTTTAGGTCTTTCCAGTTGAACTTGAGCTTGAAGGACGGTCGACCCGAGAGTTTTTCGAGTGAGGTCGAACCTTTCAAGCGAAGTCCGATGCTGATCTGCCCGCTCGACGAGCCGTTTGCGGTCTTGAATTCGACCCTCGCTGCGGTGTAGTCCTTAGGAGTCTTGTTCAGGTTGTCGACTGACGCCGCATCGATAGTGAGATAGACCTCGTGAACGTTGGTGGAGTTGTAGAAGTCGCCTAGAGCTTGGGCTGCGTTTGCCGGAGACGCACTGAGAGTGCTCGCCACCAATCCCAGTGCGAGCAATATCGACCACAGGGTGCGCATGCCTCTTTGCTTCATTGCTATTAGTCTAACTTTGTGACCTCTATTGACTACCCGTCGTTCTTCCTAAGTTTGATTCTCGACCTTGCATCGGTCGTGCTGCTCTCGTACTTCTTTTATTACCGCAGGCACCACAACCGAGAAATGCTCGTGGCAATCGCCATGATCAACGTCACGCTCTTTGCGCTCGCCGGCGCGCTCGCCTCGTTCACTCTCTCGCTGGGCGTTGGCTTTGCACTCTTCGCTGTGATTTCGATCATCCGTCTTCGCTCGGACGAAGCAGGTTGGGTCGAGATGGCCTACCTGCTCGTTGGACTCAGCGTCGGCCTCATCCTTGGTCTGCCCGGTTATTCGCTGGTCGAAAAGTCAATCTATGCCAGCATGCTCGTGCTTGCGATGTTTGTGATCGATCACCCGAACCTACTGATTCGCAAGCGCATCCGCAAACTTTCGCTCACCCTTGACGGCACCAACATTGGCGATGGCACGCTCAAACAGCGCGTCGAAGAAATGCTCGGCAGAGAGGTCGACGAGGTCAGCGTCAAAAACGTCGTGGCGATGCCGCCGACCACCAAGGTCGAGGTGCGCTACACCGAGAGCTCGAAGTAGTCGAGCGTGTCGAAGCCGAGCTATAACTACGAGCAGCATCCTCGGGCCAAGGCTCGCAAGGATGAGCATCCAGCGCAGAAGCCATCGGCCGACAAAATCGGTCTCAACGAACGCATCGGGTTGCTCATCACCAAAGGTGTTGGCACCATGTGGGCGGCATATGCGTTTTTCGCCCTGACTCTGGTGAGTCTGCCCGCAGCGCTGGCTAGCGGCAACACTCTGATCATCATCAGTTGGGTTGCGCAGACCTTCTTGCAGTTGGTGTTGCTGCCAATCATCATCGTTGGACAAAACCTGCAAGCCAAGGATGCCGAACGCAGAGCCATCGCCACCTATGAAGATGCCGGCGCGATTCTCGAAGAGGCAAAAGAGATTCAGTCGCACCTGACCGACCAAGACAAAGCCCTCACTCACCTGATCGACCGCATGGAGACACTCGAGAAAATCGTCGCCAAGCAGGTTGGCAAGAACTAACTCACTGACTTCTCATGCGCCTCGTCATTGCCAGATGCACCGTTGACTATGCCGGTCGACTGACCGCGCATCTGCCTTTGGCCAATCGTTTGCTGATGCTCAAGGGTGACGGTTCGGTTCTGGTGCACAGCGACTCCGGCTCTTACAAACCACTCAACTGGATGAACCC
>JBEEJJ010000104.1:0-3642 GCA_041169265.1 Actinomycetota bacterium
ATTTGCGAGTTCTTTAGAAGAAGCGTGCTCGGGCTCAGCCCCCAGAGCAAGTTGAGGCTTTGCGGGCCTCATTCGAAGTTGAATGTCGACCCTGTCCATTAGCGGTCCAGATATTTTCGATAGATACCGTTGTTTCACTCGTTCGGGGCATTCACAGGTGCCAGAAGACCCTGTTGCTGGCTTGGCACAAGGACAGGGGTTTGCGGCCAACACCAGTTGAACTCTGGCTGGGTAGCGCACCAGGTAGTTAGCTCTTGCTATTTGCACCTCACCAGACTCCAGGGGCTGTCGGAGAGCGTCTAAGACATTGGCGTTGAATTCGGGTGCCTCGTCGAGAAAAAGAACTCCCGAGTTTGCCCTTGAGAGCATGCCAGGTTTTGGCATGCCCGACCCACCACCAACGAGCGAAACCATCGAAGATGAGTGATGAGGCGCAACAAAAGGTGGCCTGTAGTCAAGCGTTGAAATGCTAAGCCCGCTTGAAACCGATCTAACGGCAGCCAGCTCGAGAGCCTCATCATCTGTCAACGGCGGAAGAATCGTGGGTAATCGTTGCGCGATCATGGTCTTTCCACAACCCGGAGATCCGATGAGTGACATGTGATGTCCGCCTGCGGCGGCTACCACGGCCGCTTCCACCGCTTCGGCTTGCCCTCTGACATCTGAGAAGCAAAGCGATTCCGATGAATCTGGCGCGACGAGTTGTGTTTGGACAGTCGAGCCTGGAATGACCTCGACGGCCGATCCATGAAACCGTGCGACCGATGTCAGATGATCGAATCCAATAACTTTGATTCCAGAGACCAGAAGCGCTTCGTCGAGATTGGCTTGGGGAACGACCACGACTTTGAAGCCCTCGGATCGAGCACCGAGAACCAATGGGACGATGCCACGAACGGGCAGGAGCGACCCGTCCAACGCCAATTCACCAATATGGATCGTGGACTCTAGTTGGCTAGCTGAGATTTGCCCAGCTGCAGCTAAAACGGTTATTGCGATGGCCAGATCGAAACTCGAGCCGAACTTAGGCACAGATGCAGGCGAAAGGTTTACGGTGATCTTTCGAGCCGGTAACTCGAGCCGCGAGTTCTTGCATGCCGCTCTGACCCGAGCTGGTGACTCACTAAGCGATGCATCTGGGAGCCCCACCAGAACAAATGTTGGGAGGCTCGCTGAGATGTCTGCCTCAACCACAATCTTGTGGGCAGAGAGCCCCAATAAACAGAGCGTGTAGCTTCTCGCCAGCGACATCACGCGGCCTCTCGCAGATGGTCGATGCCTATTTTTCCGGCTGAAACAGCGATCGAGATTGCATCAATGCGAATTGACTGGTGATGCCCTGGATTCAACCTGCGCCAAGCGTGGATTGCGGACCTTATGCGACGAATTTTTTCTTCGGTGATGGCCTCAAACCCTGCGAGGTGTCCGGCTGAGTTTCTCGTCTTAACCTCAACGAAGACCAAAGCACCTTCACCCTCGCAGATGATGTCTATTTCGCCGTCGCGCGTGCGAAAGTTGCGCTCCAGTATCTGAAAACCATGGCGTGTAAGAAAATCAGCAGCCACGTTTTCGCCGTAAATGCCTAGGATGTGTCGCCGTTCGAGAGCCTGCATCCCTGTAGAAAAGCACTCATTATGTCGCTCGTGGCCCAGTGTTGCGAATCTGTGGAAAACCTGGCGCATTGCGACGCGTCCGCCGGATTATCGTCCCGACCTTGGAAGCCTACTGCCCTGGCGTGAAAGCCTTTGGTAGCTCGAACGCCTTACCCGACAGCTCTTCGATGTTCACATCTTTGAATGAAAGAACTCGAACCGACTTCACGAACCGATCGGTGCGATAGATATCCCACACCCAGACATCACGCATCTCGACTTCAAAGTAGAAGTCAGTTGGGGTGTCGATTCGCTTCAGGTCTACTTCGTTTGCAAGATAAAAGCGGCGTTCGGTTTCAATTACGTATTTGAAAGTGCCGACAAGGTCGCGGTATTCGCGATAGAGCGCTAACTCGGCCTCGCGGTCGTAGTCGTCGAATTCATTCTCATCCATTAGGGAAAGTGTAAACCTTCTTGTAAGCCTGAATTAATCAGCCAAAATCTTGGTCAGCCAGCTCACTCGGTGAATCGGACTCGGGCCTAGCCGCCTAATCGCATCTATGTGTTTTGCCGATGCATAACCCTTGTGCCCTTCGAGTTCATAACCAGGGTGTTCGTTGGCCAACTCGACCATCAGCCAATCACGCTGAACCTTGGCTAGCACGGATGCGGCTGCCACGATGGCGCAGTCTCGGTCTGCCTTCTCGCGCACAACCACCTGGAGTCCACCTGCGTGCTGCTTGAGCCAGTCATGGTTTCCGTCAAGAAGAACCGTTGCACCGTCACGAGCGATTTCTGTTCGCAAGGACGTTGATGAAAGAAGTTCGCTCAGTGCTCGTGAAGCAGCCCGAGCCAACGCTGTGATGATTCCCTCGTCGTCGATCTCTTTGGCAGATGAAAAACCCACTGCGTGACCCGCAACCCACTGCGCCGTTGGCTCGATCAGTGCCTCGCGCTGTTTTTCAGAGAGAAGTTTTGAGTCGCGAAGTTCGGAAGGGAACCCTTCTAAACTGCCAGTTGCCGAATCGAAGAGCGCCGCCCCCACCGCAACCGGTCCTGCCACGGCCCCTCGGCCTACTTCGTCGATGCCGATCACGAACCTTGAACCCCGCTCGATGAGCGAGCGCTCAAGGTCAGTTGTTGGGGACGTCTTTGAAGACATCTGGGTAGTTGTCTAGCCACGTCCAGCGATCGAACGGCCACGACAGAACAAACGCACGGCCGACAATAGCTGACTTTGGCACGAATCCCTTGCCCGGTTGGGTTCGGTGATAACGAGAATCCTCAGAGTTTGAACGGTTGTCACCCATGACCCAGAAAGCTCCTTCTGGAACGGTCACGTCAAACTTCATGTCGCTTGGCGTCGCGTCAGATTGAACATAAGGCTCGGTGATGCTAACTCCATTGATTTGAAGTTTGCCATCTGCATCGCAACAAACAACGTGATCGCCGCCAACTCCTATAACTCTCTTGACGAGGTGCTGGCTCGAGTCTGGAGCGGTGAGCCCAAACACCGACAAAAACCATTCACCGATGTTTACAAAACCACGCGATTCCGGGTCTTCAGGAGCTTGATATAGCCAGCCTCCTGGATCTTTGAAAACTACGACGTCGCCTCGATTAACGGCAACCAGGTTGGGAACCAGTTCATTGACAATGATTCGGTCGTCAACCTGCAGTGTGTCCATCATCGACCCCGAAGGAATGAAGAACGAGCGGATGAGGAACGCCTTGATCAGCAACGAGAGAACCATCGCGGTTGCGACGATCACCAAAATGTCGATAAAAAACGCGGCGACAGGATTCTTCTTCAGCTTGCGCCAAATCTTGGCGACAATCGAGTTGCTCTGAGGCTTGTCTTTCTTGCGAAATAGCCGGCGAGACTCGGAAGTTTCGTTCATAGTCTCGAGCGTAATCTGCTGAGCAGGCTAAATGATTTAGGCGTTGTCGCGCTTCTCGCGAATCTTGGCCTTCTTGCCACGAAGCTCGCGTAGGTAGTAGAGCTTGGCGCGACGAACGTCTCCACGCGAAACCAGTTCAATCTTGTCGA
>JBEEJJ010000105.1:0-3572 GCA_041169265.1 Actinomycetota bacterium
TTCGGCGATTTCTTCGGTGGATGCGCTGGTCAGCGACTTTCGTTGGAGCACCGAAATGGCCGAGGCCGAGCTCCACGTGAAGTGGGCCGAGGTGGTCGGGGCCGACACCGCCGCAAACTCGATTCCAGAAGATTTGGTCGACGGAACCCTCACGATTCGCTGCCGTTCGACGGCGTGGGCGACGCAGTTGAGGATGATGTCTGATGCGATTCTCGAGCGACTCAACGCCGACTTTTCCGAGCTAAAAATTACCTCGGTTAAGATGCTGGCGCCAGAGGCTCCGTCGTGGAAAAAGGGCCCGAGATCGGTGCCCGGACGCGGTCCGCGAGACACCTACGGGTAAACCCGAAAACGTGTCCGAAATGAGACCTTAAAAATCGTCAACTTCCGCGTAAACACGCGGTAAAACGGGCCATCGACTCGTTGTGGATATCCCAGTTAAATGTCGCTCCCAAAGGTAGAATTAGAGCGTTAGTCACCCCCGATTTAAGTCGGCTCTCGTGGTCGCGGTTGTGTGGGCCTAACCCAGCTAAAACAAGGAGCACTAACTGAATATGTCAGCACCCGAAAATAACTACGACGCCGGAAATATCCAGGTGCTCGAAGGGCTCGAAGCGGTTCGCAAACGCCCTGGAATGTACATCGGTTCCACCGGTCCGAGGGGTCTGCATCACCTCGTTTATGAAATCGTCGACAACTCCGTTGACGAAGCTCTAGCTGGCTACTGTGACCTCATCAATGTCACCATCACCAAGGGCGGCTGGATCCGCGTTCAAGACAACGGCCGCGGCATCCCAGTTTCGGAACACCCAACCGAAAAGATTTCGACCGTTCAGGTCGTTTTGACCATCCTCCACGCCGGTGGAAAGTTCGGTGGTGGCGGATACGCGGTGTCGGGTGGTCTGCATGGTGTGGGTGCATCTGTGGTCAACGCTCTTTCGACCAAGTTGCGCGTGGCTGTTGCCCGCGAAGGTCACTTCTGGACCCAGAGCTACCAGAACGGAGTGCCAGACGCGCCGCTGGTGCAGGGCCCTGCCACCGACACCACCGGAACCATGATCGAGTTCGAGCCGAACGGTGAAATCTTCGAGACCATCGAGTTTGACTACGAAACCCTTCGCGCTCGCTTCCAGCAGATGTGTTTCTTGAACAAGGGTCTGCAAATCAGCCTCAAGGATGAGCGCAGCGGTCGTGAAGACACCTACCTCTATGAGCGTGGCCTGATGGACTACGTCGAGTTCTTGAACTCCTCGAAGAAGACCGAGCTCGTGCACAACGAGATCATCTCGTTCGAGGCAGAGACCAAAGAAAAGAACATGTCGGTCGAGATAGCCATGCAGTGGACCAACGCCTACAACGAGAGCGTTCACACCTACGCCAACACGATCAACACCCACGAGGGTGGAACCCACGAAGAGGGTTTCCGTGCGGCGCTGACCAGCTTGCTCAACAAATACGCTCGCAACACCAACCTCTTGAAAGAGAAAGACGAAAACCTAACCGGTGACGACTGCCGCGAAGGCTTGACCGCTGTGATCTCGGTCAAGTTGAGTGAGCCTCAGTTCGAGGGTCAGACCAAGACCAAGCTCGGCAACACCGAGGCCAAGGCCTTCGTTCAGAAGATCGTCAACGAACAACTCGGCGACTGGCTAGAGCGCAACCCGAGCCTCGCCAAAGACATCATCCGCAAGGCCATTCAGGCGGCCACGGCTCGTCAGGCTGCACGCAAGGCTCGTGAAGCAACTCGACGCAAGGGTCTTCTCGAGTCGGGCGGCATGCCGGGCAAACTGCGCGACTGCTCAAGCCGCGACCCAAAGCTCAGCGAAATCTACATCGTTGAGGGTGACTCGGCCGGCGGTTCGGCGGTTCGCGGTCGCAACCCAGAGACCCAGGCGATTCTTCCGCTTCGCGGAAAGATACTCAACGTCGAGCGTGCCCGCCTCGACCGAGCTCTCGCCAACACCGAGGTGCAGGCTCTGATTACTGCGTTCGGCACCGGCATTGGTGAAGACTTCGACATCGCCAAGATTCGCTATCACAAGTGCGTTTTGATGGCCGACGCCGATGTCGACGGTCAGCACATCCGCACACTGATTCTTACCCTGCTGTTCCGCTACATGCGGCCGCTGATTGAGCACGGCTATGTCTACCTCGCGCAACCGCCGCTGTATCGCATCAAGTGGTCGAACGCCGAACACGAATACGTCTACTCCGATGCCGAGCGCGATGAGAAGCTCGCCTCGGGCCAGGCTGCCGGCAAGAAGATTCCTAAGGAAAACTCCATCCAGCGCTACAAGGGTCTTGGAGAGATGGACTACGACGAACTTTGGGCCACCACCATGGACCCGAACCGACGCACCCTGCTGCAGGTCACGCTCGACGACGCTGCCCTAGCCGACGAAATCTTCAGCACCCTGATGGGTGACGATGTCGAAGGCCGCCGAACCTTTATTCAACGCAACGCCAAGGATGTTCGCTTCCTAGACATCTAGGCCGCGAAGAAACGAGAACAAAATGGCAGACGACAAGACTCCAGAACCAGAACAACTGATCGATAACGTCGAACAGGTTGACCTTCAGACCGAAATGCAGCGGTCGTATCTCGACTACGCGATGAGCGTTATCGTCGGACGAGCGCTGCCAGACGTTCGCGACGGCATGAAGCCCGTGCACCGCCGCGTGGTCTATGCGATGTTCGACGGCGGCTACCGCCCAGACAAGCAGTTCAGCAAGTGTTCCCGCGTGGTCGGTGACGTGATGGGTCAATACCACCCGCACGGCGACGGCGCGATCTATGACACCCTCGTTCGCCTGGTTCAAGACTGGAACCTGCGTTATCCGCTGGTTTCCGGCCAAGGAAACTTCGGCTCACCGGGCAACGACCCCGCCGCCGCGCCTCGATACACCGAGTGCCGCATGGCTCCGCTCGCCATGGAGATGGTGCGCGACATCGATGAAGAAACCGTCGACTTCCAAGACAACTACGACGGTCGCACCCAAGAGCCAACCGTTCTGCCGAGCCGTTTTCCGAACCTTCTGGTCAACGGATCGATCGGTATCGCGGTCGGTATGGCAACCAACATTCCGCCACAGAACCTTCGCGAAGTTGCCGAAGGCGCCCAGTGGGCGCTGGCTAACCCAGACGCCACCCGCGAAGAACTGCTCGAAGCACTCATCGCACGCATTAAGGGTCCCGACTTTCCGACCGGAGCCACCATCCTTGGTCGCCGAGGAATCGAAGACGCCTATCGCACCGGTCGTGGTTCGATCACGATGCGCGCGATTGTCAACGTCGAAGAAATTCACAATCGCACCTGCCTCGTGGTCACCGAACTGCCATATCAGGTCAACCCAGACAACCTCGCGCTGAAGATCGCCGAACTCGTCAAGGAGGGTCGCCTGCAGGGCATCGCCGACATCCGCGACGAAACCTCGGGCCGCACCGGTCAGCGTTTGGTGATCGTGCTTAAGAAGGATGCGGTCGCCCGCGTCGTTCTGAACAACCTCTACAAGCTCACCCCGCTTCAAGAGAACTTCAGCGCGAACATGCTCGCCCTGGTCGACGGAGTGCC
>JBEEJJ010000106.1:0-4243 GCA_041169265.1 Actinomycetota bacterium
ACCCCATAGACATAGACGGTCCAGTTGATCATGATCATCACCGACGAGAGCACCAGCCATGGCCGCGCCTGCCTATTGGCGAAAACCGAAACGAACGTGCGCCAGGAACGTCCGATCAGGATGAACAGAACTCCGGCCACGAGACCGAACAGGATTCGCCAAACCACGATCTCCCAAGGTGTCGCGAATCCGAGCAACGTGATGATGATTGGAAATGAGCCCCAGATTAGGTATGCGCTCAGACCGAGGGTCAGCCCGCGGGCGACGTTCTTGGGGGCTGCTGGGTTCGACGAGACAGAACCGGCCCCTGCCGACGAAACGGCTGGAGCGACTTTGCCCGATTCGGATTCCACTCCCCTAACCTATGGCATTCGCTCGACCTGGCGCGCTTGCACCGCATCCGCGCAAAAAAAGACCCGAGCACGAGGCCCGGGTCTTTTGAAGGTTTAGTTTTAGCGAACTACAACGGCTAGAACGTCGCGAGCGCTGAGGATCAGGTATTCCTGACCATCGAACTTGAGCTCGGTGCCGCCGTACTTCGAGAAGATCACCTTGTCGCCAACGGCAACGTCAACGGGGATGCGAACACCCTTGTCGTCGACGCGGCCTGGACCGACGGCGATGACCTCGGCCTCTTGTGGCTTCTCTTTTGCGGTGTCAGGAATGACCAGACCCGAAGCGGTTACTTGCTCAGCTTCGACCGGCTTGACAACGATGCGATCTTCTAGTGGCTTGATGGTTACCGACACTTTGACCTCTTCTTTGGAAAGTTCTCTAGTTGGTGGTTCCGACTGGAACTAATCCCAATCATAAACCATGCTTAGCACTCGAGCAAGGTGAGTGCTAACAGGTGCATTTGCTGTTGGCGAACATCCCTCGGATAGCCTTGAGCCATGGATCGCGAAGAATTTCTGGCACTGATGACGCCTGACGGGCTGTCGCTGCTTGCCGAAACGCGATTCGACGCCAAGTCTGACGTCGTAAAACTGGTGAGCGACCTGCGCGCCAAAGGGCACTCTCCCGCAGTCGTTGCCGCCGTGCTCACCCAAGCCAAGTTGCGCCGACGAGCCGAAGCGAAGTTCGGC
The DNA here is from genome assembly GCA_041169265.1 of Actinomycetota bacterium. Lineage (GTDB taxonomy): Bacteria > Actinomycetota > Actinomycetes > Actinomycetales > Microbacteriaceae > Rhodoluna. Next base: position 1,086 of record JBEEJJ010000106.1, read on the forward strand.
GAGTTCGCATCACGCATGCTCTTTACCGAGGCCGGCTTGGAACAAGCCAGCCGGCTCAAGGTCGCCGCTCTGCATGCGGGCAGGTTCCGTGACGTGGGATGCGCATCCGTGGCCGACCTGGGATGCGGCATCGGCACCGAATCGCTCGCGCTCGCGTCGCTCGGCCTCGAGGTCGACGCGTTTGAGCTCGACGAAGTAACTGCGGCGATCGCCTCGTATAACCTCGCGCCGTTCGAGAACGCCCGCGTTCACCAGGCCGATGTGACCACGGTCGACACCGCTGGTTTTGATGGCTTGTTTTTCGACCCGGCAAGGCGCGAACTGGGTGGCGCGAAAACGGCACGCGCCGTGCGCAAGTTCGATCCCGCCGACTACTCACCCAATTTCGACTGGGTGCTGGCTCAAACTGGCACAAAGCCGAGCGGCATCAAGCTCGGCCCCGGCCACCCGCACGACGCGATTCCGCAGGGATGCGAGGCGCAATGGGTTTCGGTCGACGGCGACTTGGTCGAGTGCGCCCTATGGTTCGGTGCAACGGCTCGCGCGGGAGTCGCCCGCTCGGCCTTGCTGATCGATGACGCCGGCACGCACCTGCTCGACTCGTCCAGCGAAGAACGCAAGGATGCTCCGCTTGCCGACCTACAAGAGTTCGTGTTCGAGCCAGACGCCGCCGTCATCCGCTCACACCTCGTTGGCGATCTCGCGGAACAGTTCGGCGCAACACTCTTCGCTCCCGAAATCGCCTACCTTACGGCCGGCGAGAGCCACCGCAGCCCTTGGCTTCGCACCTACCTCGTGCTCGATAACCTGCCGTTCGACCGCAAGAGGCTGAAGGCTTATCTGCGCGAGCGTGCCGTGGGCATCCTAGAAATAAAAAAACGAGGCTCGGATGTCTCACCCGAAGCCTTGCGCAAAGAAATGGCGCTGAAAGGGGAGAACGCCGCCACCCTGATTGTTACCAGGGTGGGCGACGCTCACCGAGTTTTGGTTGTCGAACCGATTCGCTGAAGCTCGACTACCTAGATTTATTTAGTTGGTTGGAGCTGGAACCTGCTCCGGGGTCGGGTTGACGTCAACGTCTCCCCAGCCCATCTGTCCGCCCATGTCGTCGGTCATGCCACCACGCTCGTGGTCTCCGCCTGGGCCGAATTGCATTCCGCCACCCATGTGGTTCTGTCCGCCGAACTGACCCATACGGTCATCGTTGCCGAACTGACCCATGTGGTCGCCTAGCTCGATTCCACGCTGCTGCAGGAATGGGCGGGCGATTGCGCCGAGGATTGCAAGGCCGATGAATACATAACCAACGATCAAGCCTGCGAGCGCCAACGGGCGACCGTTTTCCTTTGAGGTCTTGAGCTGGCTTAGCGAGATGTGGCCGGTGATTACGGCAGCGAGTGCACCGAATCCGGTTACTGCGGTTGCCAGAGATACGACCGAGAGAGTGTTTAGAGAGTTGAAGTCAAAGCGAGCCTTGGCTTCGGTTGGTGCTGCGACGTCGGTTGCCGCAACTGCAGCTTTTTCTGCTTTTTCTTTGTCTGCCATGGGGTCTCCTTTTGATTGGCTTGTGTCAGTTGACCAGCGCATCCTGAGAGAAGACTGGAAACGGGCTGAAAGTCGGCTAGGGGTTATTAGCCGCCGAAAACGACGAGCCGTTGAATCTTTAGGCGCGCCGCGAAGGCCGCGAAAAGGCCGCCGAAGGCAGCGATGAGGGCCACGAACCAGAGGGCGATCCATCCGTAGATGATGACAAATCCCCAAGGCGCACCATCACCCATGAATGCCCCTGTTGCACCCAACCCCAGCAGCCCCGCAATCGAGACGACCGGCATAACACCGGAGGCGATCCCCCCTGCGAAGCTGATCTTGCGCCACATTTTTCTGCGGCGCTGTGCCTTCACCAGTTCAGGTGAAGCAACCGAAGGATCCACGAAGAACGGGTCAAGCGCAATGTTGTAGCCAACCGACTGGCCAAGTGCGAGACCCTCTGGCGAAAACTTGAATGCCTTGTACGCAGCATGAGAATCGAATCCCATCGCCTTTCGAATTTGAGTGGCGAATTGATATGTCACGTATGCAACGACGGCTAGTCCGATTGCTAGCGGAAGGCCATAAGGGGGAAACAGGATCACGGCCATTACGGCTGCGGTCGCGCCAACTTCGATTGCCTGACGATTGATTTTTTCGACTTGCGCGAAACGAAGTGCTGTTCTTTCCACGTGATCCCCACTCTGCCTGCCTCTCAGGCTATGTGAGAAGTCTATGCTCGAAAAATTAGAAGCCAGCCTTTTTGGCCTTCTTGAGGCGCTCAGCCAACTTGTCTCCCGGTGTAGTGCCGGCAGCGGATGAAGTCGCCAGCGACCACGGATCGACCTGATCAGCCGGAGGCAACCCGTTGACGGCTGGAAGTGGAGCGGCGGATTGACCCTGAGGTGCTCCGCTGCCGCTGCTCTGCGGTGTAGGTGTACTGCCCCATCCGTTGGTCGGGTCACCGCCATAGACCTGAGGAGTCGGAGCTACGTGCCAGCCTTTTTGGGTCTTCTCAGCGCCCAGTTTTCGATAGATTTCGTCGCGCTTGGCTCTAGCCTTCAAGCCGCGGATCATGAAGAAGATTCCGATTCCTACGGTGATCAGCATCACGAACGGAGTCGATGACCCGAGCGTATAGAAAGTGAAAGGCACTAGAAAGGTCGAGCAGCCGGCGAAGCATCCCAGGGTGCGAGAAGACGAGCGTTTGTTTTCGTAGTAGAGGGCTTCGGCTTCGAGTTCGCGAGTCATCGGGACACCATCCTGGGTTCGGCGGCTGGAGAGATTGGGTCATCTCCTAGAAGTACTTTGGCATAAGCAAGCTGTCGATTACAGCGAAACGAATCCAAATGGGGTGGTCTTTTTGGGGGACACCCCGGGTTTGGGCTCGAACCCGGGTTTGGGCTCGAACGCGAATGCAAGACCCGGTTGCCAGAAGCAGATTCCAGATTCGGATGCAGCGCTAAAACTCGAGACTAGTTGCGCCGAGATTAGTCGCGCCGAGGCTTTTCGAAACCGTGCATCTCACGGATGTTGCGCGAGCGAAACGATTCGACGAATGCCACGGCGAGGCAAAGAGGGGCTGAGAGCATCGAGGCGAAGACGATGGGCCAGGCTGCGGCTTGAGCGAA
>JBEEJJ010000107.1:0-3296 GCA_041169265.1 Actinomycetota bacterium
CGCGCCGCCATCCGCGTGGATGAAGTGGTCGCCGAACTTCTTTCATATGCCGACCGTCTGCGTCCGATGGTCGCTGACACCGCCCTTGAGTTGCACGAAGCGCTCGTGGACGGCAAGACCGTGTTGTTCGAGGGTGGCCAGGCCACGATGCTCGACGTCGACCACGGCACCTACCCGTTCGTCACCTCATCGAGCGCTACCGCAGGCGGTGCAGCAACCGGTTCGGGCATCGGCCCTCGTGAGTTCAAGACCGTGATCGGAATCGTCAAGGCCTACGCCACCCGCGTGGGTGCCGGCCCCTTCCCGACCGAACTTTTCGACGAATGGGGCGAGCTGTTGCGTGCCACCGGCCACGAATATGGCACCACCACCGGTCGTCCACGTCGCTGCGGATGGTATGACGCACCGGTCGCCCGCTATGCCGCACGCATCAACGGACTAACCGACTTCGTGCTCACCAAGCTTGACGTGCTCACTGGCATCAAGAGCATTCCGGTTTGTGTCGCCTATGACGTCGACGGCGTTCGAGTCGATGAGGTGCCGGTTTCCCAGAGTGATTTCCACCACGCAAAGCCGATCTATGAAAACTTTCCAGGCTGGGATGAGGACATCTCGGGTTGCCGCACGTTCGAGGAGCTTCCGAAGAACGCGCAGGACTACATCCTCGCTCTTGAAAAGATGAGCGGATGCCGCATCTCGGCGATTGGCGTTGGCCCGGCTCGTGACGCGATCATCGTGCGTCACGACATGCTCGCTTCGGCCTAGGGGCTGGCGCTGGTGGGCAACGGCTAGTGCCGAATCAAGCGCCGCTGACTACTTGGTGTTCGACTCTTCTTTGATCTTCTGGGCGCGGTCTTCTTGCAGCACCGCGTAGCAAATCTCTTCGGTTCGCTGAATCTCGCGGTTGAAGTTTTCGACCGCCAACTCAGGAAAGCTTAGGCCCGAGATTCCGACATCCGCGATTCGAAGCATGGCTTCATAGACCTTGCCGAACTGAGGATCTTGGTCGCTGTAGGTGGGGTCATAGAGCTCGATGGCATCGTCAACCTTGACCAGAACCTTTTGCATCGCGTCTTTGAGGTCGACTTTTTCGGCCTTGAGGCCGTCATAAAAGAGGTTGCAGGCGCGAACGTTCTTTTCGTCGAGGTCGGCTGCCTGAATCGAGGGGAACACGTAGGTGCCATAGATCCAGACACCGCCGACGAGACCAACGGCGATAGCGCCGGTAGTGATTCCGATCCAGAAGCCTACGGACTTCTTCTTTTTGGCTGGCGCGGCTTTGCCCTTGCCTTTGCCCTTAGCTGGCGCATCGGCCCCGGCTGCCGGCCCAGCTGCCTTGCCCTTGGTGCTCTTTTTTTCGGTCACAACTTCCTCCAAAGACAAGGATAAACGCCCACGCTGTGCGCGCGATTCACGAGGCAACGGAGTCTGGGTCGGGGGCTCGCCGAGCGCGATTCACACGCTTAAGGCCGTTTTGGTCATCCGCCAAAAAGCACAGACAATTGACCCATGGACCTGCACGACGAACTCGACGCCCCCGATGAGGCGATCGAATCTTGGGGTGAGACCGTCGTCGCGCACGCTCCGTTTTATCGCACGCTTTATTATCCGGATGTGCTCGACCTGCGTCGCTGTGGCTATGAAGTTGCGGCTTTCGCCCCGCTCTTTGACCGGCTCGAGGGTGCCTATGTTTCGCAGGCTCGCACGATTCACGCCCTGCTGCACCAGCCCGGCGGCAACGCGATCTGGAACCCTCACCGCGCTCGCCAAATCGAGTTCAGCGTTCGCGCCGCGCTGCACCGTTATGGCTTGAGCGATGCACCCATATTGTTGCGCAGGATGATCGGCCGAGCCTATCCCGGCGACACCGTCACGCACCTCGCGGTTGACGTGCTCAACGCGTTCTTCTGGGCGGCTCTGGCGCAGATCGCTCGCGACTATGCCTGGCGTGCTCCGCAGTTGGCCATGTATGCCGACTACCTCGAGTACCCGGTGGTGGCAGCCTTCGGGTCGCAGGCCTCGTCTACGGCGCGGGCGGCTTAGTCTCAAAACCGCGTTCTTTTCTAGCTGTGCACCGGGTGGTGACTCCTACCCAGATAGACTGAAGCACTAAAGAAGCTTGGGGGCCACATGAAATCGTTTATCAAAAAGCTAGCTACCGTGATGATGGCTAGTTCTCTAGTTTTCACAGCAGGAGTCGCCCAGGCGGCTGATCAACCTTTGGGCGATGCCGAACTGAAAGCCGCATACGTTGAGTCGAACATCCTGGCATCAAAATCGGGCTTCGTCGAGGTCTCGCCTCCTCTGATTCTTGGGATGCAGTCGAAAACTGTCTACTCGCCAGTTGGAAACAATGTGCCGGCGAACCTCGCGATTTCGATTTCGATTCTTGGCACCACTCAAGCGACCCTCATGAACTTGAGTGATTCGAATCCTTTGAGCCCATTTGGCTCTTTGACCGAAATCACATCTACCGACATGCTCGGGGAGTGGAAGGAATACATTGACCCCGAGTCGGCTCTCTTGTCGATAGGGCAAGAAAGCCCGAGCGGCTTTGTGCTTGAGGACTATCAAGTAACTCGACCAGAGGCCGGAAAAATCGCTGTGCATTTCGCAGGTCATAGTGAAACGGAGGTCGATCTTGAGGGCAATCTTGTGGCAGAAGAGTCGGATGTCACCTTCACGCTGACCGATGGCCTGATTACCAACGTTGAACTTTCCACAACCTCCGAGGAAAGTCTCAGTGAGGGAGTCACCTCTTATGAATATCGCGTTCCTGAAATCCAACGCGAGTTTGGCATTGCAGTCAGCGCTTGGAAGGCGTCGCACTTTGATCTGTCCAGCATGGCCACGGTCGATCGCCTGATCAAGGTTTTCCAGACCTCGCAGACAGCGGCACTCAAGACTGGGCTCACTGTAAAGAGCACCAGCAAGTCGCTTCCCGGGTTTGCCCTCTATGAGCCGAAGTCGAAGCAGTCTGCGATTGTGCAAGGTGCCACAGGAAAGCCAGTTAGCGGAATCAGCTTCGCCGGGGCGACGGACACTTTCGCCGACGCCTTTTCCCTGGCACTTGGCATCGATGTGTTTACAGGACCAAACGGCATCAAGTTCAATTCGAAAACCAACACCTACACACTCAGGGGCTCGACCGGGCAAACTTCAACCATCAAAGTGAATTCCCTCGGGCGCATTACTTCGGTTACTTCCGTGCTGTTCGGCGGCCCTAGCATGGACCTCACATTCACCTATGCCACAGACAAAACGCTCTGGAGCAAGTGGGGGGCTCTAGGCAAAAC
>JBEEJJ010000108.1:0-4802 GCA_041169265.1 Actinomycetota bacterium
TGTTTGTGCATCATGGTGTCGAAATAGGCACGCTCTTCTGGCAAGAACCCCGCGTTCTTGAGGTTGCCCTTCCAGTTCTTGATGTCGAGTTCGGTGTGGCCGACGTTGAGGTCGCCAACCACGACCACGAGCGCTCCGTCTGCTCGCATCGCATCCATTCGGTCGGTCATCGCTTCGAGAAACTTGTACTTCTCAACCTGCTTCGGGGTATCAACCTCGCCCGAGTGCACGTAGGTGCTGATCACGGTGAAGGTCTTGCCGTTCACATCGAAGTCGACCTCGAGCCAGCGGCCGGCGCTGTCGAACTCGTCCGGTCCGAGCTCGGTGCGGTGAGTGATCGGGGCAAAACTGCTCAATACGGCAACACCCGCGCGACCCTTAGCGCTCGCGGCATCGTGCAACACGTGCCAGCTGTGGCCTAGTGCATCCTCTGTGCCACCAAATAGCTCGAGCAGGTCGGTGGTGTCGGCGCGCACCTCTTGCAGGGCGATGATGTCTGGACGCTCGGCGACCACCCAGTCGGCCATGCCTTTTCTAAACGCGGCGCGAACGCCGTTGACGTTGATGGTGGCAACTTTGAGTGTGGTCATGGCTCAAGTTTAGGTTTGCCACGGGGATGGGCGGCAAAGCCCCGCCGCCCTGCCCTAGTCTTGCCCTATGAAACTCGAACAGCGCGGTTCAGACCACCTCGACTTTGTGCGCAAGGGACTGATCTATCAAATCTTTCCCGATCGCTTCGCCCGTGATGAGAGCGTGAACTTCTTCGGAGGCAACCTGCGCGGCGTCGCATCCAAGCTCGACTACCTGGCTGGCATCGGCACAGCCAACATCTATTTCAACCCGGTTTTTCGAGCGCCTAGCAACCACCGATATGACACCGAGAGCTATTTTGAGATCGACCCGTTGCTCGGTAGCAACCAAGATCTCAGAGACCTAACCAAGGATGCGCAGGCGCACGGCATCGGAATTCTTCTCGATGGCGTCTTCAACCACAGCGGCAAGTCGATGCCGGAGTTCTTAGCGGCACAAGCCGGCGAAGCAACCCTGCGCGAGATGTTCGCCATCTATGACGACGGCAGCTACCAAACCTTTGGCGGCACCGAGTTCATGCCAAAACTCAACACCTCCTCGCCGCTAGTGCTCGACTATGTCGAGCGCGTGCTTCGCCACTGGCACGAGTTCGGCATCTCCGGTTGGCGCTTGGATGTGCCATACAAGTTTGCCGACGGGTTCATGCTCGCCCTGCGCGATCGCGTGAAGGATCTCGACTCGGCTCGCTACTTCATTGCCGAGGCTTGGAACGAATGGTCGTTCGCCGAAGGTTTCGAGGCGGTGCAAAACTATCGCTCTGGCTATCGCGTGCTCGATTACGTGCACAAGCACTCGGCCGACGCCGAAGACTTCATTCTCGACATCATGCGCTGGGGCAAATCTTGGGGCGACTTCAGCGTGCTGCCAAACTTCATCGACAGTCACGACACCGCCCGATTCGCGACGCTGGTCGAGGGCAAGCACGAGAGTTGGCAGCTTGGGTTCGCGTTGCACATGCTGATCCCTGGCGTTCCCGTGGTTTTCTCTGGCACCGAGCTAGCTCTCGAGGGGGTCAACGACCCCGGCTGTCGGGCGACCTTTCCGAAAAACTTCGATTTGGCCCAGGTTCAGGCCTTCGAGTTTTCGGCACCGTGGATGCGCCTGCGCGCATCCTCGAAAGCGCTCAGCCATGGCGGTCTCGAGGTGCTCGAGCTCAAGAATCACGCCATCCAGTTTGAGCGAACCCACGAGGATTCGATGGGGCGGGTCGAGCGAATTCAGGTGCTAGCCAACACGGGCTATCGAGACGAACTGCTTGGATCTTCGATCGTTGGAGATTGGCTAGACATTCACCACAAACCAGCGCAACTCGAAAACCGAGTGCCGGCGCGAAGCCTTTATTTCAGGGTGGATAAGCCCTAGAAGGTCACCTTGACGCTGGTGCCGCTTACGGCAACCTTGAACTTGGTCAGTGCTCGTCTGGCCGGGCCGGCGGTGCGAGCGCCGGTGTCGGCGTTGAACTGAGCTCCGTGCTGGTTGCAGACCACGACGTTGTTTGCAGCGCCAGCCACCGGCACGTTTTCGTGAGTGCAGTTTGCGTTGAACGCGCGCCACACGCCCTTGCGCGGTTGGGTTACCAAAACATAGGCGGATGCGCCGGCTGGCCGAAAAACCTTGCCCGAGCCAACTTTCACGTCGGTGGTTTTGCAAACCGTGTAGGTCTTGGCTGCATAGGCTGCGGTTTCACCCAGAGTGGTCAGGCCGACTGCGGCGAGCCCGGAACCCAAAGCGGCCAAAAGACCGCGTCGCGAGAGCATCCCAGTTTTTGGTTGTGCAATGGGCTCGTGATCGGCCGAGCAAACGCCTTCGCAGCCGCTCATCCGCGGCGACTCTTGCTGGTGACCCATACCGCGAGAGCGATTATCAGGCCGATTACGGCTACGAGCGAAAGGGTGTCGACCACCCATTTGGTTGCGTCTGGCACCATGTGTCTCTCGCTTTCTTAGGGACGACCGCGAAGGATCGCCTGCTTGACCTCGGCGATCGCCTTGGTCACCTGGATGCCTCGAGGGCAAGCCTCGGTGCAGTTGAAGGTTGTGCGGCATCGCCACACGCCTTCTTTGTCGTTCAAGATCTCGAGGCGAACCTCGGCTGCCTCGTCACGCGAGTCGAAGATGAAGCGGTGAGCGTTGACGATCGCGGCGGGGCCGAAGTATTGACCGTCGGTCCAGAACACTGGGCACGAGGTGGTGCAAGCGGCACAGAGGATGCACTTGGTGGTGTCGTCGAAACGCTCGCGGTCTTCTGCCGACTGCAGGCGCTCCTTGGCCGGCTTGTCGCTGGCGATCAGGAATGGCTTTACGTCGCGGTATGCCTGATAGAACGGGTTCATGTCGACCACGAGGTCTTTTTCGACCGCGAGTCCCTTGATTGGTTCAACATAGATCGGCTGCGAAATATCGAGGTCTTTGATCAGAGTCTTGCAAGCCAGGCGGTTGCGACCGTTGATGCGCATCGCATCCGAGCCACAAACACCGTGAGCGCAAGAGCGACGGAAGGTTAGCGAACCGTCCTGTTCCCACTTGATCTTGTGCAGCGCGTCAAGCACGCGGTCGGTGCCGAACACCTCGACGTCGAAGTCCTGCCAACGTGCCTCTTGCCCATCCTCTGGGTTGAAGCGACGAACGAATAGCGTGACCTTGAACGAAGGGATCTCGCCGATCTTTTTGGTTTCAGCTGACATTTAGTACTTACGCTCCATCGGCTGATAGTTGGTGATGGTGACTGGCTTCCAGTCGATCTTGATGTTGTCTCCTGGCTTCTTGACTTTCTTGTCGGTCAGATAGGCCATCGAGTGAACCATGAACTTCTTGTCGTTGCGAGTCTCGTAGTCTTCGCGGTAGTGACCGCCGCGGCTTTCGCGACGCTCACGGGCGGTGACCACCAGAACCTCTGCGAGGTCGAGCAAGAAACCGAGCTCGATTGCCTCGAGCAGGTCGGTGTTGAAACGCTCGCCCTTGTCTTGAACCGAGATGTTCTCATAGCGGTCGCGCAGTTCGGCAATCTTGTCAAGGGCCTCGTTGAGCGACTCCTCGGTGCGATAAACCTGGGCGTTCTTGTCCATGGTGTCTTGCAGTTCTTTGCGAAGCACGGCAACCTTTTCGTTGCCCTTTGCCTTGCGAACCTTTTCGATCATCGCGATTACCTCGGATGCGGCATCCTCTGGCACCGGCACATGCTGAGCGGTCTTGGCATACTCAACGGCATAGATGCCGGCTCGCTTGCCGAACACGTTGATGTCGAGCAGCGAGTTGGTGCCCTGGCACGACGGTCTTGTTGTCGCTGAGCACTTCGGCCTTCACGTTGGTCGGGATGCCACCCATCGCGTAGTGAGCGGTCGGGAAGACCGGCACCGGTTCGGTGTAAGGCTCGACACCCAGGTAGGTGCGCGCGAACTCGGTGATGTCTGGCAACTTGGCGTCGATGACCTCTGGTGGAAGGTGGGTGAGGTCGAGCAGAACGTAGTCCTTGTTCGGACCAGCTCCGCGACCTTCGCGAACCTCGTTGGCCATCGCGCGAGCGACCATGTCGCGAGGCGCGAGGTCTTTGATGGTCGGCGCGTAACGCTCCATGAAGCGCTCGCCGGATGCGTTGCGCAGGATTCCACCTTCACCACGAGCAGCCTCAGACAGCAGGATGCCGAGTCCGGCGAGGCCGGTCGGGTGGAACTGGTAGAACTCCATGTCTTCGAGTGGAAGACCCTTGCGATAGATGATGCCGACTCCGTCACCGGTGAGGGTGTGGGCGTTTGAGGTGGTCTTGAAGATCTTGCCGAAACCGCCGGTTGCGAACACGATCGACTTGCCCTGGAAAACGTGCAGGTCTCCGGTGGCGAGTTCGTAGGCAACGACCGCCGAAGGGCGACGCTTCTTGCCTTCGCCAACCATGACGAGGTCGAGCACATAGAACTCGTTATAGAACTCGATGCCGAGCTTGACGCAGTTCTGATAGAGGGTCTGAAGAATCATGTGACCGGTGCGGTCGGCCGCATAGCAAGAGCGACGAACCGGAGCCTTGCCGTGGTCGCGAGTGTGGCCACCGAAACGACGCTGGTCGATCTTGCCGTCGGGGGTGCGGTTGAACGGAAGGCCCATGTTTTCGAGGTCGATGACCGCCTCGACCGATTCCTTTGCAAGGATTTCGGCAGCATCCTGGTCAACCAGGTAGTCGCCACCCTTGACGGTGTCGAAGGTGTGCCATTCCCAGCTGTC
>JBEEJJ010000109.1:0-3136 GCA_041169265.1 Actinomycetota bacterium
AGGACAACTGCGCTCGAACTTCTGGCCAAACCTCCTCGCTGCTCGCGGCGGTGAAAACCGACACCTGCAAAACAGAGTTAGCTACTTCCAGTGTGATGGCGACCAAGCGCTGGGTGTCCTGCTCCATCTCACCCTTGATAACAAGGTTGGGGTCGACGGCAGGTACGAGAATTCTTCCAAAGTCAACGTAGTGAGTGCGATCAGAAATCTGACTCGCGTCGAAAGGTCCCGTGACAGGTATGGGGCCAGTGGGCATGGCTATCTTCTTCCCGTCGATCCGAACCCGGAATTGCCGCGGTCGCTACCGGGAAGTTGTGACACCACGACAAACTTGGCTTGCACTATCTCCTGAATAAGTAGCTGTGCGATTCTGTCACCAATAGCTATTTCGAATACCTCATCGGAGGTGTTGATCAGAGTAACCATGATTTCTCCCCGATACCCGGCGTCGACAGTCCCTGGCGAATTCAAAACGGTGATGCCATGCTTTAGGGCGAGACCTGATCGCGGGTGAACCAATCCGACATAGCCGGATGGCAACGCGATAGAGATTCCTGTCTTTACGAGTTTTCGCTCACCAGGCTGAAGGGAAAGTGACTCTGCACTTCTGAGGTCTGCTCCAGCGTCACCCGGCTGGGCGTAGATGGGAACCATGCTCTCGTCGGCAACTACAAGAACGGGAACTGATTGAGTCATGCCATTCAGCGTAATCTATAGCCATGTCCTCACCTGTCACGCATGCGCAGAGCATCGCCTTCGCTGAGTTTGTAAGACCTACCCTCTGGTCTCTTGTGCCTTGCTCGCTCCTTGGGGTTGGCGTCACTTTGGTCTGTTTGCCGATTCTTGAGACACCGCTATCCCTGGTCTTTGGGGCACTAACCGCATTAGCGACCGTTGCTGCCGTTTTCGGTTCTGGTTATTGGGTAAAGGTCATTCGTAGTGCTGATGTTGCAATACTGCAAGTTGGAGCCGCTCGGATCCTTGTGGACCAACTTTCTGCACCCCGTTTGGCACAGGGTGCCGAGATGATGGCTGAAAGGGGGCCGAAGCTAAACGCCCGCGCGTACCGCAAGTTTCAATCGGGGGTACCCACAGTGGTGATTGTTGATGTTGCAGATGATCAAGACCCCACGCCTTACTGGATATTCAATTTGCGCAAAGCGGGAGAGCTTGTAGCACTTCTCGAATCGAACCCAACCGTAAGAGGCTCTAACTAGCCTTCACACTCGTTGCAGACGGGGCCTTCTTTAGACTTCTTGGCCAAGAGGCTGTGGTGTTTCACGATGAAACACTGAACACAGGTGAATTCGTCTTCTTGTGGAGGCAAGACGAGAACATCAAGGTCTTCCGCAATAACTTCGTGACCCAGGAACCCTTCGCCGTGATCGGCGTCGTCGATGTCTGGGGAGCTAGCAATTTTTTCCGGGATGCGCTCCTTGATGGCCTCGATCGACTCTGTGTCGTCGTCGGTCTTTCTGGGAGCGTCGTAATCGGTGGCCATTGCCTACCTTTCTCGTGCTTATTTCGCGGGCGCGGATAGTTTTACCGATTCTTGCGACAAAAGCAAACACATTTGGGTGTTTCTCACGTGATTGAAAAAAACGTTGTTAAGACTCAAACTCGGCACACCGAGCGTGTTTATGCACTTTGCGAAGATTTGCTGGCAAACTAGCCCCAATGTAGGAGGTTTGCATGGATGACATTCGCCTGACAGGTTCTGAAGACGGTGCTCTGTTTTTGGAATCGACTGACGGAACTAGTTTTCGATTGTCTGTTGACGAAGCTGTCAAGGCGGCGGTGCGCAAGGCGGCCTCGCCTTCTAGCGGAGCCGCCACAATCTCGCCACGTGACATTCAAGAGCAGGTGAGAGCTGGCAAGAGCGTTCAAGACATCGCAGAAGAGACCGGTGCCGAGATGGAATACCTGCTCACTTTTGCACTACCTGTGCTCGACGAGCTGGAGCACATGGTCGCGAGTGCCAGAGCCGTTCGCCTAACCATTCCAGGCGATCGTTTCAACGACGACTCTCAGGTTGAGTTCGGTGATCTTGTCGACGGAAGACTCCACGAGAATGGTGCATCGGAGATCGTTTGGGCCAGTAGTCGAGTAGACGGCGGCGTTTGGTTAGTCTCCGTTACCTACGCAGTCGGAAAGAATTCGGGTTCGGCCAAGTGGATTTTCGATCCCCGCAAAGTCACCCTTACCCCCGAGGATGAGTCTGCTTCCGCACTTTCGGTTTTGGATTTGAACCCCGGTCCTATTCCGAAGGTTCGTGTCGTCACTGAACCTCCAAAGGCTTTCCGCAAGGACGAGGACGAATCTCCTAAAACCGAAGACCTCACGACCGGGGCCAAGGTAGTAGACCTCGCCGCCGCGCGAAATGCAGCGAATGAACTCCTAGAGGAGATCCAAAAACGTCGAACTGAAACGCTCGAAGCAGAACCCACTGAGCAAGAAGTGCTGTCGGCTCCCACGCCGTCAGGTCCTGAGGCTATCGACGACATAGTTTTTGAAGACGATTTCGTCGATGATGAAGCCGAAGATGAACTCGCGGATGAGCCGCAGGAGCCCGAAGCCGATCCAGTGCCTGATTATGAAGCCCTCGCTCCAGTAACCTCTATCTCACCCGCAGGCGTAGCCTCCGAGGATGAGGTTCTTGATGATTCGATCGAGGCTGCCGCGGAACAAGAGCTCGCTGTTTCGACTTCTCAAGATCTGAGCAACGTTGCTACAGATGAACCAGAAGCAGAACCGGAGCCAGAGTCCGAGCCGATTGAGACGCCGGCACCCAAGACTCGTTCCATGCCTATCGCTGAGCCACCGACTACTACTGGTTCGATTGACACTCCTCGAAAGGGACGAGCTTCGATGCCGTCTTGGGATGAGATTGTTTTCGGAACCAAGGCAGATGGAGACGACTAGGGGTTAGATACCCCATCGGATGAGCGGAACTCTGGTTTCGGCATCCGAGTAAGAACCGTGATGGCCAAGCATCCGAAGCGACTGAGGTTTGGCCGTTCTTCTGTCATAGAGGACTGTCCGCCCCTTGGCTAGGACAACCATTTCAGGGCGCTTGGCTCGGGAAACTCCATCGACTTGCCATCCTGCATCTATCAATTCCTGCCAGGTAGCCACT
>JBEEJJ010000110.1:0-4714 GCA_041169265.1 Actinomycetota bacterium
GCCGGCTTGCGCGTGATCAGCCCTAGCAACCCCAACGACGCCTACTGGATGATTCAGCAAGCCATCGCCTCGAACGACCCGGTGATGTTCTTCGAACCCAAGCGCCGCTATTGGCAAAAGGGTCCGGTCAACTTGGATGAGCCACCGATGGGTCCTTACCAGGCGCGAGTCTTGCGTGAGGGCACGCACGTCACGCTGGCCACCTATGGTCCGATGGTCGCCGTCGCTCTGCAAGCAGCCGAGATCGCCGCATCCGAGGGAACCAACATCGAGGTAATCGACCTGCGTTCGATTTCGCCGATCGATTTCGGCACCATCGTCAACTCGGTGAAGAAGACCGGTCGCCTGATCGTGGCCCACGAAGACAGCACCTTCGTTTCGGTGAGCAGCGAGGTTGCCGCTCGAGTTGCCGAAGAGGCTTTCTATCACCTCGAGGCTCCGGTGCTTCGGGTTGGTGGTTTTGACGTTCCATACCCCGCAGCCAAGCTTGAAGAAGTATTCTTGCCTGACGCAGACCGCATTCTCGAAGCGGTCGACCGATCGATGGCTTATTAGGAGGTTGATGTGACGACTGTTGCTTATTTCAACCTGCCAGACGTTGGCGAAGGTCTAACCGAGGCCGAAATCGTTTCTTGGAAGGTCAAGGCCGGCGACACCGTCACCGTCAACCAGGTGATTGTTGAGATCGAAACCGCCAAGTCGCTAGTCGAACTTCCTTGCCCTTTCGCCGGCGTGGTCAGCGAACTGATGGCTAAAGAGGGTGACACCGTCGAGGTGGGCAACCCGATCATCTCGGTCACCGTTCCAGATGGCTCAACGAGTGCAGCCGTCACCACCTCGATTCCGGTCATCGCCGAAAACGCAGCAAGCGCGCACCAGGCGGTCGCGGATGCAGCGGCCTCTGTTTCGGCCGAAGAACGCTCCCCAACTCTCGTCGGCTACGGAGTTTCGCACTCGGTCGGCAGTTCGCGCCGTCGTCGTCCCGGGGCCGTGAACCCGCCGGTCGCACCTGGCGCGAGCATCCCTGTTTCGACTTCTCCCGCGGCACCTGCGGCAACAGCAATTCCGCTGGCAGCCGAGAACCTGGCAACCGGTGCGATTCAACTGCCTAACATCGCCGACGGCGTTCTTGCCAAGCCTCCGGTTCGCAAACTCGCTCGAGACCTCGGCGTTGACTTAGCAGGTGTGGTCGGCAGCGGCCTCAATGGCGAGATCACTCGCGAAGACGTGGTCGGCGGCGCACAGCAGGCTTCGGTGTTCAGAAACCTGAGCACGCCGGCCCCGAAGTCGGAGCGCGAGGAGCGCATCCCAGTAAAGGGTGTGCGCAAGGCGATTGCCAACGCGATGGTTTCGAGCGCATTCAGCGCGCCGCACGTGAGTATCTTCGTGGATGTTGACGCGACCCGCACGATGGAATATGTCAAGCGACTCAAGGCCAGCACCGACTTCGCCGGTGTGAAGGTAACTCCACTCTTGATCATGGCGAAGGCGATGATTTGGGCGGTGCGCCGAAACCCGATGGTGAACTCGACCTTCACCGAAGAAGAGATCATCGTTCACAACTTCGTCAACTTCGGCATCGCCGCCGCGACTCCACGCGGACTGATTGTTCCGAACATCAAGGATGCCGACCAGATGTCGATGCTAGAACTGGCCAAGGCGATCGAACAGCTCGCCGCGACCGCTCGCGAAGGCAAGACCACGCCGGGCGACATGAAAGACGGCACGATCACGATCACCAACATCGGTGTTTTCGGGGTCGACACCGGAACCCCGATCTTGAATCCAGGTGAAGTTGCAATCGTCGCTCTCGGTTCGATTCGTCCGAAGCCGTGGGTGGTCAACAACGAGATTCAGGTTCGTCAGGTCACCACGATCGGCGCCACCTTCGACCACCGGGTTGTCGATGGAGACGTGGCATCACGCTTCGTGCAAGACGTCGCCTCGGTGATCGAAGAGCCGGCACTGCTGCTCGACTAAACTCGGCAGAACTAAGAGGGGGAAACGCAAATGACAGATTCGAAGACTGCTAAGCCGCTAAATACGCTGCTATTGGTTTCGGCCGCACTCTCGATAGTCGGCGGGCTGTTGTCGCTTTCGCTTTTGCAGATGCTCCAGACCATGGTCACCTGGGCCCAAGATCCCTCAAACCCAGCACCTTGGATAACGGCCTACTACATCGCATCCTCGGTTGTAACGCCAATTTTGGCAATCAGCGCCGGTGTGTTCGCGTTGATCAAACGTGATGCCAAGAGATTCATGTGGCTTGTGATTGCGACCTGGGTGTTCTTCAACCTGCTCGACCTGGTTTTCCAATTCGTTTGGCTGATGTCGCAAGGTGACTTGTTGTCATTCTCGCCAGACACGATTCTTGGCATCTTGCTTCCTGTGCTCAACACCGGCGAGCTCTATGCCTTTGCGAGCCTGATCTTCTTGCTCAACCCGATCTTGGCCATTATCGCTGTGTATGCCGAGCGCAACTCGGCCGCACAAAACCTTGCAACACCATCCGCGTTTCAAACCTCAACCGAAGGAGAACAACCAGTGTCAAACCAGCAACCAACCGGATACGACCCACAGACCGGTGCACCGATCTATGGCCAAGGGCAGCCAGTCGGCTATGACTCTCAGACGGGTGCTCCGATTTACGCTCAGGCACAGCCGGGGCAACCCCAGGCTTGGCCGAAGCCAGAGAGTCAGCTTCCACTTGTCTCACTCATCCTTGCCTTCTTCTTTCCCATCGCGGGCATCGTCGTCGGCCACATCGCCCTCGGCCAGATGAGGCGCAACGAGATTCCGTCGACAAACGAGGGCATGGCCAAAGCGGGGCTCATCTTGAGTTACGTCTTCACCGCGCTAACCGTTGTCGTAGTCGTTGCCTACATCGCGATCTTCGCTTCGATCATGGGTGGCGGTTACTACTACTAGGTCGCTCGCGACCTAGCCTCGCTGCATCCTCGCGTTTGGCGAGGTGCCCGCCGCGACCAACTTATTGACAACGATTATCAATAAGACTTAGGCTTGCCACATGAGCAAGTCGCGTTTGGCCCGAGCTGCCGCCAGCATCCTGGTTGCAACCCTCGGTGACCTAGCCACGGTCGATGCACTTATCTACAACTCCACCCAAGATCCGCACTCATTCGAGGCAAGTGCCCGCGATCAACTGCTGATCGAAAACGCCGACATCGTGATCATGAACGGTGGCGGCTATGACGACTTTGTTGAAACTATGGTCGAGGCCGACGAGACTCCCGCGATTCTCATCAACGCATACGTGGCCTCTGGTAACGATGAAACCCGCAACGAGCACATCTGGTACAGCGCATCCCAGGTGAAAGACGTTGCCAACGTGATCTTCTCGGCGCTCGAAACGGTGGACAAGCCGAACGTCGAAACCTTCGATGCAAACCTCGCAGAGTTCGAAGCTCAGATCAAACTGATTCAGATTCGCACCGAACAAATCGCGGGTGCCTGGGGTGGCTCGAAGGTCTTTTCCACCGAACCGCTGATCCACTACCTGCTTGAAGACACTGGGATGATCGATATCACGCCGACCGAATTCTCAGAGGCCATCGAAGAAGAGCGCGACGTTTCGGCATCGGTTTTGGCCGAAGCGAAGGCCGCAGCCAAGCAAGCCAAGTTCATCGCGGTCAACTCGAACACATCGACAAAGCAGATCGACGACCTGCTGGCAAGCACGCCCGATGTCGCTCACTGGGGGTTCAACGAACTGTTGCCTCAAGACCCAGACACAGGCGAATCCACGGGCGACTATTTTCAAATGATCACCTGGGCGCTTGACAGCGTTGTTGAGGGCGTTCGCCCACGATGACCACAGCCCCGAGCACCACCAAAACCACCAAGGATGCGCAAACTCCCGTGCTGAGCATCCGCGGGGCCACGCTCGGCTATGACGAACGCCCACTTTGGAGCGACCTCAACCTCGACGTCGCACAAGGCGAGTTCATCGCGATCATCGGCTCGAACGGCTCGGGTAAGACCAGCCTGTTACGCGCGATTCTCGGCCAAGAGCAACTCACCTCTGGCTCGATCAAACTAAACGGCAAACCGATCACTGCCGGGTCGAGAAGCATCGGCTACATTCCACAATCGCGCAGCGTGGATGCGAACACTCCTCTGCGCGGCAAAGACCTTCTGACCATGGGGCTCAACGGACACCGCTACGGGTTGCCGTTTGCCAGTCGCAAAGACAAGGCTCGCGTCGACCACATCCTCGATTGCATCGACGGCCACGAACTGGCCAGGCTGCCGATCGGGCAACTCAGTGGCGGACAGCTTCAGCGCTTTCGCGTGGGTCAAGCCGTGGTCGACGAGCCAGACCTGATTCTTGCCGACGAACCGCTGAGCGCCCTCGACTTGGCCCAGCAGAGCATCCTTGCCGATCTGATTGACCGCGAACGCAAAGACCACTCGGCAGCCGTGCTCTTCGTCACGCACGACGTGAACCCGGTGCTCGGCATGGTCGATCGCGTGCTCTATCTGGCCAACGGTGCTTTCAAAATCGGCACACCGGATGAGGTGCTGCGCAGCGACGTGCTGAGCGAACTCTATGGCGCACCGGTCGACGTCGTTCGAAACCAGGGTCGCATCGCGGTGCTCGGTGCGATGGGTGCCGATCACGAACACCACTCGCACGAGGAGTGGCACTGATGTTGTTTGACTTCTCCGACTACGCCCAGCTGCTTCCGCTGGT
>JBEEJJ010000111.1:0-3167 GCA_041169265.1 Actinomycetota bacterium
GATGGCCGAAACTACGGCGAATGGGTCGCTGCCAACCAGCACCATTCCAGCGGACTCCATGGCAACATCCGTGCCACCGCCGATTGCAATGCCGACATTTGCCTTGGCGATTGCCGGAGCGTCATTCACTCCATCACCGACAAAGGTAACGGTCGAGCCATCGGCTTGAAGCTGGGCAACGATTTCGCTCTTCCTTGCAGGTGTGACCTCGGCGAATACCTCTTCGATGCCGAGCTCTTTGGCAATCGAGTCGGCAACTCCGGCGGCATCTCCGGTCACCATGGCAACACGGGCGGCATCTCCGGTCACCATGGCAACACGGATGCGGCGACGCTGCAGTTCGTGCACGGTGTCAACCGCGGTGTCGCGCACCTGGTCGCCAAACTCGAGATAACCTTCGAGTTTGCCCTCGACCAACACAAACACGACGGTGTTGCCGCGGTCGTTGGCGGTGGCACTTCGGTGAAGGTCGGTCACGTGGATCTCGACCTGGTTTTGAGTCAACACCGCCGGGCCGCCGACCACGACGGTCTTGTCATCGATGATTGCCGAAACACCGAGGCCGCTCTGCGACTTGAACTTTCGCACCGGCACGCGCTTTAGCTTGCGTCGTTTCGCCTCGGCCACAATCGAACGCGCCAGTACGTGCTCCGACTTGTTCTCGACGGATGCCGCAAGCATGATAAGTTCGTCGACGCTTGCCAGTGAAGACTCATGTGCCAGGTGTGCGTTGGCGATGTTGCGCTTTCCGGTGGTTAGGGTTCCCGTCTTGTCGAACAGCACAACGTGGGTCTTGCGTGCTGACTCAAAATCGATTCTGTTTCGAATTAAAAGACCTTGCTTTGCCGCCTTGGCAGTGGTGATCGCCGTGACCAGTGGAATCGCCAAACCAAGCGCGTGCGGACAAGCGATGACCAGCACCGTGACTACGCGTTCAACCACGAAGTCCGCACTCTGCCCGCCCGCGATCATCCAAGCGATGGCCGTGACGAAGGCAGACCCGAGCGCCAGATAGAACAACCAGCCGGCGGCTCGGTCGGCCAGAATCTGGCTCTTTGACTTCGATGCCTGGGCTTCTGCGACGAGTCGCATGATTCCGGCAAGCAACGTGTCTGAACCGGTCGCGGTCACGCGAACGTGAAGCGCACCAAGTCCTTCGCGGGTGATGGTGGAGTTGATCGTTCCACCAATGACCTGGTCGCCCTCCCCTTTGAACACTTCGCGCGACTCACCGGTGACCATCGACTCGTTCAAATAGGTCGAACCTTGGATGATCATCCCGTCGGCTGGCACTGAGGCACCAGGCCGCACCAAAACGACATCTCCAACTTTCAGGTCGGCAGCAAGCACTGCACTCGTGTCGCCATCTTCGACCAGCTCGGCCATGCGGGGCATCAGGGCGATCAGGTTAGTCATCGAGTTCTGTGCCCGCATGATCGAAGACATTTCGATCCAGTGACCGAGCAGCATGATGGTGACCAGAGACGCGAGCTCCCACCAGAAATCCATGCCGTTGATCGGGTTTCCGAGCAGATCGAAAACAGTGAGCACGAGGCTGTATCCGAACGACACAACCAGCGCCATAGCGATGAGGGCCATCATCCCGGGTTTGCGAGCCTGTAGCTCTTGCCAGCCGGTCTTCAAGAACACTCGACCACCGGTGAAGAACAGGATGGTGCCCGCGACCGCCGGAATGTAGTGCCCGAATGGCACCGCAAGCGCTTGATAGCCGAGAATCGACTGCACCGCGTGTGAGAAATAAATGGCTGGGATGGTCAGTGCAAACGCAAACCAGAACTGCTTCTTGAAGATCGCTGGGTCGTGGTGCGAGTGGTCGCCATGTCCCGAGTGGTCGTGGTGTCCGGCGTGCATGTCATGCCCAGCGTGAGCGTCATGTCCCGAATGCATGTCGTGGCCAGCGTGCATGTCGTGCCCAGCAACCCCGTGGCGATCATCGTGCTCGCCGCCAGACTCACAGCAGGCGTGCCCGACCTGAGTCTCCCCGATTAGGTGGTGGGTTTGGTCGCACTTGCACTCGTTTGGTGGACAGTGGCACTCGCCACCCGGGTTGTGATCGCACTGGCACATGAGTCCGGCGTCATCGCCGTGTGCCGCGCAGTTCTTCTCGTGCTCGTGGGCCGCATCCGCTGTATGCATGTGCTCGTTCACTGTTGACCCTCGTCCTTTAGATTGCCGATGTTTCGAACCTTTCGGCATCTCGCATCGAACTCGATATTAACTCGGATGCGCGACGCAGGTATTCTGGGGCAATGAAACTCACCAAGCACGGTCATGCCTGCCTCGAACTCGAAAAAGACGGTTCTCGGCTGATTATCGACCCAGGTTTCTATACCGAACCGATGGATGGGCTCGCAGGAGTTGTCGCGATTGTCATCACTCACATGCACGACGACCACTGCTACGAGGAGCAAATAGACCGCATCCTCGCAGCTAACCCGAATGCCAAAATCTTCGGCACGGATGAGGTTGCCACACGCCTGGGTGCTAGAAACGCGACCGCCGCGCACCACGGCGATTGGCACCAAGTCGGGCCCTTCACGCTCGAGTTTTTTGGCGACCTGCACCAAGAGATTCATCGCAGTATTCCACTGATTCAGAACACAGGGGTAATGGTCGACGACCGTCTCTATTACCCAGGCGACTCATACACTCAGCCCGACCGCCCGGTTGAGATTTTGGCCTGCCCTACCTCCGCACCTTGGCTCAAGATTGGCGACGTGATGGACTTCGTGGCAGCAGTAAAACCGAACCGTTCCTTTGCGACTCACAACGCCTTGCTCAGCGATCTGGGCCACGCGTTGAACAATGGCCGCGTCAAAATGGTGACCGAAGCTGGCGGCGGTGAGTTCACCTACCTCGAGGTGGGCGATTCGCTCGAAATCTAGACCCCGTAAAAGCAAAAAATCCAGCCGATTTCTCGACTGGAAATGTTTGCTGGGGTACCTGGACTCGAACCAAGAACAAAGGTACCAGAAACCTTCGTGTTGCCAATTACACCATACCCCAAGGTATGAAACCGAGCCTGGGCTCGAGTGTTTAGTTTAGTTGGTGCAGCGTGTTCGAGCAAACGCCTGCAGGCGTTCGATGGTCTCGGCCTTGCCCAAAATCTCCATGGATTCGAACAGAGGCGGCGAGATGCGGCGACC
>JBEEJJ010000112.1:0-2893 GCA_041169265.1 Actinomycetota bacterium
CCGCCACACCATCCTTGGTCGAACGTTCGCAAGCGAATGAAGGGGCGAGGCGTAGACTTGAAACATGAGCGAGCAAACAGTCGCGCTAGAGCGCAAAATCGTAACCGCCATCCCAGGGCCGAAGTCCCAAGAACTCCATGCCAAGCGCCTCAAAGAGGTTTCGCACGGTGTCGGAGCGGCCCTTCCGGTCTACATCGACCGAGCCCACGGAGCCACCCTGATTGACGTTGATGGCAACCAGTTCACCGACCTTGGTTCGGGCATCGGTGTGGTCACGATCGGGCACACCAACGATGAAGTCGTTCGCGCCGTTCAGGAACAGGTTGCGAAGCTCACCCACACTTTGTTCACGGTCACCCCATACGTTCCCTATGTCGAGTTGTGTGAGCTGCTCAACAAGTACACCCCCGGTAACTTCGAGAAGCGTTCGGCGCTGTTCAACTCGGGTGCCGAAGCAGTCGAAAACGCAGTCAAGTTTGCACGCAAGTTCACGGGCCGTGGCGAGATCGCAGTGTTCGACCACGCCTACCACGGTCGCACGAACCTCACGATGGCGATGAACTTCAAGGCCATGCCTTACAACTCTGGATTCGGCCCATTCGCTCCCGGCGTGCACCACGTGCCGATGTCTTACCCTTTCCGCGACCCAGCCGGGATGACCGGTGAACAAGCCGCAGCCCGCGCAATCACCTACATGGAAAAGCGCGTCGGGGCAGCCAACCTTGCAGCCGTTGTAATCGAACCAATTCAGGGTGAGGGCGGCTTCATCGCTCCTGCCCCTGGGTTCCTGCGCACCATCGCCGCCTGGGCCAAAGCAAACGGAATCGTCATGGTTGCCGATGAGGTGCAATCGGGTATCGCACGAACCGGCCAGTGGTTCGCATCCCAGTATGAAGAGGGCTTCGAGCCCGACCTGATCACGATCGCAAAGGGAGTTGCCGGCGGTATGCCGATCAGTGCTGTCACCGGTCGCGCCGAAATCATGGATGCATCGCACCCGGGTGGAATCGGCGGAACCTACGGAGGAAACCCTGTGGCCGCAGCCGCAGCCGTTGCAGTTTTGAAGCAGATCGAAGCCGGTGGTGTGCTTGAACAGGCATTCCGCATCCAGAACATTCTGGTGCCTCGTCTCGAGGCGATGAAGGCTAAGTTCCCGGTGATCGGTGACGTGCGAGGACGAGGTGCCATGATCGCGATCGAATTCGTCGAGCCCGGCACCCACAACCCAAACGCCGCGGCGGTCGACGCAGTGGTCAAGTTCTGTCACCAGAACGGCGTTTTGGTATTGAACGCGGGAACCTACGGAAACGTGATCAGATTCTTGCCACCGCTTCCGATTAGCGATGCACAGCTAAACGACGCACTAGACGTGCTCGAAGCCGGACTCGCGGCTCTCTAGCAAAACCAAACACGACTCAGAATCAAGGGTGATTCCATTGGCATACGCCGACCGTGAAAAATTAGCCGCACTTTTCGACCAAGAGGTTGAACTCTTCCAACTCAACCACCCCCGCTCGCGCGAAAGGCACGACAAGGCTCAAGGTCCGATGATGTCGGGTGTGCCGATGTCATGGATGGCCAAGTGGCCAGGTGGCTATCCGGTTTATGTCGAAAGCGCTAAGGGCTCCCACTTCAGCGACGTTGACGGAATCGACTACGTCGACTTCTGCCTGGGCGACACCGGTGCCATGGTCGGTCACTCCCCCGACGCATCCGTGGCTGCCATCAGGCGTCAGCTCGACAAGGGCATCACCTTCATGCTGCCAACCGAGGCTGCAACAGTTGCCGCTCAAACCCTTGCCGATCGATTTGGTGTGCCAAAGTGGCAGTTCACCCTCACCGCGACCGACGCCAACCGCCACATTCTGCGCTATGCCCGTCACGTGACCGGCCGCAGCAAGGTCGTGGTGCACGACTACTGCTACCACGGCACGGTGGACGAGACTTTTGCCAATCTCGATGATGCCGGTGCGACCGTTTCACGCCAGAACAACATTGGCCCGCAGGTCGATCCGGCACACACAACCATCGTTGTGCCATTCAACGACCTGGATGCGGCCGAGCGCGCCTTCGCCACGGGCGAGGTTGCAGCGATGCTCATCGAACCCGCGATGACCAACATCGGAATCGTTTTGCCCGAGCCGGGCTATCTTGAGGGTCTTCGCGAACTGACCTCGAAGTATGGTGTGATTCTGATTCACGACGAAACGCACACGCTCTCTGAGGGTCCTGGCGGCATGACCGCTCGACGTCACCTTCACCCCGATGCCGTGGTGCTTGGCAAGACCATCGGAGCGGGCATCCCGGCTGGCGCATTTGGTATGTCTGCCGAGTTGACCGAGCGGGTAGTGAACAGCCTGCATCTCGAACACATCGACGTCGGTGGCGTTGGTGGCACGCTAGCGGGCAACGCACTATCCATGGCTGCGGTGGCAGCAACCCTGACCGAGGTTCTGACTCCCGAGGCGTTCGAGTCGATGGAGGCTCTGTGCGATGTTTGGACGGCTGACGTTCAATCGATCATTGACGAGTTTGGCGCACCTTGGCAGGTTTCGCAGCTTGGCTGCCGGGCCGAGTATTCGTTCCGTGCGACCGCTCCGACGACCGGTCGTGAAGCAGCCGATGCCGATGACTTCGAACTTCAGCAGTATCTTCACCTGCATGCACTGAACCGGGGCATCCTGATGACGCCATTCCACAACATGGCTCTGATGTCGCCCGCGCACACGCTCGAAGACGTCAAGCGCCACACCGAACATTTCAGGGATGCAGTACAAGCGCTGTTCGCCTAAAGCGGCCGCGCGTTAGTTACTTGATGGCTTTTAGCCGACGTTCCTTGATCGTGGAACCAACTTGAACCGCGACAACAATCAGAATCGCAACGATAAAGACA
>JBEEJJ010000113.1:0-2865 GCA_041169265.1 Actinomycetota bacterium
CGAGCGCTATGCAAACCTCGGTGGCAACGTGCCAAAAACCGAGTGCCTCAAGGATGTTCTAGAGCGTATGCTCCCACTTTGGAATGACGAGATCGTTGCCGACCTTAAGTCGGGAAAGACGGTCTTGATCACGGCTCACGGAAACTCGCTTCGCGCGCTGGTCAAGCACCTTGACGGTGTTTCTGATGATGAGATTGCCGAGCTGAACATTCCGACCGGCATTCCGCTGGTTTACAAGCTCGATGCCAACTTCAAGCCGCTCGTCAAGGGCGGGGAATACCTAGATCCTGAGGCTGCAGCGGCAGGTGCGGCAGCGGTCGCAGCTCAGGGCAAGAAGTAGCGTCTAGCTAGCAGTTTGAGCTGTCAACGAGCTGTTTGACGATGCACACCGACTCGTCGCGATCCGTCCAACCCGTTAGTTGACCGTGTCGTTCCATTCACCGGTCGACAGGTAAGAAAGCTTCGACGAAATGTCGACCACGTGGTCGGCAAAACGTTCGTGGTAACGGCTGGCAAGAGTCACGTCGACGGTGAACACCGCGTTCTCTTTCCAGTCGTCGCTAAGAACCGTGTCGAAAACCGTGCGGTGAAGCTCGTCAACGCGCTGGTCTTCGGCTTGAATCAACTTCGCGAAGTCGACGTTCGGATCCTTCAACAGCATCTCAACCTTGCGGCTGAGTTCGACATCCAGAGCGCCCATCTCGATAAATGTTGCGCGCAGGGACTCTGGCACTGCAGAGCCAGGAAAACGGAAGCGCGCAATCTGAGCGATGTGGCCGGCGAGAGCAGCCATTCGCTCGAGCGATGCGCTAATTCGAAGCGCCGAAACGAGGATGCGCAAATCGCGCGCAACCGGAGACTGACGAGCCATGATTCGAATTACAAGTTCATCGAGTGCCAGGGCTTTCGACGCCATAAGGTCTGCGCTGGCTAGGGCTTGATCGGCGAGGGTGACGTCTGAGCGGATAAATGCTTTTGACGCTGACTCCATGATTCTGGTCGCGTCACTGGCCATTTCTTGAAGGCGTTGTTGAACTTCTTGGAGTTCTTTTTGGAAAACTTCGCGCACTTTGGCCCTCTCGGTCTTGAAAATATGATGCGTTTGCAAGGTTAACGAATCAATAACTCAGCGTGAACTTGCATCGAAACATTGCTGAACCAAGCAGCTGTCACTTCGAACCCTGCCGTGTTAACTTACGCTTGAAAGGTGAACGATTTTCAGGCTTGGCTTTGGCTCGGCATCGGATTCATCCTCGGTTCGGTAATCGTAGGTGGAACGGTGTTGCGTGTGCGAAAGACGGTGCTCGAAAAATTCGAACAGGCACAATCTCTCTCTGATGCCTCGACAGAACTTCTTGAGGTTTTATCCGCTGCGGCGGTAGTTGTGAACCCTTCAAACCTCGCTGTTCGTGCCACGGCTGGTGCTTTGGCCATGGGGCTACTGAGAAATCGAGAAATTCTTCATGCCGAGTTGGTTCGCCTAGTAGACCAGGCTCGACAATCAAATGCTATTGAGGCTCTCGACACTGAAATCAAAACCGGCTTAAGAAACGACTCGGTATTCGTCGCCGCTAGAGCGACAAACATTGGTGATGGAAACGTGCTTCTGCTTGTTGAAGACCGAACCGAAGCGAAAAGACTTGATGAAACCAGGCGTGACTTCATCGCTAATATTTCCCACGAGCTCAAGACCCCAATCGGCGCTATAAGCCTCCTGGCTGAAGCGATAGCCGATGCGACCGACGACCCAGACACGGTAAAAAAGTTTTCAAAAAATCTCAGTAAAGAAGCGAAACGACTCGCAAATCTCGTGAAGGACGTAATCCAGCTATCCAGGTTTCAGTCGGCCGAGATCATCACTAATGCCGAGCTTGTCGATCTGTCGACGGTCGTTTCGGAGGCTGTAGAACGAAACACATTCCGGGCTGAAAGAAAGAACATCAAACTTCGATTTCTTGCACCTGAGGGAATAGAGGTCATTGGTGACCACGAAATGCTTATCGTTGCTGTGAAGAACCTGATCGAGAACGCGATTATCTATTCGGATGAGGGCGGGACTGTTGGCATTGGATTGAAGCAGGGCGATGGCGTCGCTGAGATTTCTGTGTCGGACACAGGAATCGGCATCTCTGCAGACGAGCAAAAGAGAATATTCGAGCGTTTCTATCGCGTCGATCCCTCGCGATCCCGTGAAACAGGCGGAACCGGCCTCGGTCTTTCGATTGTCAAACATGTGGCCATGGGTCACAAGGGCGAAGTCCAGATTTTTTCGAAACCAGGAGTTGGTTCGACGTTTACCCTGCGTCTACCTGCCGCAGATACAAAGATTGTTAAGAGCGAAGTGGATAGGACGAACTAATGCCCTTGGTGCTAGTAGTAGAAGACGAACAGTCCTTGCGTGAACCGCTTGTTTACCTGCTCAAAAAAGAGGGGTACGAAGTGGTTGAAGCAGTTGATGGCACTCAGGCCATCGACTTGTTCAAGACGGCCAACCCCGATCTCATTCTGCTCGACATCATGCTCCCAGGAATTAGCGGAAACGATGTCTGCCTCACTATCCGTCAGACATCAAACGTTCCCGTGATAATGCTCACCGCCAAAGATTCCGAAATCGACAAGGTCGTCGGTCTTGAAATCGGCGCGGATGATTATGTGACCAAGCCCTACTCGGCGCGCGAGCTTCTTGCTCGCATGAAGGCCGTTTTGCGCCGCAACGGTGAACCTGAGTCAGCTAAGGATGGGCTGCTTGAGGCTGGCCCCGTCAAGATGGACATCGACCGCCACCTAGTGTTCGTCAACGGCAACAAGGTTGCGATGCCGCTGAAGGAATTCGAGCTACTTGAGTTGCTTCTCGAGAACCGCAAT
>JBEEJJ010000114.1:0-2845 GCA_041169265.1 Actinomycetota bacterium
CTTTGGGGCTACGCTCAGAGCAAGCCCCTTTAGCCCAATGGCAGAGGCAGACGACTTAAAATCGTCACAGTGTGGGTTCGAGTCCCACAAGGGGCACTCCTCTAGGTGCGGCATGTCTTGCGATTACCTGGCTGAGCGCTCACGTAGACGAGCCCCAAACGCCTCAACCTGCATAACAACCAAGCGCCTAAACCTAGACAACCGCCCGAACCCACACAACCTCGGTGGCTTAGTCTTAAGGCATGTCGAAACAGCCAGCCGTTCTAATCTTCGACGGCGATTGCGGCTTCTGCACCAGCACCTCCAGCTACATTGCCAAGCACTCCAGCGGACCGATCGTTGCGCATCCTTGGCAGTTCATCGACGTCAACGAGTATGGGCTGACTCAGTCCCAGACCGCTGCCAAGGTTTATCTGGTGCGAGACGGCAACGCGTATGCGGGACACGAGGCATTCGCGCAGATCCTGATTCTTCAACGCAACCCGTTTATGCGAGGGGTTGGACACGCGCTCATGGTGCCGCCGCTGAGCTGGGTGGCTCGTCCGGGTTATTCGTTGGTGGCCCGTTTTCGACACCGCCTGCCGGGAGGCACTCCTGCCTGCAAAATGGAGCAAAAGTAGTCAGGTTTGTTCGCCTCAGGCAAACTGTGTAGTTGCTGAAAACTCGCTATAAAGTCGGCTTGCACACTTAGAGTTGAATCAATCGGGGGATGCCCGAATCAAGGAGAAACTAATGGATTTAACAATCTGGATCATCGTCGGAATCGTCGTTCTGATCGGTATTTGGCTCTGGGGCACCTACAACGCGCTCGTCGCACTAAATGAGCGAGTCGAAGAGGCTTGGAGCGACATCACCGTTCAGCTCAAGCGTCGAGCCGACCTCATTCCTAACCTGATCGAGGCAGTCAAGGGCTATGCCAAGCACGAGAGTCAGGTTTTCGAGAACGTCACCGCCGCACGCGCTGCCACCATCTCACCAGAGGTCATGAAGAGCCCACGCGCGGCAGCCAAGGCCGAGGCAGGATTCGCTGGCGCGATGAAGAGCCTGTTCGCTGTAGCCGAGGCTTATCCTCAACTGCAGGCAAACCAGAACTTCTTGGCCCTACAGAACGAACTCACCGACACCGAAGATAAGGTCATGGCCGCTCGTCGTTTCTACAACGCCGGTGCCCGCGAACTGAACATTAAGATCAAGCAGTTCCCGACGGTGATCTTCGCTGGTCTCGGGTTCAAAGAGAAGGAATACTTCGAGGTGGCCGACGCGGCTGCGATCGCAGAGCCCCCTCAGGTCAAGTTCTAGTCACTAACTCACTTCGTAAGACTGTTTTAGGAACGCAATGTATTCAGCGATAGCTGCCAACAAACGCAACACGATGATCATCATCGGAGTCTTCGTTGCCCTGCTTGGTGGATTGGCAATCTGGTTTGGTTCGGCCTCAGGTGACTACACCTCAACCGCCTTAATCATCTTGTTCATCGTTGGATATGCAACGTTCCAATACTTCGCATCCAGTGCAATCGCGGTGGCGATGTCGGGCGCGGTGCAAATTCAGAAAGCCGACCATCCGCGACTCTGGAACACCGTCGAAAACATCGCCATTCGCGAAGGCATGCCGATGCCTCGTGTTTACATCATCCCCGACGCCGCCCCGAATGCATTTGCTACCGGACGCGACCCGAAGAATGCCGTGGTCGCGGCAACATCTGGCCTTCTCGAGATCATGGACGACCAGGAACTCGAAGGCGTTATGGCTCACGAGATGGGGCACGTCAAGAACTACGACATTCGCGTGACCACGATTGTGTTCGGGCTAGTGAGCGCTGTCGCGATACTGGCAGACCTCGCACTTCGAATCGGGTTCTGGGCCGGACACGGTTCAAATAACAGGAACAGCGGTCAGCTTGGCCTCATCTTTTTAGTCATAGGTCTTGTGGGCAGCCTCATCGCGTTCCTCATCGGACCGATCATCTCTGCTGCGGTCTCACGTCAGCGCGAATACCTTGCCGATGCCAGTGCGGCTGAATCCACCCGCTACCCAGACGGTCTTGCTCGCGCACTCGAAAAACTTGGCCAGTATGGGCGCCCGATGCGTCGCGCCAACGCTTCGATGGCCCACATGTATATCGCCGATCCGGTGAAGCCTGGCCTGGTTGAGAGACTATTCTCGTCTCACCCACCGATCGCGAAGCGCGTCGATCGCCTACGCCACATGGGCGGCAAGTTCTAGCGAGAGATTTCCCTTGCTGGCCAACACCGTCTCGTTGAGCCCTTGCCAGTTCTGAACCGTCTTGAGGTGCTTGCTCAGGGCTTTCGCTAATCCGGCAACCTCTTTGTCACTCAGTTTCGTTTCGTGCCAAGCCGATTGCACCAATAGGCGTTTCGACTGGCGGTCACTCTTGAGGTCGATGCGTCCGACTAGGTCACGATTGTGCAAGATCGGCAGAGTGTAGTAACCGAACTGACGCTTCGGCTCCGGTGTATAGATTTCGATGCGGTAGTCAAATCCGAAGATTCGCTCGATACGTGCCCGGTTCCAGCAGACGGGGTCAAAGGGGCTGAGAATAGTTGTGCGTGAACCCGGCGATTTAGCGCTGAGCGCATCTAAGTTGGTGTCTTTATGAGCGTAAGCCAGCTGTTGCCAGCCTTCGACGCGGGTCTCGACTAGGTCTCCCGACTCGACCAGTTCACCAAACAGCCTTTTGTGTGCCGTTGGGTTCATGCGGTGCCAGTCGGCAAGGTCGGTCAAGGTGCCTACTCCGTGAGCCATAGCGGCCTGCAGCAGCAGAGCCTTCTTAGCCTCGTCAGGGTTGGGTTTGTTGGCCAGCACGTGAGCCGGCAGAATCTG
>JBEEJJ010000115.1:0-2820 GCA_041169265.1 Actinomycetota bacterium
AAGTTCAACCTGGCGACCATGCCCATCGAAACCTACCCACCGCTACCAGAAATGCCACCGGTTGCCGGCGTGGTTGCAGGCGAAGACTTCCAGCACGCGGTTGCTCAGGTGCTTCCAGCTGTTTCTAAAGAAGACGTCACCCCTCAGCTGAATGGCGTTCTCGTTGAAGCTGGAGATAAGTCACTAACTTTCCTTGCCACCGACCGCTACCGCGTGGCAATGCGTGAGGTTTCCTGGAAGCCGAAGCCAGAAGCTGTCGGCAACACCTCACTAGTGCCTTCGCGCATCCTTGGTGAAGTGGCAAAAAACTTTAGCCACCAGGGCGACATCTCAATCGGGCTAGCCGCAGAAGGCGAAAAAGAGATCATCGGTTTCTCGGCCAACAACCGCTCGGTCACCACGATCTTGATGAAGGGCACATTCCCTCCGGTCAAGTCGCTCTTTCCGGCCGAGATCGAAAACTTCGCAATCCTCACCACATCCGATCTGGTCGACTCGACCAAACGAGTTGGACTGGTGCTGGAACGTGAGGCACCAATCAAATTTGACTTTGTTGACGGAACGGTGACGCTTGACGCAAGCGGCAACGAAACCGCTCAAGCATCCGAGAGCATCAGTGCAGAGCTCACAGGTAAAGAAATCGTTGTATCACTAAAGCCGCAGTTCCTCCTAGAGGGGCTATCGGGGGTTCACAGTGAGTTCGTGAAGGTCGGCTTCACCTCAAACAACGATCCAAATAAGCCGGGACCGGTTTTGATCACGAGCCACGGCTCGAAGGAAAAAACCGATAGCGATACCTATCGCTACCTGCTTCAACCTAACCTGCTTAACCGCTAACCCTTTTTGAAAGGCAAAACACATGCACATTGGTCTCATTGGTCTTGGCAAGATGGGCGGCAACATGCGCTCTCGTCTTCGCAAGAACGGCGTCGAAGTTACCGGATACGCCCGTAGTCGTGACGTTTCAGACGTCGACACCATTGCCGATCTAGTTCAGGCACTACCCACCCCACGCACCGTTTGGGTGATGGTTCCTCACGGCCAGCCGACCGACGACGTTATCAACGAACTCGTCAAGCACCTCGAGCCAGGCGACCTGATCATCGAGGGTGGAAACTCTCGCTTCAGCGACGACATCCGTCACGCCGAAGAACTCGCGCCACACGGCATCGGATACCTCGACTGTGGTGTCTCCGGTGGTGTTTGGGGCCTCGAGAACGGCTACGGCCTCATGGTCGGTGGCCCGGCCGAGTTGGTCGAGCGCGCCATGCCAATCTTCGACGCACTTCGCCCGGAGGGCAAGCGTGAAGAGGGCTTCGTGCACGTTGGTGACACCGGCGCTGGCCACTACGCCAAGATGGTGCACAACGGCATCGAATACGGAATGATGCAGTCGTTCGCCGAGGGCTACGAGCTTCTCGAGAAGAAGAGCATCATCAAGGATGTGCACGGCACGTTCGCTGCTTGGCAGCGCGGCACCGTGGTTCGATCCTGGCTGCTCGACCTTCTGGTACGCGCACTCGAAGAGGACCCGAACCTAGACAACATCAAGGGCTATGTGAACGACTCGGGCGAAGGCCGTTGGACCATCGAAGAGGCAATCGCCGAAGCCG
Source organism: Actinomycetota bacterium (assembly GCA_041169265.1). Taxonomy (GTDB): domain Bacteria; phylum Actinomycetota; class Actinomycetes; order Actinomycetales; family Microbacteriaceae; genus Rhodoluna. The sequence continues at coordinate 1,614 of JBEEJJ010000115.1, forward strand.
TGCCAATGCCTGCGATCACCGCATCCCTGTTTGCGCGTTTCGCAAGCCGTCAAGACGACTCCCCAGCCATGAAGGCCGTTGCCGCTCTGCGCAACCAGTTCGGTGGCCACGCTGTCGTCAAGTCGGAAAAGTAGTCACCGCAACCCGAGGGTTGAGGAGAACACCGATTTAATCGAGCGAAGGGGCGAGGGCGATGTTTGTAAAGCATCTAACCCTCGCCTCTTTTCGCAATTACGAGACCGCCGAGGTCGCTTTCGAGCCCGGCATAAACCTGCTGGTCGGCATCAACGGTCAGGGCAAAACCAATCTGGTTGAGGCGATTCGTTACCTGAGTTCGCTCAGCTCGCACCGTGTCTCCGGCTATTTGCCGCTGATCAAAAACCAAGCGCCGTCGGCGATCGTCCGTGCGATGGTGTCGAGCGAAGCCCGCGACGTTTATCTAGAACTCGAACTAAATCGCGAAGGCAAGAACAAGGCTCGAATCAACAAGGCCGATCTGCCGAGAGTGCGCGACATCGTCGGCGTGATTCAGTCGGTCACCTTCGCCCCCGAAGACATCGACATCGTTCGACGCGACCCAACCAACCGACGTGCGTTCATCGACGAGCTGGTGGTGCAATACCGGCCGCGCATGGCTGGCGTTTATGCCGACTACGAGCGAGTGCTCAAACAGCGCAACGCGCTGCTCAAGTCGGCCAAGGCGACCAAGACCACAGGCTCGGCTCTCAGCACCCTCGACGCCTGGGATGCTTCGCTCGTGCAATACGGAACCGAAATCATCTCGGCTCGCATCGCGATCATGAGCTTGCTTCAACCACACCTCTATGCCGCCTATCAAAAGATAGCTACGGCCAACAATGAGCCGCGGCTGCTCTATCGCTCGTCACTGGTCGGTGACAAGGTGCCCACCGGGTTCGACGATGACAACGAGGACGAAGCACTCGAGTTTTTAACCGACGCCGACCGCGATTCGATTGCCACACTTTTCGCAAAACGTCTCGAGGCGATTCGCCCGAAGGAACTCGAGCGAGGGCTAACCCTGGTGGGCCCGCAGCGCGACGACTTAGTCATGATGCTCGGCGATCTGCCGGCCAAGGGCTACGCGAGCCACGGCGAAACCTGGTCGTATGCGCTTGCCTTGCGCCTCGCATCCGTTGATTTATTGCGCACCGAAACCAAGACCGGTGACCCGGTGCTGATTCTCGAT
>JBEEJJ010000116.1:0-2817 GCA_041169265.1 Actinomycetota bacterium
CGTTTTGCCAAGGTGTATGGCACGGGAGTGACGAGGCCCACCCAACCGGATGACAGTCGGGGAGTGAGCACCGGAATCGGAATGATGATTCTCTTGCGCAGGCCGGCTGCTGCGGCATATTCCATCATCATCTGACGGTAGGTGAAGACTTCGGGACCACCGATGTCGAAGTCGCCGCTGATCTTCGGGTCGATTGCCGCTGCGCCAACCAGATAGCGAAGCACATCGCGAATCGCGATCGGCTGGATGCGGTTGTTCACCCACTTCGGCACGGTCATGATCGGCAGGCGTTCGGTCAAATATCGAAGCATCTCAAACGATGCGCTACCCGAACCGATGACCACGCCCGCTCGAAGTTCGATGGTGGGCACACCGGAAGCTCGCAAAATCTCACCCGTTTCGGTGCGCGCCTTGAGGTGAGGCGAAAGGGTGTCGGTCTCCGCGATGATGCCGCCGAGATAAACCATGCGCGAAACCTTGGCGAGGTTTGCCGCCACTGCGAACTTGGTGGCAAGCGACCGCTCTTCGGCCTCGAAGTCGTCTTTGCTCATCAGTGCATGAAGCAGGTAGTAGGCGACATCAACGCCAGCCAAGGCACGATTCAGGGTCTCAACATCGTGAGCGTCGCCCGCTGCAACCTCGACCTGGTTGATCCAGGGATGGTCACTCAAGCGCTCCGGATGGCGGGCAAGTATGCGCACCCGATAGCCGTGTGCAAGCAACTCGCGAATCAAGCGCCCGCCGATGTATCCGGTAGCACCGGTCACGAGGCAGAGCGCAGGCTTGCCATCTTTGCCGGTAAGTACCGGCAGATCAGCGGTTACCGACTCTATGTTCACTGGTCTTGTAGACCGGCAGCCGTCAGGCGGAACGGTGGAGTCTTTTCGCCACCCTCGATAGCCGCGGTCAGGTAGTTCTCTCGCGGGGCTAGTGGGCAGGTGGCAAAGTCGGTGTACGAGCACGGAAAGTTGGCCGACTTGTTGAAGTCGATCTGCCACTGGTCGCCTTCGAGGTGAGAGGCGGTAATCGAGCGACCAGTGCCATAGGTCGTTTTGCCGCTCGTGCCGTCTCTGAAGATCACCCAGAGTGCTTTCGGGTCTGGTCGCTTGAATGCCACCAGTTCGAGCGTCTCACCCTTCAGTTCGAAGCGCAGTTTGCCCGGCGATTCGTAGTTGTTGCCCAGCTCGCCGGCAAAAGAAGAAACCCCAACGCGCTGCTCATCCGCCACCAAGGTGGCCGTGACCAACAATTCTGGGTCGTAGTCGAACGCCCTCACGCCATCAAAATGTGCCAAAGCCGGCGATTGCGGGTTTCTCGGACGAAGAATGATTCGGCCTCCACGGCTTGCAATCTCGAGAACACCATTCGAGGTGGGTTCGGTGATTTCGCTGCCAAGTTCGAGGTTCCAAACTCGCTCATCCCCATCCTCGAAGCCAACGGCATGTACCTCGTGATCCAATGCCCACCAAGAGCCGCTGACATCATCAAAAGTTTGAGGGTTTTCGTCTAGCCAGTTGATGCTGGTGACGGCGAGAAAACCGGTTGGGTTGCTCCACTGGGAGTTTCGCGATTCGATCCAGGTCTGAAAGTCGTTCATTTTGTCTTTTCTGTTACGGGGCTGTGAATCTCTAACCCCGAGATCTTGCGCTTACTTCCCTTGGCGTTCGCAAAATGCACTACCAACATCGAGCCAGGCTCGAGAGCCCTTGCCTCGTGAATCAAAATCTCCTGTCGAGGCGTAGCTAACTTGCTGATTTCATCGAGGATGGTGGGCAAGGCCGGCCGGTGACTGCATAACACCGTCGACTTTTCGTCTGCAATCAGTTTTTCGACCACGCGCGCGGTTCGCTGCGGACCTTTTTTGTTGCCGAACTCGGTGAGCTGACCTCGCTCGATCACCGGCAGGCCCATGGCTTCGGCGAATGGAAAGACAGTGGTGTAACAGCGACGCCACGGGCTGGTCACGACACGCTTTGGAGCAAACGCCGCGAGCAGCGGGATGAGTGCACGCGCCTGCACGAGCCCCGTCGGGAGCAGTGGGCGTTTGCCGTCTTCGCCGCTCCAGTCGGACCGCGGCGTTGCATGAGCGTGCCGTAGCACGATGAAGGGTTTGGTGGCTAGCATCGAGGCTTTATGAAGATCGACCAGCGCATCCAGGTATTCCAAATCTTGCTTATAGGTCATCTTCTGTCGCGCCTCATCGACGCTGAACCAGTTCACGCTCTCAACTTCGTCATCAGGTTTAAATTTCGATTTGGCGAGAGCAGATTCACTTACTTTTGCAGCCCAGTAGTGGACCTCTTTTTGGGATCCATTGGCCAGTTTGTATTCCTGAATGCCCAGCTTCACGCCGAGTTTGACTTTAAATCCGGTTTCTTCGCGAATCTCTCTGACTGCGGCCTGAGGCAGGCTCTCGCCGGGGTCGACTTTGCCTTTCGGCCAAGACCAATCGTCGTAACGGCTCCGGTGCACCACCGCAACCAAAAGCTTGCCTTCGGCTTCACGCCAGCAGAGTGCGCCAGCCGCAAATACGGTCAAAGCTATCGGCTCCGCTTTGCCGAAACGCGACGCATGATTTCGTCTTGAACTTCCACCAGCAGCTTTCCGCCGTCGTCTGTTTGGTGGCGAGTCCAAACTCCATTTGCATCCAGGTGCCAAGACTGTGATTCGTCGCTCATGGCGAGCTCGAAGAGCGACTCGATTTCTTGCATGTGATCCGGTTGAACCAGGTTGACCAAGGCTTCGACCCGTCGGTCGAGGTTGCGGTGCATCATGTCGGCAGATCCGATGTAGTAGCGAGGGTCTCCGCCATTCACA
>JBEEJJ010000117.1:0-3063 GCA_041169265.1 Actinomycetota bacterium
GCACCCTCCTCGAGCAGCCCGATCTTCTCGGCCTTGCCGAGCACCTTGCTGGCCAGCGCCAGAGCCGGCATTCCGGTTGCGATGCCGTCGAGCACGCTAGAACGTTCCGGCTTCTCGCGCTTCTTGTGCGCATCCCAGTTCTGCATGACCTCGTCGCCCGTTTTGGCCGCAAACTTGGCCAGCGCTGCCTCGTCGCCGAACACGTGTGGGTGGCGCGAGATCATCTTGTCGCGCATCTTTGCGGCAACGTCTTGAATGTCGAATGGCTCACCCAGCGAACCGGTGGCGGCCAAGTCGCTGTGGAACACCACCTGGTAGAGCACATCGCCGAGTTCTTCGAGAATCTCGTCGCGGTTTCCGCCCTCGATCGCGTCGACCAGTTCGTAGCACTCCTCGACGAGATACTGCACCAGACTCTCGTGGGTTTGTTCGGCATCCCAGGGGCAACCACCCGGCGCACGCAGCTTGTTGGCCGTTGCAATCAGTTCGTCGAGGTTGGTCATTGATTCTCCTTATTTGCAAAAACTGTAGCCAAGAAAGCCCAGGTCCAGTCGATGATTGCGCGGTCACGAAGCGGTTCACCGTTTGAATCTTTCGGGGCTGGAACCGTGAGCAGGCTATTGGTCTGCAGATAGCGCATACCCGGATACAGGTGGCTCAAGCGCACCTGCTCCCCCTCGCTCAGTTCGACGGGCTTGAAGTTTGCCTGCGCGCCGAGCAAAGTAACGTCCTTGAGACCCAAACGGTTCGCCTGTTGGCGCAGCTCGGTCACATCGATCAAATTCACCACGGATGCTGGCGCATCGCCATAGCGGTCGATAAGTTCCGACAGAATCGCGTCGAGTGCGGCTCGGTTGCCCTTCTCACCGCTCGCCGCAGAAAGCTTGTGATATGCCTCGAGTCGCAACCGTTCGCTATCGACATAGGTCGACGGAATGTGAGCGTCGACAGGAAGCTCGAGCCTAAGTTCGGCCGGCGAATCGACCTTTTCACCCTTAAAGTCGGCGACCGCTTCGCCGATCATGCGCAGATAAAGGTCAAAGCCGACACCTGCGATGTGGCCGGACTGTTCGCCACCAAGCAAGTTGCCCGCACCACGAATTTCTAGGTCTTTGAGCGCAACCTGCATTCCTGAACCGAGTTCGTTGTTGGTGGCGATGGTTGCGAGTCTGTCGTGAGCAAGGTCGGTCAGCGGTTTGCTCGGGTCATAGAAGAAGTAGGCGTAGGCACGCTCACGACTTCTTCCGACACGTCCGCGAATCTGATGAAGCTGGCTCAGTCCGAACCGTTCGGCTCGGTCGACGATCAGGGTGTTGGCATTCGGAATATCGATGCCGGTCTCGATGATCGTGGTCGAAACCAACACGTCAAACTTGCGTTCCCAAAAGTCGATGACAACCTGCTCGAGCAGTGATTCGCTCATCTGGCCGTGGGCAACGGCGATTCGAGCCTCGGGCACCAGTTCGGCCAGATCGGCGGCGCACTTGTCGATGGTTTCGACCCGGTTGTGCACGAAAAACACCTGTCCTTCGCGAATCAGCTCGCGTCGAATCGCCGCAGCAACCTGCTTCTCGCTGTATCCGCCGACATAGGTCAAAATCGGGTGACGATCTTCCGGCGGCGTGGCTAGGGTCGACATTTCACGGATGCCGGTGACCGCCATTTCGAGCGTGCGAGGGATCGGGGTGGCCGACATCGAGAGCACGTCGACGTTTTGCTTGAGGTCTTTGAGCTTCTCTTTGTGTTCGACTCCGAAGCGTTGCTCTTCGTCGATGATGATCAACCCGAGGTTGCGAAACTTGATGTTTCCGCTCAGCAGACGGTGCGTGCCAACAACCATGTCGACAGCGCCGTTTTCGAGACCCTCGATTGTGTCTTTTGACTCGGATGCGGTTTGAAAGCGCGAGAGCGGACGAACCGACACCGGGAAGCCGGCGAACCTCGACAGGATTGTCTCGGTGTGCTGACGCACGAGCAGGGTCGTTGGCACCAGCATGGCGACTTGCTTGCCGTCTTGAATCGCCTTGAATGCCGCGCGAATCGCAACTTCGGTTTTGCCATAACCCACGTCACCGGCGAGCAGACGGTCCATCGGCACAGCCTTCTCCATGTCGGCCTTGACCTCTTCGATGGTCGATAGCTGGTCTGGAGTTTCGACAAACGGAAACGCCTCTTCGAGTTCACGCTGCCACGGGGTGTCTGGTGCGAAAGCGTGACCCTGCGACTTCATGCGCGCTGAATAGAGCTTGACCAAGTCGATGGCAATCTTGCGCACGGCCTTGCGAGCGCGACCCTTGGCATTCGCCCAGTCGCTGCCACCCATCTTTGACAGCACCGGAGCTTCGCCACCGACATAACGCGTGAGCAGATCGAGTTGGTCGGTGGGCACAAACAGGGTGTCACCGGGCTGTCCGCGCTTCGACGGCGCGTATTCGATCAGCAGGTATTCGCGCTCGTGCTGCTGACGCCCGACTCCTGAACGGCGTGTGACGAGCTCTTTAAAGCGCCCGATTCCGTGAATCTCGTGCACCACGTAGTCACCGCTCTTGAGGCTCAACGGGTCGACCGCCTGACCTCGCTTGGCGGCCAACTTTCGCACGGCCGGATTCACATAGGCCGCACTTCTGCCATAGAACTCGGTCTCGGTGATGACGATGAGGTTGCTGGCTGGGGCGGCAAATCCGCGGCGCAGAGGGGCTTGCACCAACCCAACGGGGATGGTCTTTCCAACCGCCTTGAGCATCTGCTCATCGGTTTCGAGCATCACGGCATCGACACCGGTCGCTCTAAGTTGCTCGCCGATGCGCCGGCGAGAAGGCCGGAATGTCGAGCAGCCCGAGATTGAGCTGCGCTACATCGTCACTCGGAAACTGGCTGACGGTCACGAACTGGCGCTGACGAAGTGACTCGACGAAGCTCGACATGTCGACGAACCCGCCCGCGCTGAGGTCGATGGGAGCCTTGGCGCCTTCGATAGCGGCATCCCAGGCGGCGTGCAAAAACTCTTCGTTGGTTTCGGCCAGGTTGGCGGCACGGGCGGCGGCTTTTTCGGGTTGAAGCAGA
>JBEEJJ010000118.1:0-3432 GCA_041169265.1 Actinomycetota bacterium
TGAACGCCTTTGCCGCTCGCATCGGGCCAACCGTGTGTGAACTCGACGGTCCGATGCCGATCGTGAAAAGATCCAGAGCCGAAACGAATTCGGTCATGGCTTCAGACTAGACCCGCTTCGGAGTTATCCGGAACAGGTGGTCGTTGCCGCGTTGGTGCCACGCCATTCGGGATCGGTGCTGCTCGGGCTTGGTTCGGGCGATGCAGTTGACGACTTGGATGGGGTTGCCGAAGGTGTAGGCGATGCGCTCGGGTCTACGACAGCTCCCGAACCGGTGTTGGGCTTCTCGATGATGATTGGCTCGTCCTTTTGAAGTTTTTCAAACAGGATGTTCGCCTGCTCATAAACGGGAGCGACTCGTCCGGAGTAAGGAGCCGGCAGCCCGCCACGCGAAGGCACTTGCAGGAAGGTCATCTTCTCCAGTTCGACGTCTTTGAGTGCTGAGGCGATCGATACCATCGTGTTGAGGTCGGTAAGACTGCTCGAGAGCTTCATGTTGCGGGCAGCCGCGTTGGCTAGTGAGTAGAGGTAGACGGGGTTGGTGAGCACACCGGCGCTGCGCACCTTGCGCACGAGCGAGGTGAGGAACACCTGCTGGTTGCTGATGCGGCTGAGGTCAGACCCGTCGCCGACACCATGGCGGGTGCGCAAGAACTGAAGCGCTGAGCGCCCTTGCAGCACGTGCTTGCCCGGCTTGAGGTAGGTGAAGGTGTAGTCGTCCTTGATTTCCTTGGCGACACAAACCTCGACACCACCGATGGCGTTCGACATCATGGCGTTCGACATCTCGATGACGCCCTTGAAGTCGATCATGGCTAGGTAGGGAATCGTCAAACCAGTGAGCTTCTGCACGGTCAGGAGGGTGCATCCCGGGCCGCCGTTGGCAATGGTCGCGTTGATTTGGCCGAGAGCTTGAGGCAGATAACCTGGGCCGCCGCTGGTGCTTGGGCAGGCAGGCCATGGCACTAGCAAGTCACGCGGAAAAGACACCGCGACGGCATTTTTGCGGTCGGCCGAAATGTGCAAAAGCATGATCACGTCGGCTAGCACCGAGGTGTCGTTTCCGAAACCGCTACCCTGGCCAGCACGGGTGTCAGAACCGATTAGCAGAATGTTGATTGGGCCCTTGAGGTCATCTCCGGTTGGAGCCTGGAACTTGTTTCCGTCGGCGTCGGTCAGAACGATTCCGTTTGCGGCGATTTGGTTGGAGACATCCCAGGTGACAACACCGACGACCGCGATTGTCGCGCCGAGAAAAGCCGCGAGACCCTTAAAAAACAGACCCCACAGAGCCGAGCCCTTGGTTTGAACGGGAACCTTGCCATGGCGCGCATATGCACGACGACGATCAACCTTGGTTGCTCGCCGCCAAAAACGCCTTGGCTGCTTCTCTGACATGGGATTCCTCTGATGGAACTTGAGCGGAGGGCGTGGGATTCGAACCCACGGAACCTTTCAGTTCACTGGTTTTCAAGACCAGCTCCATCGGCCGCTCGGACAGCCCTCCTGGCTTCGGCAGCGAAGCAAGAACAAGTTTAGCCGAGTGACCTGCTGAATAGAATGCCCTCAAACCCTGAGAGAACTCTGGCAACTCCGTCTTCGGTGACCGGTGCCGTGATGGCCGCAGCCGCAGCCTTCACCTCGTCTGGTCCCTGACCCATGGCGAATCCGATGCCGCCACCGGCCTGCGCCCACTCGAACATGTTGATGTCGTTGCGACCGTCACCAACGGCAATCACCTGGTCGGCGCGGATACCGTGCTGAACACGCAACTTTTCCAGTGCACTCGACTTTGTGACCCCGAGAGGAGAAATGTCGAGCCATGCGGTGTAGCCAATCGCATAAGACACCGAGTGCAGCCCGACGCGGGCCACCGCATCCAAGAATTCTTCGACCTCTTGATTCGGGCTCAGCACAACCACACGGCTGACCTGGTGATTGACCAGCTCCTCTAGCGGTGTCTCTACGTTGTTGTCGCCAAGCGCATAGGCCGGAAAGTGGCGGTGGAACAGATAAGACCCGTCGGCCTTCTCGACCGCAAAGTGTGCGTTGGGCAGCGACTCGATCAACTGGCCAAGCACCTGCGAGGGGTCAAACGTGATCACCTCCACTGGGTCAAAACCGCGCGGATGCTGCTCATCAAGTCGAATCGTGACTGCACCGTTTGACGCAACCGCAAATCCGTCAAGGATTCCCACATCTTTGATTACCGGAAAAGCATTGGCAGCCGAGCGCCCGGTGGCCACGACCACGACGTGACCGAGATCACGCACGCGTTGAACCTCGCGAACTACCGCGGGCGAAAGATCGCCATCGTCGGTAACCAGCGTGCCGTCGATGTCGAGGGCAATCAACCAGCGTTCATCACCCGTCGCTCGGGTCATGGCTTCAAAACTCGAGGCATCTGTCACGGGCTTAGGCTCGCGCCTTTGGTTCGATAACCTCAGCGCCACCAAGATAAGGACGAAGGGCCGCAGGGATGCGCACCGAACCATCGGCCTGCTGGTGGTTTTCGAGAATCGCGACCAACCAGCGAGTGGTTGCCAACGTTCCGTTCAGCGTTGCAGCTGTCGCGGTCTTGCCGTCTTCACCTCGGTAGCGCACGTTCAGGCGTCGCGCCTGGAAGGTGGTGCAGTTCGAGGTTGAAGTGAGCTCACGATAGGTGCCCTGAGTAGGCACCCATGCTTCGGCGTCAAACTTGCGAGCCGCGCTCGAACCAAGGTCGCCGGCTGCTGTGTCAATCACGCGATAGGGCAGTTCGCACTTTTGAAGCATCTGCTCCTGCCAGGCCAGCAGGCGGGCATGCTCGGCCTCCGCCTCATCCGGTGGGCAGTAGGAGAACATCTCGAGCTTGTTGAACTGGTGAACGCGAAGGATGCCGCGGGTATCTTTGCCGTGACTGCCGGCCTCGCGGCGATAGCAAGTGCTCCAGCCGGCGTAGCGAACCGGACCGTCGCTCAGGTCAATGATCTCGTCGCGGTGATAGCCGGCGAGCGCAACCTCGCTGGTGCCGGTCAGATAGAGTTCGTCGGCGGGGAGGTAGTAGATCTCGTCGGCGTGAGCACCCAGGAATCCAGTGCCCGCCATGACTTCTGGGCGAACCAGAGTCGGGGTGATCAGTGCCGTGAACCCGGCGGCAACCGCCTGGTCGAGCGCGAGGTTCATGAGGGCGAGTTCGAGGCGAGCGCCCCATCCCTTCAAAAAGTAGAACCGGCTGCCCGAGATTTTTGCGCCACGCTCGATGTCGATGACGTCGAGCAGTTCACCGAGAGCAACGTGGTCGCGAGCCTCAAAGTCAAACGCCGGCTTGGTGCCAACTTCGCGAACCACAACGTAGTCGTCTTCGCCGCCGGTTGGAACGCCATCGACCACGACGTTTTCAATCTTCCAGAGCACGGTGTCGAGTGCACTCTGAGCCTCGGATGCGGCGGC
>JBEEJJ010000119.1:0-2725 GCA_041169265.1 Actinomycetota bacterium
AGTTTGGCGAAGTCGATGGTCATCTTGCTCTCGTTGTTTGTGGTCTAGGCGGTAACCCGGTCGAGCACAATCTGCTTGCTCGATTCGTAGGCGTTCGGGTCAATGGTAATGCCGCCGTCGAGGGCGTCTAGGGCACGCTCGAACCGGACTGGCTCGTCGGTGAGCAGGGTCATCAGTGGCTGGCCCTTGCGAACCCGTTGCCCCTGCTGAACGTGGAGCGTGATTCCCGCGCCAAACTGCACGGCGTCTTCTTTGCGTTCGCGACCGGCACCCAATCGCCAGGATGCGACGCCCACGGAAAGCGCATCCAACTGGGTCAGCACGCCATCGGCTTCGGCTAGAACCTCTTGAGATTCGCGAGCAACCGGGAGTGCCGCATCCGGGTCGCCGCCCTGAGCCGAGATCATCGCGCGCCACTTGTCCATCGCGCGGCCGTCTCGAAGGGCTGCCGCAACATCGACGTCGGGCTGACCGGCAAGACGCAACATTTCGCGTGCGAGGTCGACGGTGATGTCAATCACATCTTGAGGTCCGCCACCGGCGAGCACCTCAACCGCTTCTTTCACTTCGAGCGCGTTTCCAACTTCGAGTCCGAGCGGGGTCGACATGTCGGTGAGCAGCGCTGAGGTATTCACGCCGGCGTCGTTGCCGAGTTGAACCAGCACAGTGGCAAGCTCGCGAGCGCGATCGATATTCTTCATGAACGCACCCGATCCGACCTTCACGTCGAGCACCAGGGATGCGGTTCCCTCGGCAATCTTCTTGCTCATGATCGACGACGCAATCAGCGGAATCGCCTCCACCGTGCCCGTGACATCGCGCAGCGCATAGAGTTTCTTGTCGGCTGGGGCCAGCCCTGAACCGGCCGCACAAATCACCGCACCGACCGATTCGAGTTGGGCTCGCATTTCGGCGTTCGACAGGTTGGCACGCCATCCCGGAATCGCCTCTAGCTTGTCGAGCGTGCCACCGGTGTGACCGAGCCCGCGACCAGACAACTGCGGCACCGCGACACCGAAGGCCGCCACCAGAGGGGCGAGCGTGAGAGTGATCTTGTCGCCCACGCCGCCGGTCGAATGTTTGTCGGCGGTCGGCCAAGCAAGCGTTTCAAAGTTGAGTCGCTCACCCGAGTTGATCATGGCCAGAGTCAGGTCGCGAATCTCTCTGCGGTTCATTCCGTTGAGCAAGATCGCCATTGCCATCGACGACATCTGCTCGTCGGCCACCACGCCTTTGGTGTAGTTGTCGACCAACCAGTTGATGGCCTCGGTCGAAAGCTCACCGCCGTCGCGCTTGGCAATTATTAGTTCTACTGCAGAAAAGGTCGCCATCAGATGTTCAAATCGTTCGGGCCGAATGCATCGGGAAGCACCTCGGCGATGGTCTTGAATCCAGAGACGGTGTCGAGCACCAGTTCGGGTGCGGAGTGTTCAAAAAGCAACTGGCGGCAGCGACCACACGGCATCAAAACATCGCCGTTCTTGTCGCAGCAGGTGAAGGCAACGAGCTTGCCGGCTTGCTGCATAGTCAGCGCGCTCACCAGCGAGCATTCGGCACAAAGACCAAGACCATAGGATGCGTTCTCGACGTTGCAGCCGGTAACGATTTGACCACTCGTGGTCAGGGCAGCGGCCCCGACCGGAAATTTCGAATAAGGGGCGTAGGCCTTTTGCATCGCAGCACGAGCGTGCTCACGCAGCGCATCCCAGTCAATTTCCATAAACTCCACCTTGAGTCGGTGCGACCGCGTCAGCGTTCGCCTAAGTCCAAACTACTTGTTGTTGATGCTCGAGTCGACCACGATCGTGCCGTCGTTAATCTCGCTGACGAGTTGGGCCAAGCGACCGGCAACGCCCGTTGGATAGGTGACTGCACCGGCTTCGGTCAGCGCGACTCCCCCGTCACTCAACGTGCCGACGTAACGCCCCGCGATTCCACCGACGAAGGTGTCGGTCAGACCCGCTGCGACGGTTGACTCAACGACCGGTGCGATGCGCTTTGGCATCGAGGCGAGAATCGACCCCTTCACGGCGTCATTGGCCGCGAGGGCCGCCCAGTCGGTGTCGATTCCGATGAACATCGGGGATGCCGCATCCGCGTTGCCGTCTGTGCCGGTGTTTTCTCCTTCACCACTGGTGCTTGGTTTCGCGCCGAGCACCACCGAACCGGTGTAGCCGAAGATCACGTCTGCCCCGCGAGTTGCCAATCGATAGGCGAGTTTGGTTTGAGCCGCGGAATCAGCCCAGGCTCCGGTCACCGACCAGTCTCTCGGGTCACTGCCCGGCGCGCCGATGATCGAAACGCTCGTTCCGTTTTGCGAGTTGAAATAGTCGACGCCATGTTTGAAACCAGTGATGACTTCGACAATCTGGGTTGTGCGGTTCGCTCCAAAGGCGGCGACAACCCCAGACTTCGTGGCCGACGCAGCTAGATAGCCAGCCAAGAACGCCGATTGGGCAGCGTCGAAACGCAGTTCACGAACATTTTCCAGCGGGGCGGCTTGGCCGAAGCTCGTGATCAATTCGGCATCGACCAGAGCAAATCGCACGTCGGGGTTTGCCTTCGCCACACGGTAGGTGGCCGCCGCCATGCGGTTCGAAACGGCAACGACAAAGTCGCAATCGGCAGCAATCAGACCCTTTAACTGGTTGACGTAGCTTTCGGTGTTCGGCTTTTCGCTCGCGAAAGCCAGTTTGTAGCCGACACCTTGTTTGACCACCGCACG
>JBEEJJ010000120.1:0-2662 GCA_041169265.1 Actinomycetota bacterium
GAATAGCCATTTTCTTGCTTTCTCTACTTCCGCTTAGCCGACGTTGGTGAAGATGTCGATTGAACCGGACTTAAGGGTGACGATGGCGCGCTTGGTGTCTTTGCGCTTGCCTAGGCCGACTTTGGTGCGCTTGACCTTGCCAACACGGTTAAGGGTGTTGACCGATGCAACCTTCACTTTGAAGATGGCTTCGACGGCCTGCTTGATCTCAGTCTTGTTCGAGCGTGGGTCGACCTCGAAGGTGTACTTACCTTCGTCGATCAGGCTGTAGCTCTTCTCAGAAACGATCGGCTTGATGATGACATCGTGTGGGTTTTTGTTGATGGCGCTCATCTTTATGCCTCCTGTGCGGCTTCTGCCTCGGTGGCAACGGCCTTAGCCGATGCACCCTTGGCTGGGCCAGAGATGTAGAAGTCGAGTGCTGACTTGGTGAAAACCAAGTCGTCGCTCAACAGAATGTCGTAAGCGTTTAGCTGGTCAACCGGCAGAACGTGAACGCCCTGTAGGTTGCGCAGGCTCTTGTAGCTGGTCTCGTCGCTGCGGTCTAGAACCACAAGGATGTTGCGACCATCGGTGAGCTTGCTGATGATGGCTGCGGCTGCCTTGGTCGAAGGTGCGGTACCGATCGCGAACTCGCTGATGACGTGTAGACGTCCGTTGCGAGCGCGGTCAGATAGCGCGCCCTTGATGGCGGCCGAAATCATCTTCTTTGGGGTGCGCTGGTCGTAGTCACGTGGCTTTGGACCGTGAGTGATGTAACCACCGCGCATCTGTGGAGCACGGAGCGAACCCTGACGGGCACGACCGGTTCCCTTCTGCTTGAAAGGCTTCTTACCGGTACCAGAGACTTCGCCGTGGCGCTTGGTCGACTGGGTGCCCTGGCGAGCAGCTGCAAGCTGCGCCACGACTACCTGGTGGATTAGTGGAACGTTGGTCTGGACGTCGAACAGTTCTGCAGGTAGGTCGACTGAGCCGGCCTTCTTGCCCTGGACGTCGAGAACGTCAACCTTGGTGTTTTCAGCCATTTGGTTACGCTCCCTTCACTGCGTTGCGGACGAATACGAGCTGGCCCTTAGGACCAGGTACGGCACCCTTGATTAGCAGCAGACCCTTTTCTAGGTCAACAGCGTGAAGGGTTAGGTTCAGGGTGGTTACGCGGTCGGTACCCATGCGGCCTGCCATCTTCTTACCTTTGAAGACGCGACCCGGGGTCGACGACATACCGATCGAACCAGGCTTGCGGTGGTTGCGGTGAGCACCGTGAGAGGCACTCACACCAGCGAATCCGTGGCGCTTCATGTGACCGGCGAAGCCCTTACCCTTTGAGGTTCCGACTACGTCGACCTTTGCGCCAACTTCGAGAACCTCAACACCGAGCTCCTGGCCTACTGCGTAGGTGTCAGCGTCAGCGGTGCGAATTTCTGCGATGTAGCGACGTGGGTTGACGCCGGCCTTCTCAAAGTGGCCAGTTACTGGCTTGGTTACTTTGCGTGGGTCGATTGCGCCGTAGGCGACCTGAATGGCGCTGTAGCCATCGGTCTCTGCGTTCTTGATCTGGGTAACTACGTTAGAGCCTGCTTCGACCACGGTTACAGGAATGAGACGGTTGTTCTCGTCCCATACCTGGGTCATGCCGAGCTTCTTGCCCAGTAGTCCCTTGACTGTCTTGTTTGGGGTAGCCATCAGTGTCCTTAGAGCTTGATCTCGATGTTGACGTCGGCCGGTAGGTCGAGACGCATCAAAGAATCCACGGCCTTAGGGGTCGGGTCGATGATGTCGATAACACGCTTGTGGGTGCGCATCTCGAAGTGCTCGCGGCTGTCCTTGTACTTGTGAGGAGAGCGGATCACTGCGATCACGTTCTTCTCGGTAGGCAGAGGCACTGGGCCTACTACGGTTGCGCCTGCGCGGGTGACCGTGTCTACGATCTTGCGCGCCGACGAGTCGATGACCTCGTGGTCGTACGACTTAAGTCGAATGCGGATCTTCTGTGCCGCCATGCTGACTCACTCTCATTCACGCCTCTGGCAATTGCCTCGGGCACGTTTAGTAGCACTACTTCTGTTGCACCACTGTTTATCTGTCAAATCCCATTGCTGGGGGTACTACTCGACCGACCCACGCACTCGGGCGTGTCGCATGTTTTCACACGCAAAATACCCAAAACGAAATGTCGGACAAATTTTTGCTCTAGCTCCGGCCGGACCAGCAAGGCTGTTCACTGCGCCAGGAGTGGTTCGCGCCAGAATGCGCGAGTAACTCAAGAACTTGAATAGTTTACGGGGGTTGCAAGAGTAAAAGCAAATTGTTTTTGGAGTTTAAACTTCTCAACATGATCGAAGAAGTTGTACCAGTTGTTCCGGTGAGCAAGATTGCAGTTGCCGAAGAAACCCTCGCTCGCGTCGGCTTCAAAAAGGCTTGGCAGCACAACCCCGGCCAAGACCTGATGTACGCCGAGTTCACCCATCCTGACGGAATCTCGGTGCACGCCAGTGAATCGCGCGGCGACGGCATCGGCCCGGTAGTCGTCTATTTTCGGGTGACGAATGTTGATGAGCTAGCCGCGCAGGCGGGCACCACCGCCGAAGACCAAACCTGGCACATGCGTGAGTTCTGGTTGCGCGACGCCGACGGCAACGCTTATCGGTTCGGGCAGCCCATC
>JBEEJJ010000121.1:0-2657 GCA_041169265.1 Actinomycetota bacterium
AGTGATCACGTCGATCAGGCTTGACCATCCGTCGAGGCGGCTCTTCTTGCCACCGAATACCTTGTTGCCGAGCTTCAGATCGAACAACTTGCCCACGTCACCGCGAACCAAGATGTCTACATCCAGGTAAAGCACCTTGTCGAGAGTCTTGAGAACGGCCGGCAGGAAGAGGCGGTCGAAGGTCGAAACCGTGATGTGCTGCATGAGGTTGACCTTGGAGCCATATTGAATGTCACTGAAGTCGTGGAAATAGAAGTTGACCTGCGGGAACAGCGCGGCCACCTTCTTGAAGTAGTCCTTGCCCAATCCGCGAGTCAGCACGTGAGCGTTGATCTCTCTCTTGGTGTTTTTAAGCAGGGATGCGATCACAACGATCAGCTCGTTTTGCAGGTTCTGGTCGCACGCGAAGGCGACCTCAACCGGCTTTGGTCCGCGCTTGTTTTTGCCAAGGCGAACCACGTGCGAATCGAACTTCTTATATACGTCTTTCAGGTCTATTGCCGATTCGCCTAGCGGCTCGAGGTTCTTGCAGTATTCGTCGGCGAACGCGACATCGGGAGCGACCAGGTCGCGCCAGATGGCCATGATTTCTTCGTGCGACTTTCCAGCAAGGATGTTGCTGATTACGACCTCGAGCTTGTGCTCGATTCCGGTGCGGATCTTGTTGAAGTCGGTCTCGTTCAGATCGAGAAGACCTTCGAAACGAACATCCGAGCGCTTGCTTGGCACGAACTCGACAGGCAGACCCATCGAGCGAGCCGGCAGGTAGCAGTGCAGGCGCTTGGTGATGACCTTGCCATAGGACGCATATTTGGCGAGCATCTTGCGCGCATCCTCGATGCCTTCGACCAACGTGAAGCGGCGAACATAGTCACCGATCTGGATGTAGAACCACTTCCACATAAAGAAGTAGCGGAACTTGGTCCACTTGAGGCCGGCTTCGACCACGGCAAGCTTTGGAATCTTGCCTGCCAGGCGCGCCTTAGGCAGCACCTGTCCGACGGTCGTAGTAACGCATCCCGAGAAGAACGCCGGAACGCCGTAGTCGCGCAGACGATAGACGGTAGTCCAGTCGCGGCAGCCGATTGGGCCGAACTTTTTAAGCTCTGCGGCGACCTGCTCGTTCATCACGCCAGCATCCTGGATGTGGAACGAGATCATGATCGGGTTGATGTTTTCTGGATATGGAAAGTCGACTTGACCGAGGTAAGGACGGTGCATGAACCATCCGTTGCTGATCAACCAGGTGTTCTTCGGATAGCTCTTTCCCGAGGCGAAGTCGCGCTGTAGCTCGATCGGTTGAACCTTCACTGCATCACCCTGTATGCGGCGGTTCTTGTGAACCTTCTTCTGAAGTCCGGTCAGGTAGCCAGCGAGCTTGCTGCCACCCACGAACTCGACGTTCTGAAAACGAAGTAGGTGTGAGATGGCGGCGAGGGTCTGAACGTAGTCACCGCGGTTCGAAGACGAGCGCTCGTAGTCGAGCATCTTGTAGTCCATGACGGCGAAGTTCACGGTCTTCGGCAGGTCTTTAGCCTCCGAACCATCGTCGGCCAGACGCAGCACCCACCAGTCGAGTTCCTTGAGTTCTGCGGCGTTCAAGGCCTTGCGGTTGGCAGGGGTGTTCAGCTCGCCAACCCACTTGCGAACATCCGCGATGTGTTGGTGCTTAATGGCAACACGGATGAGCGTTGCTCGAGTAGAGGCACTCAAACCGTCGCTCTGCAACAGCTCGGTGATCTCACGTTTCGCGCTGTCGCCCTCAACCTGCACCAGCGAGTCGAAGTATTCGAAGGTTGCTACCTCTTTAACGCGGTCGATTCCCGCTTCGCGGAAAAATCCGAGAGCCGATTCGTGCAGACCGTCGGTGGCTAGGAACGTGCCGAAGCCGATCGCACCGAGAGTGCGTGTCGAGGGGGAGTCATAGATTCGCTGAAGAGCGGCGCGGGCGGCAACTCGGTTGCCCTTCGGGTAGCTGGTGCGAACGTGAGCAACCAGAATTTCATCGAGTGCCTTGCCATGCTCGAGACGCTTTACGAGTTGCGCGCTGAGCTCATCCTCGGTCTGCAGCAGCAGCTTTTCGCTAAACGCGTTGAACTTTAGTGTGTAGCGACGAACCTTGCCGCGTTTGAGAACATATCGGATGGCTCTGGTTAGAAAATCGCGCACAAAAACCTCAATTGGGTAGCAGTTTCTTCGTGTTCAACCCTACCCGAACGGCCTTAAACCGAGGCTAGATGCGACGGTTACTTGGTCCAATAAATCTTTGAGTCAGTTCCCTTTGGCGACCCATAAATGTGCGCGCGAACAACCTGCAGTCCGGTTGTCCCCTTCTTTGCTCTGACGGTGATCGACACGTATCCCTTCGCGTCGGAGATTTCAGACCAGGTTGTCAGTTCCTCACCCTCGCCCCAAGATTCAAAGGTCACGCTCTTGCCCTTGACCGGCTTCTTCGAGAGGTCGGTGAGTTTGAAAGTTAGCTTCTTGCTCGTGCCAGACTTCACCTTCTGAGAGGTGACCGCGGCGGTGACCTTGGGGTTTACGAAGTGCAAGAACAGGAGGTCTTTGTCTTCGGTTCGCTCATCGGCTTCATTCGGGTGAGGGTTCATGCTTGGTGCAAGTGTCGTCTGAAGACACATCGAATCATCGGCGCATTT
>JBEEJJ010000122.1:0-2841 GCA_041169265.1 Actinomycetota bacterium
CAAGAAAAAACACCACATCGTCATCATCGGCGGCGGCCCAGGCGGATATGAGGCGGCCCTCGCGGGCGTGCAACTCGGCGCGCAGGTCACCTTGATTGAGCGCAACGGCGTGGGTGGCAGCGCCGTGCTCACGGATGTTGTGCCATCGAAGGGTCTGATTGCCACCGCGGATGCGGCAGACGCGGTTCGTCACGCCACCGAACTGGGAATTCGATTCAAGTCCGCTGGCAAGTCGGTGAGCCCCGAGGTGGACATCGACCTCGGTGCCATCAACCAGAGACTGCTTCAGATTGCCAAGGAGCAGTCGAGCGACATGCAGGCCGAGCTCACCGCAAACTGGCAGCGGCCGCCTCGACGGCAACCACCACGTAATCGCCACTCACCACGACGGGCGCGAAGAGCGACTCGAAGCCAAGACCATCATCGTCGCCGTCGGCGCTCACCCTCGCACGCTCGACACGATGCAACCAGACGGCGAACGCATCCTCACCTGGGTTGACCTCTATAACCTCACCACCGTGCCAGACCACATGATCGTGGTTGGTTCGGGTGTCACCGGTGCTGAGTTTGCCTCGGCGTTTGCCGGACTCGGTTCGCAGGTCACTCTGATTTCGAGCCGTGACACCGTGCTTCCTAGCGAAGACAAGGATGCGGCAGAACTCATCGAACGCGTATTCCGCCGCAAGGGCATGCAGGTGCTCAACAAGACCCGTGCGCAGTCGGTTGTGAACACCGGCAACGGAGTCGAGGTCACCTTGGGTGACGGTCGCACGATCAACGGTTCGCACTGTCTCATCGCGGTCGGTGCCATTCCAAACACCGAGGGCTTGGGTCTGGTTGAGGCTGGCGTTGAGTTGACCGAAACTGGGCACATCGCCGTAAACAAGGTGGCAAGAACATCCCGTGCCAACGTCTATGCCGTCGGAGACTGCACAAACTTCTTGCCGCTTGCCTCGGTTAGTGCCATGCAGGGTCGAACCGCGGTCTTTCACACGCTCGGCGATGTGGCCACACCGACTCAATTGCGCAACGTTGCTGCCAACGTATTCACAAACCCCGAGATCGCTTCGGTTGGCTGGCAGCAGTCGGCTCTCGAAGAAGGCCTGGTCAACGGGTCGGTTCACAAGATCATGCTCGAAGTGAACCCGCGCGCCAAACTCTCAGGCATCGAGGATGGTTTCATCAAGCTTTTCGCCAGCACGGGTGGCACCGTCATCGGTGGTGTGGTTGTCGGGCCTAAGGCTTCTGAGCTGATTTATCCGATCGCCATCGCTGTCGAAAACCGACTGACCGTGGATGACGTTGCCAAAACCTTTGCGGTCTACCCGTCGCTAAGCGGCTCGATCACCGAGGCCGCTCGCGCGCTTCACATTCCTAACGTTTAGTTCGTAGAACTCTTCTTCTTAGCTCCGCCGGCCTTTTCGCTCACGGTCATCGCCTGGAGTCGACGCATCGCGTCATCGCCGGTCGCGATGTTGCCGTCGATAAAGATCGTGTTTCCGGCACCCTCCTTGGCGGCGTCGCGAATGGTTTCGGTCCACATCGAGAACGCGAGTAGTGCCGGGTCAAGGCCGTGCTTTTCGAGCAGCTCGGCCGATTCGCCGAATCCCTCTGCCAGCGCCTTGCGGAACATCGCGAGACCTTCACCGCGAAGTCGAGCGGCCGTGGCTTCGTTCTCGGCTGCGATTCGAATCGCGGCACCTTCGGCTTCGGCGGCCTTGGTTCGGGTAATCAGCAGTGCCTGACCCTCGGCTTCGGCGGCGATCTTTTGGTTGGTCGCGGCAACGATTCGGGCCATCGAGTCGGTAACTTCTTTGTCGAACGAGAGTTCGGTGATCTGCAAGTCGATCACGGTGTATCCCCAGCCCGAGAGCTGCTCATCCAGAGTCGACTTGGCGTGGTTGACGATCTCGCCGCGAAGGCCGAGAACCTCTGACTGCAAGCGGGTTGCCACGAACTCGCGAACCGAAGCTTCGACGGCGCTCAACAGGGCGATGTCGAACGACTTTTCGTCGATGAACTTGAACGCAACGGTCTTGACCGTCTCTGGCTCGTGGTCGCTGACCGAGAAGATCACTGTCGCCGTGAAATAGACCACGGCCTGGTCGTTGGTGATGGTCTTGAACTGCAGTTGCTCGGTGCGGTTCTGAATCGGGACTACCCGGTTGATCCGCTCAATGAAGGGAATCAGCATGTTCAAACCCGGACGAAGCACGCGACGGTATTTTCCAAACATGGTGACCACGGCGACCGTGGCCTGGTTGACGATCTTGAACGATGCAACCAGAAGCAAAATGACGAACGCCGCGAAAACGATGTAACCGGCAAGGCTGAGCAGAGCAGAGAAAGTGTCCATGGCTCTAACCTAACTGCAAAGAGAAGCAGTAGATAGAGCGAGCTTGGTTTGCTTAGTCTTCGAACTCGAGCAGCACGGTTCCGGCTGGCACGGTCTCGCCGACGGATGCGCCGATCAACTTGATTTTGCCCGCGCGATGAGCGTTCATCGGCTGCTCCATCTTCATGGCTTCGAGCACGACAACGAGTTCACCTTCGGCGACCTCTTGGCCTACCTCGACGGCAATCTTGACCACGGTCGACTGCATCGGAGCCTTCAGGGCACTGCCCGAGTTGCCGCCGGATGCGGTGCCCGAACTCTTGCGCTTCGGAGCCTTGCTAGGCGCAGAAGCCCCTCCCTTGCCCACGAGTTGCGCGGGGAGTGAAACCTCGATGCGCTTGCCGCCAACCTCGACGGTGACGTTGGTGCGAGCCAACGGCTCGCCGTCGTCCTCGTGAGTGCCGCCCCAGGCGGGAATGTCGTTCTCCCACTCGGTTTCGATCCAA
>JBEEJJ010000123.1:0-2565 GCA_041169265.1 Actinomycetota bacterium
CAAGAGTTGCGCGAGGGCGCATCCGAGTTGATGCATGATTTCATCGGTTTCGACTCGGATGACGGCAAGGTCAACCGGCAAGGTCACTTGGCGGCTCCAACGTAGACCCGTTTGAACCGACCGCCCATGCGGGTGACTATTTCATAGTTGATGGTGTCGCAGGCAGCTGCCAAGTCGTCGACCGACGGAGCACCTTGGGCTGGGTCGCCGAAGATGATGACCTCGTCGCCGACCTTCACTTCATCGTCACCCACGTCGAGCACGAACTGGTCCATGGCGACCCGCGATTGCAGGTGGTATCGCTTTCCGTTGATCGAAACTTCTGCCTTGCCGGTCGCGTTGCGAGGCAGGCCCTCGGCATAGCCCACGGGAATGAGCGCGAGTGTAGTCTCGGCAGCGGTGCGGTGCAGGTAGCCATAAGACACGCCCTGCCCGGCTGGCACGCGCTTGGTTTGCACGACCACGGTCTTGGCGGTCATGGCCGGGCGAAGCCCGAACTCGGCGGCGCGGTTGCTGCTGAACGGGTCGAGACCATAGATGGCGATTCCGACGCGAATCATGTCGAAGTGGGCGTCGGGATAAGCCAGCGAACCATCGGATGCGGTGAGGTGGGCAAGCTCGTATTCGAGTCCGGCATCCTTCACCACCTGAAGTGCGGCCTTGAAACGTTCGACCTGAGCGCGATCGTCAGCCTCGGAGGTTGAACTCAGGTGGCTGAAGATTCCGATGACCATGACCTTGCCCGTGGCAACCGCCACCTTGGTCGCTTCGACCAGGGCTAACCACTCGGATGCGGTGCTGCCGTTTCGACCCAAACCCGTGTCGATCTTGAGGTGCAGGTGCGCGATTTCGCCGCTGACTTCGGCGGCTCGTATCGCACGGTTGAGCTGTTCAAGGTTGGCGATGCCGAGGTCGACATCACGAGCCACGGCCCCAACAAAATCGTCCGCTGGGTCGTGCAGCCAAGACAACAGGGCGGCAGTGATGCCAGCTTCACGAAGCTTCAAGGCCTCGGCATTATCGGCTACCGCGAAGCCACCGCATCCGGCCGCTTCTAGAGCTTTGGCTACCTCAACCATGCCGTGACCATAGGCATCGGCTTTGATCACCGGCAGGATGAGCGCGGATGTTTTCGACTGCATCACCTTGAAGTTGTGCACAATCGCGTCGAGATCGATCACTAGCTCACGCATCACACACCTCCTTCTGCAACTACAAACGCAATCGCCTTGCCACCATCGTGACTTATCGAAACATGAAAACGTTGGATGCCGGCATCCCTGACTAGCCTGTCGGTTTCCCCGGCGGTGTTCAAGCTGGGTTTGCCGTGTTCGTCGTAGGTGAGAAAAACGTCGTGCCAGTTCATCCCGAGTGAATTTCCGACCGCCTTGATGAACGCCTCTTTTGCAGCGAACCGTCCGGCGAGGGTCTGCACACTGCCGTCTCGCTCGGACTCGGCGAAGAGGCGCTCGACCATCTTCGGAGTGTTGGCAAGGGTCTGCTCAAACCTTTGCAGGTCAACCAGATCAACACCAACGCCGACGATCATGGTTTCGCCTATTCGACGGTCACCGACTTCGCGAGGTTGCGCGGCTGATCAACATCGAGGCCCTTGGCGGTCGACAGAGCCAGCGCGAACGCCTGCAGCGGAATCACGTCGAGCACCGCTGCCATGATGGCGTCGGTCTTTGGCACAAAGATGACGCTCTCGGCATACTGCGCCACGGTCGAGTCTCCGTCTTCGGCGATGGCAATCACCTTGGCACCGCGAGCGCGGATTTCTTGGATGTTCGAGATCACCTTTGGGTGCAGGCTGTCGACATCGTTCGGGCTCGGCACGATCACGATGACCGGCTGACCTTCTTCGATCAGAGCGATAGGGCCGTGCTTTAGCTCGCCGGCGGCGAAGCCCTCGGCGTGGATGTAGGCGATCTCTTTGAGCTTGAGCGCGCCTTCCATGGCAATGGGGAAACCCACGTTTCGACCCAAGAACAGCACCGACTTCGCGTTGGCGTGCGCTGTGCCCAGCGCGGCAGCCTGGTCGATATTTGCTAGAACCTCGCTCACGCTTTCAGGCAACTGAAGTAGTTCACGACCGAGCGCGAGTCGGGCATCCTCGCTAATTGCTCCGCGAGACTCCGCCAGGGCCAGCGCGAGCATGTAGCCGGCGACGATCTGAGCGGTAAGCGCTTTGGTCGATGCGACCGCCACCTCTGGTCCGGCGTGCGTATAGATGACGGCATCGGATTCTCGAGCGAGGGTTGCGCCCTGGGTATTGCAAATCGAAAAGACCTTGGCACCGAGCTCTTGCGCGTATCGCACGGCCATGAGGGTGTCCATGGTTTCACCCGACTGCGAGATTGCGACCACGAGAGTGTTCGGGGTGACGATCGGGCTGCGATAGCGGAACTCGTGTGAAAGCTCGACCTGCACTGGGATGCGTGCCCACTTCTCGATCGCGTACTTGGTGACATCACCGGCATAGGATGCGGTTCCGCAAGCCACGATGATGATGCGGTCAATCGCTCGAATCTGGTCGGCAGACATCTGCTGGATGTCGTCGAG
>JBEEJJ010000124.1:0-2561 GCA_041169265.1 Actinomycetota bacterium
GCGATCGAGCCAGAACCGCCAGCATCCGCGCTCAACGGGAGCATGTTCGACCCCGGTCTGATCATTTCCGACAGCGTTTTCTATGACTTCGGCACGATGACGGTTGCTGAGATTCAAAGGTTTCTCGATGCCAAAAATCCAAACTGTCGTGCGGCGGCCAGTGGCCCAGCCTGTCTGAAGAATTACCGCATGGATACGCAGGCCAAGGCTGGCGAATCCGGGCGTTGCGACCCGTTGTCCGCCAAGACCGATCAGAGCGCAGCCCAAATCATCTTCGACGTGGCAAACGCGTGCAAGATCAACCCGCGTGTGCTCCTGGTGATCCTTCAAAAGGAACAGGGGCTGGTTCAGGCTCCGAATCCGACCGAATACATGTATCGAGCGGCACTCGGTTACGGCTGCCCAGACAGCAAGCCGGAGATTTGCGGCAAGGGTTCGACCATCACCGGTTTGTTCAACCAGCTCTATCGAGGCGCGGGACAGTTGCAGTGGTATGGCGACCCTCGCGGTTCGTTCACCTATCTCAAGGTCGGCACCAACATCTCGGTGAAGTACTACCCAGACGACAACCGTTCGGTGAAGTGCGGGTCGAAGACGTTCATGCTCAAGAGCCAGGCAACTGCAGCGCTCTACTACTACACGCCTTATACCCCGAACGAAGCGGCACTAAAGAACCTCTATGGCACGGGTGACAACTGCAGCGCATACGGAAACCGCAACTTCTGGCGCTTCTTCTCCGACTGGTTCGGCAGCCCAATCGCCGGCGGCTTCTTGCTAAAGAGTGCCGACTCCGACACCTACCTGATCGTCGACGAGAAGAAATACAAGATCACCGACCCGAGCATTCTGCCTTCGCTCGAGCCGCTTGGTCCGCTCGGCACGGTCTCGCAGCCATACCTCGATTCTTTCCAGGATGGCGGAGAGTTCACGCCGATCGTAAAGGCTGCCAACCAACAGAAATACCTGATCGCCGGTGGCAAACGATACTCGATTAGCAGTTGCGCTCTCGCGGCAGACTTCGGTTTGGACTGCGCCAAAGCCATCACGCTCACCTCGTCCCAGTTGCAGGCTTTGCCTCTCGACGGACCCCTGACTCGCCTGGTCAAGGGCGCCGCCGAAGATTGGTATTACGTCGACGAAGGTCAGGTTCGCGAGATTCTCGACGACGCATCAGTCGAGGCAGAGGGAATCAGCCTGCCGGTTCCGTCAAACGTTTCGGTCTCTCAACTTTCGGGCCTCATCTGGGGCAAGCCAATCGCCGCCTCGGGTTCGCTGGTGACCAACCGAAGCACGGGCGCGTTCGGTGTCTATGTCAGCGACGAGTTTTATGAGCTCGACTCCGAGACCGCAAAAGCGATCGACTTCACCAAGTGGTTCACCGCGTCGGGAGGTACGCTCTCGACCCTTGGTCTAAGCGCAGTCGACAAGGCCACGGTCATTCGTCCATTCATCAAAGACTCGCTCGAGAACTTCTGGGTGTTGACTCCAGATGGACGCCAACGTGTCACGGCAGCATCCCCGTTCGTTCCTGAAGTCGCAACTGTATCGACCAAGCTCCTGTCGTTCATCGCGACTCTCGAAGGTTCAATCGGAACGCCGGCCCTCGCGAAAGTTGCCGACCAAAAGAGCACCTATTACGTCACTCCGGGTGTGGCCAGAATCACCCCGAGTGCCGCTGACCGCGCAGGCTTGTCGGAATACCTGGCTCAAGAACAGACCATCACCCTGACTGCTCCGGCATTCGCTCAACTCACGCTCTCGACGCCGGTGCTTGCGCCAGCATCCCTCGTGAAATCCAAGACCTCTGGGCAGGTCTATCTGGTGAACGGCTGGACCAGGGCGTTGAAGATGCCCGACCAGAACGCTCTTGATGCGCTTTCGCTAGGCGTGCCGCGAGCCGTGAACGAAACCAGCCTCGCCGGCTACCAAACCAACGCATCATTCAGTGGGCTCAAATATGTTTGCGACGGCGTCACCTATCTGCCGGTGAATGGTCTCGCGTTGAGAATCGAAGCAGCGGATGCGGTGCATTTCCCAGGGCGTGCAACCAAGTTGTCGCCCGCTGTGTGCGAAAAGTTTGTGGTTTCCGACCAGGTAGCCGGTCGATTTGTTTTTGATGAGACTGCGCGCAAATACTTTTTGATCGACTCTGGCAAGCGCCGACCAATTGCCACCGCTGCCGCCTACCGCAAGCTGGCAACCGGGCTAACCAAATCTTTCGTGGCCGATAAAAACCTGCTCGCACGCGTTCCGATTGGTGCCGCTGCGCCAACCAGTCTGACCAGTGGCGGTTCAACTTCGGGAGGCAGCGGCGATTCGGGTGGTTCAACTGGAGGTGGATCAACGGGTGGCGGCTCGACTACCCCCACCACCTACACGGTCGTCGCAGGTGACACCTTGAGCAAAATCGCCACCAAGTTCAAGACCACGGTTGACTTGCTGCTCAAGGCTAACAACCTGACCAGCGCCAACCTGATCAAGGTGGGTCAAAAACTCACCATCGTTCTTCCTTAGGCTCGGTGTCTAGACTTAAGCCATGTCGAAACAAGTTGTGATTCTCG
>JBEEJJ010000125.1:0-2849 GCA_041169265.1 Actinomycetota bacterium
AACCGGTCGCTGTCTTCGAGTTCCTCTGAAACGGTTGGCAAAAAGAGCAGGTCACTCGCCTTCTGAGGCACAAGAGTCGCAACGCACAGTCGTTCTTCCACCGTCATCGGCGCGGTATCTCCCCAGGGGGTCGAGAGTGTTCCGCCGGTTCTAACTCCGCTTCCCTGAATCGCCCAGAGCAGGCTGGTTTTGCCCGAGCCGTTTTCGCCCATCAGGGCAACCACCTGACCGCGTTCAACCGAAAACGAAACGGCATCCACGGCGACATATTCGCCATAATTCACCGAGATCGACTCCAGTGCGAGAGCGGGTGCCCCCGCAAACTCGACCGGCTGTTCAATCTGCGAAGGGTTGAAACTTGGAGTCGGCGCTTGCCTGAGTCGCTCATCCTGTGGTGACAAGCAAGGAGGGGAGATTTGCAAGCGACTGGAGAGTTCGACGACCGGTGGAACCAGTCGGAACTCGCTCGCGAATTGCGTCGGTCGGGAGTTGCTTTGTGACCGATCCGTCTCCGTGCACGATCACCATCGAATCGACGCTCGGCAGCGCTCGCTCGAGACGATGTTCCGCGAGCAGAACCGTGATTCCCCCGTCCCGTGAAAGTCGACGAAGCACCCCAATGATCTCGGCAGCCGCCTTGGGGTCAAGCGCTGAGGTCGGTTCGTCCAACACCAGGATTCGCTGCCCAGCCGATAGCGCGGCGGCAATCGCAACTCGTTGCTGCTGTCCGCCGGAAAGTTCGGTGAGTTGTTTCTCGAGCAGCTCATTGAGACCAAGAGTCGCAGCGATTGACTCAAGCCTTGACTTCATCTCGTTCTCGGCGATGCCGAGTTGCTCCATGCCATAGACCAGTTCTTCGGCCACGGTGTCGGTCACAAACGCACCTTCGGGTTGCTGATTCACAAATCCGACCAGGTGAGCCAGCTCATGCGGTTGCCAACCGGTGACGTCGTTAGCCCCGATTTCGATTCGCCCAACCAGGTTTCCACCGGTGAAGTGCGGAGCTAGTCCGTTGATGCAGCGCAGCAGCGTAGATTTTCCGCTCCCGGTCGGTCCGCAAACGAGTGCAAATTCTCCAGCTGCAAACTCGAGACTGACGCGAGTAAAAAGTGGGTCACTGGCGTCGAACCCAAACTGTAGGCTGGTGATTTTTAGCATCAGAAACCCACCGCCTGATTTGGCCACAGAACTACGAGGGCGAGCCCGAAAACACATAGACACAAGACGGCGTAATCAACGGCACCAAGTTTCTGCCGGTTGAAACGCGTTTTCAGGTTTCGCTTGTCCGTTAGTCGAATGACTGCGACCAGACTGACCAAGCTCGCGCTCAGAACGCCTACGGCCGCGGTTGGATCGGTGGTCGTCACCAAGAGGTAGGCGCCGACAGCCAAGCCACTAGCAGAGGCGAAACTGAGCAGCCGGTTTGCCCATTGGCGTCTGATGGAAAGTCGATTGGTTCTGCCGAAGCCCCTGGAGTCCATGCTCGCCGCGAGTTGAAGCGAACGGTCCAGGGTGTCTTCGAGCGCTGGGATGATGATTGAGGTCAACGCACTCGACCCGCTGTTTCGACCCCTGAGCGCTTTCGCACGACGCACTCGCTGAAGGCTTTCGATGAGTTGGGGGGCCAAGTTGATTGCCACCGAGACGGCCGCGGCAATCTCATACAGTGCAGCCGGTGTCGATTTCAACAAACGCCGAGGATTCGACAGCGTGTTTGCCATAGCAACGGCGAGGATGATGGCCGCCAGTCGGAGACCGTCCAAGGTTGCCGAGCCTAAGGTCGCCCAGCTAATCGACCCGAACAAAGACAACTCCTGACCGAGTCCGAGCGGTATCGCGAGGCGTGGAAGCTCGAGAGCCACGTCCGAGGCATTTGAGTCGCCGTTGAAAATCACTCGAAACAAAATCCGAGTTAGCACAAAGATCAAAGCGAGTAGCAGATAGAAAGGCAGCGATCTCGCCCAGGGTGCGTTGGTGCGCAAAGTGAGAATAAGCAAAATCGACAGTGCCATTAACGCGAGCACGGTGACTATGTTTGTGCTCTGCCCAGCCAGAATTGCGATGCAAAAGCCAAGACTCCACCATGTTCCAGGGTGAACCTTGGTCGCCGCGAATTCACTCAGTCGGCGCATTTGAAGACCGTCGGTTCAACAGAGGGGATCACTCGTTCGGGGCGATCTGAACCCGAGAAGACCCAAGCGTCAGACGTGCCGCAACCCGGTTTGCGCATCCCCGCGCCTGCCGGGCTCATCACCCATCCTGCGCTATCAAGGTCAGCGACGAAATAAACCCACGAACCCTCTTTATAGGTTGGAGTGTTGGCGCAATCCTGCTCTGCGGCGGATGGCACGCCTTCGATTCGACATACGAATCCAGTCGGATATTCGTCTGTGCCCGAAACATCAACGCGTTGCGCGAGCAAGTCCCAGCCTGTTCCGACGAAATTTGTGGCGCAATAGATAATCGGAGAATGATGTTCGCCGAAGTCAATCACCTGGGTGACCCCGTCGTTTAAGCACGCGCCGTCAGAAAAGGTTGGGTTTGGTACTGGGATTTGAGAATTGGATTCGGTTGCGGGCAGCGTTGAGATGATCGACCCGACCGCCACAAATGCGACCAGGGCGATCAGCACCACCCGCAACCGATTTCGCAATTACTTTCCGATCAAGCTCGGGTAGCTTCGACCATCTAGAGCCAGGAGACCCTGGATGGTGGCGAAGGTGTCGCCCTTTCCCTCCGACCACGGGGTTTCGAGTCCGCCGTCATCTACGAGTTGAGTGGTGAGCCAAGCCGAGTAAGCGCTCGAATCGACTCCGCTCGCCTGCAGACCCATAGCTGCGTATGCGGTT
>JBEEJJ010000126.1:0-3757 GCA_041169265.1 Actinomycetota bacterium
TGAGCCTCAAAACAACATGAGTTGTTTTGGGGTTTCCAACTTTTTGCGCCAAGCATTGAAGCGCTGAGCCCCGAGACGACCTCAAGTCGTCGAGGGGTTTCTCAATTCCTGACGTCATCTTTAGAGCCGTTGAGCCTCAAAACAACATCAGTTGTTTTGGGGTTTCACATTTTAAGGGGATTTACTCCGAAGCTCGCTGAATCAGAAGTTCACGCACTCGAGCAGCGTCGGCCTGACCCTTCATGGCTTTCATGACCGCGCCAATAACAGCGCCAGCCGCCTGCATGCGACCCTCCCGAATAGCGTCGATAACGTCTGGTTGAGATGCCAGTGCTTCGTCGATGGCAGCAAGTAGAGCACCATCATCCGAGACAACTTCGAGACCCTTGGCCGCAACGATTGTCGCTGGCGAACCCTCTCCCGCCAAGACCGCAGCCAAGACTTCGCGACCGATGCGGTCGTTGATCTTTCCTGATTCGACGAGTTGAGCGAGCTCGGCGACATCTGCGGCGGTAACGGCTAGTGCGTCGATCTCTTTGTCCTCGTTGTTGGCCAAGCGAGCGATCTCGCCAGTCCACCACTTGCGAGCCGACTGCGGCTTTGCGCCGGCAGCCACAGTTTCCTCGATTTGGTCGAGCAACCCGGCGTTTACGACATCCCTGAATTCAAGGTCGGCAAAGCCCCACTCGGACTGAAGACGCTTGCGACGGTCGGCAGGGTTTTCAGGCAGGCTCGCACGAATCGATTCGATCAGCTCGTGCGACGGCTGAACCGGAACGAGGTCTGGCTCAGGGAAGTAACGATAGTCGTCGGCGTCACTCTTCGGACGTCCGGCACTCGTCGCACCCTTGTCTTCGTGCCAGTGACGAGTCTCTTGGGTGATGGAGCCGCCATTGGCCAAGATGTGGGCCTGCCGCTGAATCTCATAGCGCACGGCACGCTCGATCGAACGCAGCGAGTTAACGTTTTTGGTTTCGGTGCGGGTGCCGAGTTTCTCTTGACCGTGTGGCCGAAGAGAGACGTTGGCGTCACAGCGAACGTTTCCGCGCTCCATGCGGGCATCTGATACACCAAGTGCCTTCACGATTTCGCGGATGCTGCGCACATAGGCAGCGGCCAACTCAGGCGCTTCTGCGCCTGCGCCAAGCACAGGTTTGGTGACGATCTCAACAAGAGGAACGCCTGCGCGGTTGTAGTCGACCAGCGAATACTCTGCACCGTGGATGCGGCCGGTGTTTCCACCGACGTGAGTGAGCTTGCCGGCATCCTCTTCCATGTGGGCACGTTCGATGCCAACTGTGAAAATCTTGCCGCTCGGAACCTCCACATCGAGGGAGCCCTCGAAAGCGATCGGCTCATCGTATTGCGAGGTCTGGAAGTTCTTGGCCAGGTCCGGATAGAAATAGTTCTTGCGGGCGAAGCGGCCGGTCGGTGCAATCGAACAGCCGAGGGCTAGGCCGATGGCTATCGATGACTCAACCGCGCGCTTGTTGACCGCCGGAAGAGAGCCAGGAAGACCGATGCAAATCGGGCAAACGTTGGTGTTTGGTTCGTCACCAAAATCATTGCGACAACCGCAGAACATCTTGGTGTTGGTGTTGAGCTCGACGTGCACTTCGAGGCCGATCACGACCTCAAACTGCTCGAGAGCCTTTTCGTAGTTCATCAGCTCGGCTTTAGCCATGACTAAGCACCCACCTTCAACTCGGGAGCGAAATCCATCATTCTCTTGCCCCAGACACCCTCGTGCAGCGCTTCGAGAGCCGCAGCGACTTCGTAGAGGCGCGCATCCTCGCGGGCAGGTGCCAGTAATTGGATTCCGCTTGGCAGACCGTCTTCGTCGGCGAGTCCGTTTGGAATCGCCATTCCCGGAATGCCGGCCAAGTTGGCAGGGATGGTCGCGATATCGTTTAGATACATCGCTAGCGGGTCTTCGAGCTTCTCACCGAACTTGAACGCCGTGGTCGGAGCGGTTGGCGACACGAGCACGTCGGCCTTTTCGAATGCCGCAGCGAGGTCGCGCTGAATGAGCGTTCTGACCTTCTGAGCCGAGCCGTAGTAAGCGTCGTAGTATCCGCTAGAAAGGGCGTAGGTGCCCAGGATGATTCGGCGCTTGACCTCTGGGCCGAATCCGGCTTCTCGGGTGGCGGCCATCACACGTTCGATGGTCGGGTTGCCCTCTGGGGTCACTCTCAGACCGAAACGAACGCTGTCGAACTTGGCTAGGTTGCTCGATGCTTCCGCGGGAAGAATCAGGTAGTAGGCAGCAATCGCGTATTCGAAGGATGGGCAGTCGACCTCAACGATCTCGGCACCAGCCTTTGCGAGCAGCTCGAGGCTGTGGTCGAAACGTGCCTGTACTCCTGGCTGGAAACCTGCACCCGTCAGCTGCTTGATGACACCGATGCGCTTGCCTGCGACTGATCCGCGGCGCGCATGCCCTGCGATCACATCTTGCAAAAGTGCTGCGTCGAGAACGCTTCGGCTAACCGGACCGATCTGGTCGAGCGATGAGGCCAGCGCGATCAGGCCGTATCGCGAAACGGCACCGTAGGTTGGCTTGTGCCCGACGGTTCCAGTGACTGCAGCCGGAAAGCGAATCGAACCACCGGTGTCGCTGCCGATGGCTAGCGGTGCGGTGAATGCAGCAACAGCCGAGGACGAGCCTCCGCCCGATCCGCCTGGGATTCGTTCGATGTCCCAAGGGTTTTTGCTGGGGCCGAACGCCGAAAACTCGGTGGATGAGCCCATGGCGAACTCGTCGAGGTTGGTCTTGCCGAGGATTGGCATGCCCTGGTCGCGAAGGCGCTTGACGACTGTTGCGTCGTATTGAGGCACCCAACCTTCGAGAATCTTCGAACCCGCAGTGGTTGGTGCGTCGGTGGTGGTGAGGTTGTCTTTCACGGCGATGGGCAGACCAGCCAGCAGCGGAAGGTTCTCCCCTGCCGCGCGACGACGGTCGACATCGGCTGCGACGGCTAGGGCTGCTTCGTCGGTGACGTGCAGGTATGAGTTGATGGTCGGGTTGACTTCGGCGATGCGGTCTAGGTGTGCCTTAGTAACCTCGACGGAGCTAACTTGCTTCGAGGCGAGCAAGTCGACGAGTTCGGCGGCGCTTTTTCTGATCAGGTCGCTCATGGTTTACTCTTCGTCCAAAATCGCAGCAACGCGGAATCGACCCTGGTCTGAATCGGCGGCACCCGAGAGGGCTTGCTCCTGGGTGAGAGATGGCACTACGACGTCTTCACGGAACACGTTTGCCATAGGAATTGGATGGCTGGTGGCTGGCACGCTCGAGTCGACTGCCTTGTTGATGGTTGCCACTGCATCCACGATCACGGCAAGTTGCTCGGTTAGTCGGTCTACTTCGGCGTCGGTCACTTGGATGCGAGCCAAACTCGCGAGGTGACGCACCAAATCTGGGGTTAGTTCAGACATTAAATTCTTTCCGCTTTGCGGTGAATGGATTTAGGTCAAGTCTACCGAACGAAGCGTCGCGGCAAGGATGCTCTGCACTCAGTGAGGGTCAGGAAAGCCGATTGACGAACTCTTGCTCGTCGATAACTTCGACGCCCAGAGCTTCGGCCTTGTCGAGTTTCGAACCAGCGGAAGCACCTGCGACCACGAAAGCGGTGTTCTTTGAAACGCTCGACGCTGCCTTGCCGCCTCGAGAAATGATTGCTTCTTCGGCTTGCTCACGAGTGAAGCCGATTAGCGTGCCGGTAACCACGATGCTCTTGCCGCTGAAGACGCCCTC
>JBEEJJ010000127.1:0-3029 GCA_041169265.1 Actinomycetota bacterium
AGCGCCTCTCATCTCGAAGTGGCTCGTCCGAGCCAGGCGATCAACGTCGGCAATCCGCACGTGGTGGTCGCTCTGGCGTCGGCTAGTGAGCTGGACGACTTAAACCTTGCAGTTGCTCCGGTTTTGGAGCCGGCACCCGATCACGGAGCCAACGTCGAGTTTGTCGTTCCGGCCGACCCGATGGTCAAAGACGGAGTCGGGCACATTAGCATGCGCGTCTTCGAGCGCGGGGTCGGTGAAACACTGTCTTGTGGCACGGGAATCGTGGCCGCTGCGCTTGCGACTCGCCACTGGGCCGGAAAAGACGCGCCAAACGTTTGGCAGGTAACCGTTCCAGGCGGGACGTTGGGTGTTCGCATGTTTGCCACCGAGAATGGCGAGCACGTGGGCCTGAGCGGCGCAGCGGTGCTGGTGTTTGACGGAGAACTCGAGCTCTAACTCGGCTCGAGAGCGCTCTGAGCGCCCGAGCTAGCCGTTTCTGTTTTTCACACGGAGCACGCGGAACGATTTCGCGGTATCGACTCTGATTGTCGAGAATCCTGAAGGCAACTTCGACTCGAGCCATCTGTGCAACGAATCTGCGCCAAGGTTTTTTTGCACCACGAGATAGGCGTCGGCGTCGGGAGCAAGTCGGGGCAGCCAGGTGAGCAAAATCTCGTGCAGAACATCCTTGCCGACCCGAATCGGCGGGTTCGACCAGATCCCGGTGAAAGCTATCTCGGCCGGCACTTCTTCGGGTGCACAAACGCGAATGTTTTTGATCCCCAACGCTTTCGCGTTCAACGCGGTCAACTCGCGCGACCTTGAGTTCACGTCGATGGCCCAGACGGTCGAGCGGGGGCTTTGCAAGGCCAGGGAGAGCGCGATCGGGCCCCAACCGCATCCAATGTCGAGAATGTTGCCACCGGCCGGAGCGTGGTCGAGTTGGTCAAGGAGCACCGCTGTGCCTTGGTCCACGTGGTCTGGGGAGAAAACCCCTCCTGCCGTCGTGACTTCGACCGATTGCCCTGCCAAAACGGCATGAATCTTCTTCGGTTTGTATTCGGTGTCGGGGGTCTCCGAGAAATAATGCTCAGAAGACATGACGTCAATCTATACCCGATGCCGGCGTTAGTGTTAGTTGCAGATGAGTAACAGTCCGCTGATTCCAGACGAAGAAGCCTCGAGCGCGACCCGGTCCGAGGCCGCCATCGACCGCATCCTGAGGCGTGGGGCTCGAGCCGAAGCTCTTGGCGCTAGCGACACTCATGGGCACTCCGACTCTGACGGCGACCAACTCGACCTCGAAGAACGCGCAGCCCTTCGCCGCGTTGCCGGACTAAGCACCGAACTCGAAGACATCAGCGATGTCGAATACCGAAAACTTCGCCTCGAGAAGGTGCTGCTTATCGGTCTCTGGGGTGAGCAAACCCTCGAGGATGCAGAAAACTCCTTGCGCGAGCTAGCCGCCCTTGCCGAGACCGCGGGTTCGCAGGTCTTGGACGGGCTGCTCCAGCGCCGCGCCCATCCAGACCCGGCCACCTACCTCGGCAAAGGTAAGGCTGCCGAACTCCGCCAGATGGTCGTGGCAACCGGTGCCGACACCGTAATTGCCGACACCGAGTTAGCGCCCTCGCAGCGCCGCGCTCTCGAAGACGTGGTCAAGATCAAGGTCATCGACCGCACGGCGGTAATCCTCGACATATTTGCCCAGCACGCCAAGAGCCGCGAGGGAAAGGCGCAGGTCGAGCTGGCTCAACTCGAATACCTATTGCCTCGACTTCGTGGTTGGGGTGAATCGATGTCTCGACAGGCCGGTGGTCAGGCTGCTGGCGGTGTCGGCATGGGTTCGCGTGGACCGGGTGAAACCAAGATCGAACTCGACCGTCGCCGAATCAACACTCGAATGGCAAAGCTGCGCAAGCAGATTGCCGAGATGAAGCCGGCTCGTGAGACCAAACGATCGAACCGAAACAAGAACGCCGTGCCTTCGGTGGCTATCGCCGGATACACCAACGCCGGCAAGTCGTCTTTGTTGAACCGCATTACCGAGGCCGGAGTGCTCGTCGAGAACGCGCTGTTCGCAACGCTCGATCCAACCGTTCGAAAAACCCAAACTCCGGATGGTCGTGCCTACACGCTCGCCGACACCGTAGGTTTCGTGCGTAACCTTCCTCACCAGTTGGTCGAGGCGTTCAGGTCGACTCTCGAGGAGATCGAGGGAAGCGACCTTGTCGTTCACGTTGTCGATGCATCACATCCCGATCCGGCAAGCCAGATCGCGACCGTGCGAGACGTAATCGGTGAAGTTGGCGCACGAAACATCCCTGAGCTGGTCGTCTTCAACAAGATCGATCTCGCCGATCAAACCCAACGCATGGCACTTCGTGGCATGGAGCCAGACAGCATCGGGGTGTCGGCCCGAACGGGTGAGGGAATCGAAGAACTCCAGCAGCGCATCGCCAGCATGTTGCCCGAACCCAACGTTCGAGTTCGAGCCCTGGTGCCTTATTCGCGCGGAGACCTGGTCTCGCGACTCCACCTAAATAGCAAAATCATCTCGCTCGAATACGTCGAAGAGGGGACCCTGGTGGTTGCGATGGTTAGACCAGAGTTAGCTTCGGAGCTCGCGCCGTTTGAAACGCCAAGCGCTAAGGATTAGTGCGCCCTGCGGGGATGCTGGAATACCCGGCTAAATCGACTTAGATCGAACGGATGACCGACACAACCTTGCCCATGATCACGGCGTGAGTGCCATCGATTGGGTCATAGGCGGAGTTTCGGGGGAGTAGCCAAGTTTGCCCGTTGGTCTGCTTGAATACCTTGACGGTCGCCGAGTCTTCGAGCAGTGCGGCCACGATGTCGCCGTTGTCGGCGGTTTGCTGTTGGCGCACGACCACCCAGTCACCATCGCAAATGGCGGCATCGATCATCGAATCACCAGAAACCTTAAGGATGAACAAGTCGCCGTTGCCGACCAACTCGCGTGGCAGTGCGAAGTGATTCTCGATGTTTTGCTCGGCAAGGATCGGGCCACCGGCTGCAATGCG
>JBEEJJ010000128.1:0-2562 GCA_041169265.1 Actinomycetota bacterium
AGCAATCAGACCCTTTAACTGGTTGACGTAGCTTTCGGTGTTCGGCTTTTCGCTCGCGAAAGCCAGTTTGTAGCCGACACCTTGTTTGACCACCGCACGTTGCACTCCGTCGAGGGCTTGGTCGTCGATCGAGCCGGCCTCGACGGTCGAAACCGACGCAGCGATGCAGGCTTTGTAATCGACATCGGTCACCTCGGCATCGGGGCCGATAGCGGAGCATCCCGTTAGCAGCAGCGCGGATGCGGCGAGCACCGCCAACTCCCGATTCAACCGCATTTTCGCTCCCATGATGTGTCCATTTTGTCACTCGGTGCTAGAGCACGTCGCCGTGACCCATTTCGCGCAGCTTTGCCACCGCATCCTTGGTGGTCTGGGCCCGGTCGCGGGTGGTGATCAAGAGTGCATCGGGAGTATCGACCACAATTACGTCGTCGAGGCCCGAAACGGCAATGACCTTGCCACCATGGCCCACCACGAGACCGGTCGAATCGAGCGAGATCGCTCGCACGTCACCCAGAGTCTTGAGCCCGTTTGGTTCGGGGTGGCTGAGGTCACTCAGTGCAGCGAAGTCGCCAACGTCTGTCCAATCAAAGGATGCGCGCACAACCCGCATCTCACCGCGCGCGGCGGCTGGCTCGGCCACCGAATAGTCGATGGCAATCTTCTTGATTTTCGACCAGGCCTCAGGCAGCGCCGCCTGAGTTTCGGGTACTCCCCAGCCGGTGGCAAGTTGCTCGACTGTGCGCACGAGCTCTGGCTCGCTCAACTCGATGGCGGCGAGCAGTCGATCGGCTCGGGCAATGAACATGCCTGCGTTCCAGAGATAGTCACCCGAGGCGAGGTAGTCGGCGGCTAGCGCAGGGCTGGGTTTTTCGACGAAGGCGTCGACCTCGGCTACCGAGGCGTCCGCACCGACCGGCGCTCCAACCCGAATGTATCCGTAGGCACTCGTTGCAACGGTCGGCTCGATGCCGATGGCGACGATCTGACCTTGCTCGGCTTGCGCAGCCGCTGCCGCGACCGCCGATTCGAAGCCGGACTGGTCGCGAATCACATGATCGGCGGCGAACGAACCGATGACTGCCTCCGGGTTGCTCGCGCGAATCACGGCAGCAGCGAGCCCAATCGCCGCCGTCGATTCACGAGGCTCGGGTTCGACAATCAGGTTGGCTTCGGGCAGCTGCGGCAACTGCCGCGCAACTTCATGCGAGTGGGCTGAACCCGTGACCACAAAAATGCGCTCGGCAGGCAATAATCCCGCCAAACGAGCCACGGTTTCTTGAAGCAAAGAGCGACCAGAACCCGTGAAATCGAGCAGGAACTTTGGCGAGCTCATCCTCGATAACGGCCATAGTCGAGAGCCAACTCCACCGGCGGGAATCACCGCATAGAAGTTGGGCTCGAAAAGGGGGTTGCTCACGAAATAAACCTAGCCCACGGGGGTTTAGACTTGAAGGTAATTGCGCTTCGATGCCGTCGCCAAACAGGAGGATTTCGTGCCCACAAAGCCCGCTGGCACCCTTTATCGCGGCAAGACCGGAATGTGGTCTTGGGTTCTTCACCGAATCACCGGTGTGAGAGTCAGCCCAGAGGCCTATAACGCGGTAATCAACACCTACAAGACCCCGCTCATCGGTCTTGCCGAGCTTGGGCTCGTGGCCGCTCTGCTGTTCCATGGACTAAACGGCGTTCGCGTGATGCTGATCGACTTCTGGCGCAAAGGCTCGAAATATCAGAACGTCATGTTCTGGATCGTTATCGCGCTCGCTTTCATTCTGTTCCTGGGCTTCGCCCCTCGTCACCTGATGCACGTATTCGGTTAGGAGCAGGCAAATGGTAACCATCGAAACTCCTCGCAGCCCGCGCTCACGCAAGCACGCCCAATGGGAAAAGTGGGGCTGGCTCTACATGCGCTACTCGGGCGCAATCTTGCTCGTTCTGATCTTCGGCCACATCTTCATCAACCTGCTCACGGGTGAAGGCATCAAGCAGATCGACTTTGCCTTCGTCGCCGGCAAGTGGGCTAACCCGTTCTGGCAGGCCTATGACGTGCTGATGCTCTGGCTCGCATTGATTCACGGCACCAACGGCATGCGCACAATCGTCAACGACTATGCCGAGCGTGAAAACGTGCGCAAGGTTTTGAACTACACCCTTTGGATCGTCTGCGGTCTTCTGATCGTGCTTGGCACCCTGGTCTGCGTGACCTTCGACCCATGCATCGACCAGAACGCCGTGAACTATCTGCCACAGGTTTGCAAAGGATAAAAATTGACTAAGCCACGCATCCACAACTACACCTATGACGTCGTCATTGTCGGCGCCGGTGGTGCAGGTATGCGCGCCGCAATCGAAGCCGGACCTCACGCTAAGACCGCAGTGATCAGCAAGCTGTTCCCGACCCGTTCGCACACCGGTGCGGCCCAGGGTGGAATGGCGGCAGCTCTTGCCAACGTCGAAGAGGACAGCTGGGAATGGCACACCTTCGACACCGTCAAGGGTGGCGACTACCTGGTTGACCAGGATGCTGCCGAAATCCTTGCAAAGGAATCGGTCGAGGCG